>DATJHW010000042.1:0-3019 GCA_035493615.1 Saccharimonadales bacterium (SeqCode) | reverse complement strand
GGCGGCAACGTGATGTCGCGACCCTCCGCACGCAGCGGTGCGGTCCCGACCTCCCACTGCGCGATGCCCACGACGTACGAGGTGATCGTCGCGAGCGTCCGGAGCGCGGACTCCGCGTCGAACCCCGCGGCGCGCAGCAGCGCCATGACCGATCCTGCGGCGCCCGCCGCAGCCGGATCGGTGAGCGGCAGCGCGGCGAGCAGTGGGATGGCGTGCGGATGGCGCAGCAGCAGCGCGCGGTACGCGCGCGACACGTCGCGGAACACGTCGGTCCACGGAACGCTCGACGGCGCCGGGATCACGAGCTCGGCAAGCAGCATCTCGACCACGCCCGCAAGCACAGCGGCCTTGTTCGGGAAGTACCGGTACACCGCCATGCCCTCGACCCCGAGCTCCGCGCCGAGCCGGCGCATCGAGAGCGCCTCGAGGCCGTCGCGGTCGACGATCGCGAGCGCGGCCTGCGCGATGCGCGAGCGGCTGAGCGGTGTCCGCGTGTTTGTTGACAGAGCCGCCATCGGCCACTAGTTTACACCGTAAACACGCACCCGGGCGGAGGGAAAGCGGTCATGTTCGCGGCGTGGGGTCACCTGGTCTACCGGTTCCGCTGGGCGTTCCTGATCGTGTCAGGCGCGCTGATGGCCGTGTCGGTCGTCGTGAGCGCCTCGGGCGGCGATCTGAAGAGCGGCGGGATCATCCAGACGTCCGAATCGGGACGCGCCGCTCAGCTCATGGAGAAGGAGCTACCCCGCTCGAGCGGCACGTTGTTCACGGTCGTGTTCGACAGTCAGACCCTCGTCGTCACCGACCCCGCATACAAGGCCGCGGTGGACCGCTCACTCGCGGGCGTCCGCGCGGATCCCCGCGTGCAGTCGGTGCTCACCGCGTACGACCCGGGCCCGCAGGCCGCGTCACTCGTGTCACGCGACCAGCACGCGCTCATCGCGGTCGTGAGCACGAAGGACGACTCGGTCACCGCCGGGAGGTACTACCCCGAGCTGCGGGCGACGATCGTCTCCGACGTCCTGAGCGTCCAGGCGACCGGGTACCTCGCGGTGAACCACGACTTCAACGCGATCCTCGAGACCGACCTCCAGCGCGCGGAGTACGTCTCGCTGCCGCTCGCGCTGATCCTCCTCCTGCTCGTCTTCGGCACGGTGCTGGCCGCGATGCTGCCGCTGGGCGTTGGGATGCTCGCGGTCGTCGGCGGCATCGCCGCGACGTTCGCGCTCAGCCATGCGACCGATGTCTCGCAGTACGCGCTCAACATCGTGACGCTCATCGGTCTCGGCGTCGCGATCGACTACTCGCTGTTCATCGTCAACCGTTTTCGCGAGGAGCTGGCGCGTGGGCGCACCGTTGAGGACGCGATCGCGCGTTCGATGGCCACCGCGGGCCGCGCGATCACGTTCTCGGGGCTCACCGTCGCGATCGGCCTTGCCGGGATGTTCTTCTACCAGGGCACGTTCCTCGCATCGATGGGCTACGCCGGCGCGCTCGTCGTGGCGATCGCCGTGTTCTACGGGCTCACGTTCCTCCCCGCGGTGCTCTCGCTGCTCGGGCCGCGGGTGAACAGCCTTCGCTTGTCGGAGCTGTGGCGGCGGCTGCGCGGCAGGCCCGTCAGCACCGCCGAGCGCGGCCCCGGTCTCTGGCACCGGCTCGCCACCGCGGTGATGGCGCGCCCGCTCGTCGTGCTGATTCCGGTGCTCGCGTTCATCCTGCTCGCGGGCTCGCCGTTCCTGCGGCTCCGGCTCGCGAACGGCGACGTGGACATGCTGCCGCCGGGCGCCGAATCCCGCGTCGCGCTGCACACCCAGATCGACCGGTTCCCGGGCCAGGACCAGAACTCGTTCCAGATCGTCATCCATTACCTGAACGGGAGCGACCCGCTCAGCGCCGAGAACGCCGGTGCCCTCTACGACCTCTCGCACACGGTCGCCGCGATCCCCGGCATCCTGCACGTGGCCAGCGTCGTGGACGCCGAGGTGCCGCTCACCAAAGCGCAGGTCCTGGAGGCGCTCGCGAACCCGGCCAGCCTGCCACCGGCGGCCCAGGCGGGGATCACGCAAAGCATCGGCAAGGACATCGCCGTGCTCAACGCGTTCAGCGCCGACGCGATCGGCAGCGATCGGTCGCGCGACGAGCTCAAGCAGATCCGCGCGATCGCGGCGCCGCCCGGCGCCGAGCTGCTCGTGACCGGGTTCACCGCGTACGACGTCGACGCGATCAACTTCATCCTCGGGAAGACCCCCGCGGCCGTCGGGTTCGTGGTGCTCGCCACGTACGTGGTCCTGTTCCTCCTGCTCGGCTCGGTCGTGCTGCCGCTGAAAGCGGTGCTCATGAACTTCCTCTCGATCAGCGCGTCGTTCGGCGCGCTCGTCTGGATCTTCCAGGACGGCCACCTCTCCTCGTGGCTCAACTTCACGCCGTCCTCGATCGATCCCACGTTGCCCGTGATCATGTTCTGCATCGTCTTCGGCCTGTCCATGGACTACGAGGTCCTGCTCCTCAGCCGGATGCAGGAGGAATATCACCGGACTCACGACAACCGATTCGCGGTCGCCGAAGGGCTCGAGCGGATCGGCCGGCTCATCACCGGCGCTGCGGCGATCATGGTCGGCGTCTTCCTCGCCTTCGCGCTGGCGGAGGTCGTGATCATCAAGGCCATCGGCCTCGGGATGGCGATCGCGGTCGCGATCGACGCCACGCTCGTGCGGGCACTCGTCGTCCCGGCGACGATGCGGCTGCTCGGTGACCTCAACTGGTGGGCGCCCCGGCCGCTCGCCAGGCTCTACCGTCGCCTCGGCCTCGGCGAGGCCCACGCGGTCGTCGAACCGGCACCGGTGGGCGCGGACTAGCCGAGTCTCCCCAGACCAGCACGGGAGTTCTGACCATGCGGAAGCTGATCGCGACAGTGTTCAACTACTCGCTCGATGGCCTTCTCGCCGACGAGGGCACCGCGTTTTGGACGTTCTGCTTCGACCAGCTCCGGAACCGCGAGCCCAACGACCCGGCGCAGCTC
>DATJHW010000041.1:0-4775 GCA_035493615.1 Saccharimonadales bacterium (SeqCode) | reverse complement strand
GCGCATGGCCGAGATGGAAGTGCTCGAGTTCCGCGAGCGGTTCGGGATGGTCCTCGAGGACCTCGCGGCCGTGGACGCGCCTGGGGTCGTGGCGGAGGGATTCGGACTCCTGCCCGAGCTCGTCGCGCCGCACCTTTCGTCGCGGCGGCAGGCGATCTTCCTCCTTCCGACGCCCGCGACGCGCGAGCGGAACTACGCCGCGCGCGGCTGGCGCGGCATCGACGGGACGAGCGATCACGACCGGGCGAGCCGGAACAAGCTGGAGCGCGACGCGCTGCTCACCGACCACGTGCGGCGGACCGCCCGATCGCATGGTCTCGCCACGGTCGAGCTCGACGGCTCGCAGACGCTCGATGCGGTCATCGCGGTGGTCGAGCGGCATTTCGGTCTTGCGCGCTAGCGTGCGGTCATGGCGATGTTCCTGGTGATGGAGCTCCGGTCCGGACCCAGGTGGGACCCGTCCCGGCCGATGGAGCAGCAGTCCGGCTGGACCGCGCATGCGGCGTACATGGATGCCCTCGTGGACGCCGGGATCATCGTCCTCGGCGGACCGCTCGCGGACGAGCACCGGGTCGCGATCGTCGTGGAGGCCGAGTCCGTTGATGCCGTGCGTGCCGTGTTCGCGCGCGATCCGTGGATCCCGTCCCATCTCGTGGTCGACGCGATCGAGCCCTGGACGATCCGGATGGACGGCCGCCGCCGCTAGCGGTCCCGCTCCTTGGTCGCGAGCGCGGCCTGCGCCGCGGCCAGGCGCGCGACGGGCACGCGGTACGTCGAGGGCGACACGTACGTGAGGCCGATGTCGTGGCAGAACGCGACCGAGCTGGGCTCGCCGGCGTGCTCGCCGCAGATGCCGATCTTCAGGTCGGGCTTCGTCTTCCGGCCGCGGTCAACGCCCATCCGCATCATCTCGCCGACCCCGCCCCGGTCGATCACCTGGAACGGGTCGTCGGGGATGATCTTCTGCTCCACGTATCGCGTGAGGAAGCTCTTCTGCGCGTCGTCCCGCGAGATGCCGAGCACCGTCTGCGTGAGGTCGTTCGTGCCGAAGGAGAAGAACTCCGTCTCGGTCGCGATCTGGTCGGCGATGATGCAGGCGCGCGGGATCTCGATCATCGTCCCGAACTTGAACGGGACCTTGCGCCCGCGCTCCTTCTCGACCGCCGCCGCGACCTCCATGACCTGCGTGCGCAGCCGGTCGAGCTCCCCCATCGTGCCGACCAGCGGCATCATGATCTCGGGCTTCGCGCTGACGCCCTTCTCAGCCGAATCGGCGGCCGCGCCGAGGATCGCGCGGATCTGCATCTCGAGGATCTCCGGATACACCAGGAGCAGGCGGCAGCCGCGAAGGCCGAGCATGGGGTTGTCTTCGTGGATCTGCTCGAGCCGGCGCCAGATCTTCCGCTTCGCCTCGATGTCCGGCCCGTCCTTGCCGGTCGCCTCGGCGACGGCGATGTCGATGTCGACGTCCGCGAACTCTCGGAGGAACTCGTGGAGCGGCGGATCGATGAGCCGGATCACGACCGGGAGGCCATCCATGGCCTTGTACATCTCGCGGAAGTCGCCCTGCTGGAACGGGAGCAGCTTCGCAAGCGCGGTCTGCCGGCCCTCCAAGGTGTCGGCCATGATCATGTCCTGCACGAACGGGAGGCGCTCGGCCTGCCGGAACATGTGCTCGGTGCGCGCCAGGCCCACACCCTCCGCGCCCAGCTTGCGAGCTTCGATGCACTCACCGGGCGTGTCGGCGTTCACCCACACCCCGAGCCGGCGGCGCTTGTCCGCCCATGACAGGAGCTCGATGAGCTCGGTCTCCTTCTCGTAGTTCGGCGGGTTCGTCGGCAGCTCGCCGGCGAACACCTCACCCGTGGTCCCGTCGATCGAGATCGCGTCGCCCTCCTTGATCACGACCTCGCCGACGCGCATCTCGCGCTTCTGTAAGTCGATCTGGAGCGCCGCGACCCCGGCCACGCAGGGGAGCCCGAGCCCGCGGGCGACGACGGCTGCGTGCGACGTCGATCCGCCGCGCGCGGTGAGGATCCCGGTCGCGGCGATCATGCCGTGGAAGTCGTCCGGCGACGTCTCGGGACGCACGAGGACCACGAGCTGCTTCTGCCCTTTGAGTGCGACGGCGCGGTCGGCGTCGAAGACCGCCCGACCCGTGGCGGCGCCGGGCGACGCGTTGAGGCCCTTCGCGAGGAATCGCCCGTCCTTGCGGGCCCGTTCGACCGCCTTCGGATCGAAGCCGGGGACCAGGAGCTGCTCGACCTGGAGCGGATCGACCCGCTGGATCGCCTCGTCCTTGGTGATGAGCTTCTCCCTGACCATGTCCGTCGCGATCTTCATCGCCGCGCGCGCGGTGCGCTTGGCCGAGCGGGTCTGCAGCATGTACAGCTTGCCGCGCTCGATGGTGAACTCGAGATCCTGCGCGTCGCGGTAATGCTTCTCGAGGCGCTGCGCGATCTTCTCGAACTCCACGTACGCCTTGGGCATGTCGCGCTTCATCTGTTCGATCTTGGCCGGCGTGCGGATGCCCGCGACGACGTCCTCGCCCTGGGCGTTCGTGAGGTACTCGCCGTACAGCTTCTTCTCGCCGGTGTTCGGGTCGCGGGTGAACGCGACGCCGGTGCCGGAGTCATCGCCCATGTTGCCGAAGACCATCGTCACGACGCTGCACGCCGTGCCGAGGTCGTCCGAGATCTTGAACTGCTTCCGATAGTCCTTCGCGCGCTGGCCGAACCACGAGCCGAACACGGCTTCGACCGCGAGGCGCAGCTGGTCGTGCGGCTCGGTCGGGAACGGTTTCCCCGTCTCCTTCTTGACGATCGCCTTGAAGTCGTCGACGAGCGCGGCGAGGTCCTTGGCCCCGAGGTCGGTATCCGACTTCGCTCCTCTCGCGCGCTTGCGCTTCTCCAGGGCGTCGTCGAATTTCTTCGCGTCGATGTCTAGGACGATCCGGCCGAACATCGAGATGAACCGCCGATACGCGTCCCAGGCGAACCGCTCGTTCTTCGTCAGCGTCGCGAGACCCTGGCGGCTCTGGTCGTTGAGGCCGAGGTTGAGGACGGTATCCATCATCCCCGGCATCGACATCGCGGCGCCCGAGCGCACCGAGACGAGCAGCGGGTCTTTCGGGTCGCCGAGCCTCTTCTTCGTGGACTTCTCGACGGTCGCGAGGCCGCGCTCGACCTGATCCCAAAGACCCGGCGGGAGCGTCTTGCCGTTCTTGAAGTACGCGTTGCAGGCCGCGGTCGTGATCGTGAAGCCGGACGGGACTGGAAGGCCCGCGTTCGTCATCTCGGCGAGACCGGCACCCTTGCCGCCGAGGAGCGCGCGCATGTTCGCGTTGCCCTCGGCCTTGCCACCGGCGAACAGATAGACCCACTTCTGGGCCTTCGCCTTCGGAGCCGCTGCCGTGGCCTTCTTCGCGCGCGTCGCCGGCATGGCGCACCTCCCGTGCTGAGCGTTCATCTTCGCAGAAACGTCCGGCGGCGCATCCTGTGGGGTGGCCGCGGCTCCGCGTACCGTCCTGTTCGTCTACGCCCACGGCGCCGATCGAAGCCGGCTCGCGGCCGCGTTCTTCAACGCCACGGCGCCGCACGGATGGCGAGCGGTGCGGGCGTCGAGCCGCAGGCAGACGTCAGCGCCGCGCTCGCTGCGGAGCTCAGCGCAGGCTGAGCAGGACCACGCCCGCGACCGCGGAGCCTGCGACGACCAGGGGCTCGCTGATCCTCCAGCGCCACAGGATCAGCAGCGCCGCCCCGAAGAGGAGCAGCCTGGGTACGTCGACCAGGACCTGCGTGGCGATCACCGCCCCGGCGCCGACGATCGCGCCCGCCGCGGCGGCCGTCGCGCCCTTCGTGAATCCCTGCACCGCAGGATGCGTCCGATGGCGGACGATCCACGGCGCGAACAGCACGACCATGAGGAACGGCGGGAGGAACACGCCGGCGGCCGCGACGGCCGCGCCCGCGAGGCCGGCGACGAGATAGCCGACGAAGACCGCCGTGATGACGACGGGGCCCGGGGTGATCATGCCCATCGCGACCGCATCGAGGAATTCCCGCTCCGACAGCCAGCCGAAGTCGTGGACGACGCCCTGCTGGAGGAACGGCACGATCGCGAGGCCGGATCCGAAGGTGAACGCGCCAGCCTTGAAGAAGAAGACCCCGAGTGCGACGAGCGTGGCGGGATCGGCCGAAGCCGCCGCGGCGACGACCGGCGTGACGAATGGCGGCAGGAGCAGGGGCACCGACCGAACCGACGGCCGGTACCGCGGCGCGTACAGGACCACGCCGACGAGCCCGGCGAGGATGAACAGGATCGCGACCTCGCTGCGCGCGATGAGTGTCGTGGCCGCGACCACGGCGAAGATCGCCCAGAGCCGGCGGTCCGACCTCACGGTCACGCGCAACAGCTTCCACGCGCCGCGCAGGATGAGGACGATCACGGTCGGACCGATGCCATAGAACAGCGCCTGGATCATCGTCGTGCCCGCCAGCGCCACGTAGATCGCCGCGACGACCGTGACGATGAGGAACGGCGGCAGGATGAACGCGAGGGCCGAGGCCGTCGCGCCGGCGGTGCCGCGGCGCACGTACCCCAGCCACATCGCGAGCTGCGCGGCGAGCGGTCCGGGCAGGGTCTGGGCGACCGCGAGGCCCTGCAGGTACTCCTCCTGCGTGAACCAGCCGCGGCGCTCGACGAGATCCCGCTGCATGTAGCCGGCGAGCGCGATCGGACCGCCGAATCCCATGGCACCGAGACGGAGGAAGTAG
>DATJHW010000040.1:0-5356 GCA_035493615.1 Saccharimonadales bacterium (SeqCode) | reverse complement strand
TCCAACGCGATGACCGGTGGAGCGACCGGCGCGTCGGTGCCGAGAAGGCCAGCGCTCGCGGACGGCGAGATCGGCGGCGGCTCACCCGCGCAGGCGATCACCACGCACGCGCACAACGTCAGCGCGGAAAACGGTCTCATCCGATCCGTGGCCATAATCCCCTGTCCCATGACTCCCCGTCCGATCGTCCCGTTCCGTCACCCGCTTCGCGACGTGCGCGTCCGGGTGCCCGCCTCAAAGAGCATCGCGAACCGCGAGCTCGTGCTGTCGGCCATCGCCGATGGGCGCTCGCGCCTCGACCTCGGCCGGCTCGATCCGGGCGATGACGTCCGCGCGATGCGCCAGGCGCTCGCCGCGCTCGGGTATCGCCTGGAATGGGATCAGACGTTCCAGGTCACCGTGCACGGCGCGGAGACGATCCCCCACGCCACCGGCCCGGTCAACGCGGCGGAGTCCGGCACGGTCGCCCGATTCGCTCTCGCGCTCGCCGCGGTCGCCGACGGCGAGACGCGCGTCGACGCCGCCGAGCGGATGCGGGAGCGCCCGATCGCCCCGTTGGTCCACGCCCTCCGCGACCTCGGGGCGAGTGCCGACGCCGACTCGCTGCCGCTCACCGTAAAGGGCCCGATCCGCGGCGGACCGGTCGCGGTGTCAGGGAACCAATCGAGTCAGTTCGCGTCGGCGCTGCTGCTCGTCGCGGCGCGGCTCGAGCGCGGGATCGAGCTCGAGATCACCGGATCGCTGGTCTCCGCGCCGTTCGTCGACCTGACCATCGCCGCCCTCAATCAGCGCGGCGTGAAGGTCGACGCGCCGACGCTGGACCGGATCACGATCAAGCCGCAGAAGGTCAAGGCGCGCTCGTTCGCGATCCCGGGAGACGCGACGGCCGCGACGTACCCCGCGGCCGCTGCCGCGATCTGCGGGGGCAGCGTCACGATCGAGAACGTCGATGCCCACGAGATCCGCGGCGGGCAGGGCGACGTGCGCTACTTCTCGATCCTCGAGGAGATGGGCTGCGGCGTATCGCGCGGCAAGGGCGCCGTCACCGTCGAGCGGGTCGGCCGGCTGCAGGGCATCGTGGCCAACGTGCGCGACTGCTCCGACGTGTTCCCGAGCCTCGCCGTCGTCGCCACGCAATGCGACACGCCGACCGAGCTCGGCGGGATCGCACACACCCGGCTCCAGGAGAGCGACCGGATCCACGCGGTCGCCGACGGGATCAACGCCCTGGGCGGACGCGCGACCGCCTTCGCCGACTCGATCCGCATCGAGCCCGCCCCGCTGCGCGACGGCATCGTCGACGCGAAGGGCGATCATCGGGTCGCCATGGCGTTCGCCGTGCTCGGTCTGCAGATCCCGGGCGTCGCCATCGAGGGATCCGAGAGCGTGTCGAAGACCTTCCCCGATTTCTTCGACATGCTGAAGGAGCTTGGCCGCTAGCCCAGCTCCCGCTCGACCTCGTCGAGCGCTTCGCGCAGCTTCGCGAGCGCGGCCCGCACCTCGGTCGCGTTCCCGTTGAGGATCGCGTCTGCGAGCGCCGGCGAGGTCTGCGCGAGCCGCGTCGCGTCCCGGAATCCGGGACCGGCGAGGTCCGCGACGTCCGCGCCGACGCGCGCGAGGGCGCGAGCCATCGCCAGCGGAAGCCCCGAGAGGACCGCCACCATGCGGTCGTGCTCCTGCGCGGACACGACGGTCGGGACCGCCCCGGCGGCGCGGGCCACATCGCCTGCCAGTCCCATCGCTCGCTCGTCCGACCGCGCGGTCGGCACGAGCAGGAACGGCCGGTCGCGGAACAGGTCGGCCCGCGCGGCGGCGAAGCCCGGCTCGGTCCCGCCGGCCATCGGATGGCCGCCCACGATCCGCGCCGTCGCCGGTGCGGTGTCCGCGAATGCGGCGACCGCACGCTTCACGCTCCCGACGTCCATGAGCACCGCCCCGTTCGCGTGACCGGCCAGCGCTCGAAGAGTGGGCACGACCTGCGGCAGCGGCGTCGCGACGATGACCACATCGGCGGCGAGAAGATCCTCCAGCCGCGCCGCCCTCGCAATGTCGCCGGTGCCGGCTGGGTCGAACGCGATCACGTCGTGCCCGCCGCGGAGGGCCAGCGCGAGCGAGCCGCCGATGAGCCCACAGCCGGCGATCCCGACGCGCATCAGACCGCCGCGGCCACCGGCCGGCCGACCGCGCCCGCGACGGCGGGCAGCATCGCCATCAGCTTCTCGAAGTGCTCGAACGTGAGCGACTGGAAGCCGTCCTTCAGCGCGTGATCGGGCGCGGGATGGACCTCGATGAGCAGCCCGTCAGCGCCCGCGGCGACGGCGGCAAGCGCGACCGGCGTGACGAGATACCACTTCCCCGTACCGTGCGAGGGATCGGCGATGACCGGGAGATGCGAGAGCCTCTTCAGCAGCGGGATCGCGTTGATGTCGAAGGTGTTGCGGGTGTACTTCTCGAACGTCCGGATCCCGCGCTCGCAGAGGATCACGTTCTGATTGCCCTTCGCGAGGATGTACTCGGCCGAGAGGAGCAGCTCCTCGACCGTCGCGGACATCCCGCGCTTCAGCAGCACGGGCTTGGACTGCTCGCCGCAGGCGTCGAGCAGGGAGAAGTTCTGCATGTTGCGCGCGCCGATCTGCAGGCAGTCGGCATACGACGCGACGAGCTCCACATCGCTGGGCGTGAGGACCTCGGTGACGACGGGCAACCCCGTCGCGGCGCGCGCTTCGCTCAGCAGCTCGAGACCCGACGGCCCGAGACCGCGGAAGTGATATGGCGACGTGCTCGGCTTGTACGCGCCGCCGCGCAGGAGCGACGCCCCGGCGGTCCGCACCGCGCGTGCGGTGCTCATGGTCTGCTCGCGCGACTCCACTGAGCACGGCCCGGCGAGGACCGCGAGCGGCTGCCCGTTGCCGATCGGCACGTCGCCGATCCGCACGACCGAGTCGGCCGGATGCACCTCGCGCGAGCTCAGCTTGAACGGGCGGCTCACGAGGACGATCTCGGCGACGCCGGGCAGCGACTCGAGCTGCTCGGCGTACTCGCGGGCCGCCACGCCGAACGTGCCGATGGCGGTGCGCTCAGCACCTGGAAGCGGGGTCGCGGTGAGGCCGAGCTCGCCGATCCGCCGCACCACGCCGTCGATCTCCTCTTTCGTCGCGTCGCGCTTCATGACGACCAGCACGTCAGACCTCCACCGCCCACGCCGGACGCAGCTCCTTCGCGCGACGCAGGAACGCGTGGTGGATCTCGCGCTGCGTCTTCGCCGTGTTCCAGTCGATGAGCACGCGGATGCATCCCGCGATGGCGCCTGGCACCGGGATCTCGCGACCACACATGAGCGGGACCTCGGTCCAGCCGATCTCACGCGCCGCGAACGCCGGGAACTCGGCGTCGAGATCCGGCGTCACCGTGAACCACACGGATGCGACGTCGTCCGGCCGCAGGCCGTTCAGCCGCACGAGCACCTCGAGCAGCTCGCGGGTGGCCGCGAGGATCTGCTCGCGGTCGTTCCGCTCGACCGTTGTCGCGCCGCGGATCCCTCGCGTCGCCATCAGGACCTCCCCGCCTCGACGAGGCCCCGCACGAACGTGCGCAGCGCCGCCGGCTTGTCGCTCGCCGCGGTCACGGCGTCGATCGCGGCACTGCCGACCGCGACGCCGTCCACTAGACCACGCAGCGCCGAGACGTGCGCGGGCTCGCTGATCCCGAAGCCGAGCACGATCGGCAGGGCCGTGTGGCGCCGCACGCGGCCGACGAAGGACCCGACGTCGGCGCCGAGCGTGCGGCGCGCGCCGGTGACCCCGGTCAGCGACACGCAGTACACGAAGCCGCGCGATACGGGGACGAGCCGGGCCAGGCGTTCGTCCGGCGTGGTCGGCGCGTACAGGTCGATGCGGGCCATCCCGACCGCATCGAGCTCCCCGTCGAAGGCTCCGCTCTCCTCGGCCGGCAGGTCCGGAACGATCACGCCCGCGACGCCCATGGGCGCCGCGACCATCGCGAAGTGGTCGTAGCCGTACCGCGCGAACGGGTTCGTATAGCCCATGAGCACGACGGGGACGTCACGTTCGGCCACGACGCCTCGGGCCTCGGCCAGACAGTCGCCGAGGGTGATCCCGTTGGCCAGCGCGACCTCGCTCGCGCGCTGCACCGTCGCGCCGTCGGCCAGCGGATCGCTGAATGGCACGCCGAGCTCCAGCAGGTCGGCGCCGCCGTCGATGGCCGCCCGGAGCAGCGAGCCGGTCGACTCGCGATCCGGGTAGCCGACGGTCAGGTAGATGAGCACCGCGAGCCGCCGCTCCGCCTTCGCTCTGGCGAATGCGCCGGCGATCCGCTCGACGCCAGTCGCGGCTGCGACGCTCATCGCAGCGCCGCCATGACCGTCTCGAGGTCCTTGTCGCCACGGCCGGAGAGGCACATGAGCACGTCGAGCTCCGCCCCGTAGTCGTCCCGGATATGGGTGAGGTCGGCGATCGCGTGCGCCGGCTCGAGGGCCGGGATGATCCCCTCCGTCCGCCCGAGGAGCGTGAACCCCTCGAGCGCCTCGGCGTCCGTGCGCGCGACGTATTCCGCGCGGCCGCTCTGCGCGAGCTCCGCGTGCTCGGGGCCGACCCCCGGGTAATCGAGGCCCGCGGAGATCGAATGCGTGCCGCGGATCTGGCCGTCGTCCGTCTGCAGGATCATCGTGCGCGTCCCGTGCAGCACGCCGACCGAGCCGCCGACGATCGACGCCGCGTGCTCCCCGGTCGCGATCCCGAGCCCGCCGGCCTCGACCCCGCGCAAACGCGTCGTGGCACCGTCGGGGATGAACGCGGCGAAGATCCCGATCGCGTTCGATCCGCCGCCGACGCAGGCGAGCACGACGTCGGGCAGCTTCCCCAGCAGGTCGAGCGACTGCGCCCGTGCCTCCCGTCCGATGACGGACTGGAAGTCGCGGACCATCGTTGGGTACGGATGCGGCCCGATGGCCGAGCCGAGCAGGTAGTAGGTGGAGCGGACGTTCGTCACCCAGTCGCGGATCGCCTCGTTCACCGCGTCCTTCAGGGTGCGCGTGCCGGTCTCGACCGCGCGGACCTCGGCACCGAGGAGCCGCATCCGGAACACGTTCGGCGCCTGGCGGCGCATGTCCTCGGTGCCCATGTAGACGACGCACTCGAGCCCCAGGAGCGCGCATGCCGCCGCGGACGCGACGCCGTGCTGGCCCGCGCCGGTCTCGGCGACGATGCGATGCTTCCCCATCCGCTTGGCGAGGAGCGCCTGGCCGACCGCGCTGTTGATCTTGTGCGCGCCGGTGTGAGCCAGGTCCTCGCGCTTGAGCAGCACCCGGCGGAGCCCGACCGCCGCCGCGAGCCGCGTC
>DATJHW010000039.1:0-21889 GCA_035493615.1 Saccharimonadales bacterium (SeqCode) | reverse complement strand
AGGATCGTGTTCTGCGCCGCACCGACGAGCAAGAGGTACGGGATCCGCGCGGCATACGGGAGGGTCGCGCGGAACGGCACCGGATCGATGACCACGCTCCAGAACAGCAGCGCCGTCACGAGGAACCAGGTGTGCTCGATCACGTGGATCGTCGGATCAAGGACCGCCGCGTCGTAGAGCCCGGGCACGTGCCAGGCGTACAGGCCGACGACGTAGAGCGCCGCGGCGACGAGCGGGCGGCGCAGCAGGTGGACCAACGCACGGAACGCGGTGTTGCGCGCGAACGCCCGCACCACCGTGCGCCGTACGGCGAGCGGCAGCCCGCGGAGGAGCGGACGGACCGGGGCACCGGCGAGAAGGAGCGGTGTGGCAACGACGAGCAGCAGCATGTGCTGGACCATGTGGACGCTGAACAGCTGGAGCGCGATCGCGTCGATCGGCGAGGCGAGCGCCGCGATGAGCGAGGCGAGACCGAGCAGGAACAGTGCGGCCCGCCAGGCCGGCCAGCCCGGGCGGGCACGCGCGCCACGCAGGTAGACGACGGCCGCCACGACGGTCAGGACGACGAGGACTACAGGCGTACGGTCGTATCCACCATGATCGCGAGGAACAGCAGCGCAAGGTACAGGAGCGAGTACAGGTAGACCGATCGTGCGACGCTGCGCTGCTTCGCCGCGGCCGCTCGAAGCAGGCGGACCGCGTACGCGACGAACACCAACCCGAGGACCAGCGCGGCCAACAGGTAGACGACCCCGACGTAGCGGGTGAGGAAGAGCAGCACCGAGAGCGGGACGAGCGCGGTCGCGTACAAGAGGATCCCCCACTGCGCGGCGCGGTCGCCGTGCACGACCGGCAGCATCGGGACGCCCGCCCGGTCGTAGTCGTCGCGGATGAGCAGCGCGAGGGCCCAGAAGTGCGCCGGCGTCCAGAAGAACACGATCGCGAACAGGTACAGCGCGGGCAGGTCGACGTTGTTGGCCACCGCCGCCCAGCCAACGAGGGGCGGGATCGCGCCGGCCGCCCCCCCGATCACGATGTTCTGGACGGTCGTGCGCTTCAGCCAGAGCGTGTAGACGAGGATGTAGAAGAGCGTGCCGACGATCGCGAGGCCCGCTGCCAGCACGTTCGCCACGAGCGCGAGGACCGCGAACGCGATCAGATTGAGGATGACGCCGAACGCGATCGCGGTGCGCGGCGAGACCCGATGCCCGGGCAGCGGCCGCCGTGACGTGCGGCGCATGCGCTCGTCGATGTCCCGGTCGAAGTAGTGGTTCAGGGCCGACGCCCCGCCGCTCGCGAACGCGCCGCCGACCATCGTGGCGAGGACCAGGTGGAACGGGGGCACGCCCCCGGCCGCGAGGAACATCCCTCCGAGGGCGGTCACGAGAAGGAGCGACATGATCGCCGGCTTCGTGAGCGCGATCAGATCGCGGAGCGTCGTCGTCGCTTCGGCGCGCACGGGCCGCCACGCGAGGACCGCGAGCGCGACCGTGGAGCACCACAACGCCGTGGCCACCGCGGGATGCGCGCCGAGCGGCCACGGGGAGAATCCGCTGAGCGGGTTGAGCGCGCCGACGATCACCTGCAGCACGAACAGGACGCCGACGAGGACCGCTGACGCGCCGAGGCCCGGGACGTCATGGCGCCGTTTCCACGCGCCGACCACCGCGAGGGCGACGACGACGCCGACGGCCGCGGCGATGTAGCGGTGGGCCATGTGGATCGCCGCGGCGCCGCCCAGGGGGATCCCGTCGTCGCAGAGTGGCCAGGTCGAGCACGCGAGCGTCGCGCCGTCACCGCGCACGTACGCGCCCGAGAGCATGAGCACGAACGTCCCGATCGTGGCCGAGAGCGCGAGCCACGTGAACGCGCTCGGCTTCGCGAGGCCCGCGCCGGCCAGCGGCCAGCGCAGGATGACCGCGTACACGGTGAGCACGGCGAGCAGCAGCTCGGCATTCGCGAGGTGCACGGTGACCCACGTGTCGGGCAGCTCGAGCAGGACCGTGATCGCGCCGAGGATCGCCTGCAGCCAGTACAGGACGACGGCAACCCCGACGAACGCGATCGCGCCCCGGTCCTGACGATGGCGAACGAGCGTCCAGAGTGCGAGTGCCGCGAGGGTCAGCCCGGCGACGATGGCGAGGAACCGGTGGAACCATTCGATCCGCGTCGCGACGTCGAGCGACGGCAGGAACTGCCCGTGGCAGAGCGGCCAGTCCGGGCAGCCGAGGCCTGAGCCGGTCACGCGAACGATCCCGCCCCAGATGGCGGCCGCCAGCGCGGCCAGGAGGGTGAGGTAGACGAGGCGCCGGTAGCCCGCTGACACGGTCATGCCGCTAGGTATGCGGCGTGTCTTCTTTCAACGGGCGGGCGCTGTGGACGACCGGGATGCGCGGGAAGTTGTACGGCGGGGGCGGCGAGGTGGTCGCCCACTCGAGGGTGTCGGCCTCCCACGGATCGTCGCCGGCCGGCTTGCCCTTCCCCAGGATGATGCTGCTGAAGAAGTTCCACAGGAAGATCGCGACGCCGAACGCGATGAGGAACGCGCCGATGGTCGAGATGAGGTTCAGCAGGGACCACTCCGGCGCCTGCGGGTAGTGGAACACCCGGCGCGGCATACCTTCGATGCCGAGCTGATGCTGCGGGAAGAAGGTGAGATTCATCGCGACGAAGATGGTCAGGAAATTGATCTGGCCCAGCCGCTCGTTCATCAGGCGACCCGACATCTTCGGGATCCAGTAGTACATCGCGCCGAAAACGGTCATCACCGCGCCGCCGAACAGGACGTAATGGATGTGGGCGACGACGTAGTAGGTGTCCGAGAGCTGTACGTCCTCGGGCACCGAGCCCAGGAAGACCCCGGAGATGCCGCCGATCGTGAACGTCGCGATGAAGCCGAGCGCGAAGAGCATCGGCGTCTTGAATCGCAAGGACCCGTGCCAGATCGTCCCGAGCCAGCTGAAGATCTTCACGCCGGTGGGCACCGCGATGAGCATCGTGGAGATCATGAAGAAGACCTGCAGCGTCTCGTCGACGCCCGCGACGAACATGTGGTGCACGAAGACGGAGAACGAGAGGAACCCGATCGCGACGCTGGAGTACGCGATCATCTTGTAGCCGAAGATCGGCTTGCGAGAGAAGACCGGGAGGATCTCGCTCACGACCCCGAACCCGGGCAGCACCATGATGTAGACCTCGGGGTGGCCGAAGAACCAGAACAGGAACTGCCAGAGCAGCGGGTCCGACCCTTCCGACGTCGCGAAGAAGCTGAGGCCCGCAAGGCGATCGAAGAGCAGCAGGACGCCGGCGACGGTGAGGAACGGGATCGCGAGCACGAGCAGGAACGACGTGACCAGCACGCTCCACGTGAACAACGTGATCCGGGAGAAGGTCATGCCCGGCGCGCGCAGCGCGAAGATCGTGACGATCATGTTCAGCGCCCCGAAGATCGACGAGAAGCCAAGGACCGTGAGGCTGAGGAGCCAGAGGTCCTGGCCGTGGCTCGGCGAGTACGGCAGCGTCGAGAGCGGCACGTACGACGTCCAACCGGATGACGGCGGGCCAACGAGCAGCGCCGAGTAGAGGATGATGCCGCCGCCGAGCAGCAGCCAGTACGACAGCGCGTTCAGCTTCGGGAAGGCCATGTCGCGCGCGCCGATCTGCAGCGGGATGATGTAGTTCGCGAATCCGGTCCAGACCGGCACGACGAAGAGGAAGATCATCGTCGTGCCGTGCATCGTGAACGCGCCGTTGTATTGCTCGGCGGTCAGGACCGTCCCGTCAGGCGACGCGAGCTGCGCGCGCAAGAGCAGGGCGAGCAGCCCGCCGGCGATGAAGAAGAAGAACGTCGTCCAGAGGTACAGGATGCCGATCTTCTTGTGATCGACGGTGGTGACCCATTCGAGGATGCCCGTGTACCGCGGGCGCGTGACCGGGAATGGGGTGTCGATCGCGGCCATCGCGTTCATTCCATCGTGCGTCCGGATGGGTGTCAAATGGCGGCATGATCGTCACGGACCTCGCGCACGTGACGCGCGCGCACGGGGACCGCACGATCCTCGCGGACCTGTCGTGGACGATCGAGGATCGCGCCCGGATCGGGCTCATCGGTCCGAACGGCAGCGGGAAGTCGACGCTCCTCCGGACGATCGCGGGGCTCGAGCCACCCGAAGGGGGCCTCGTGACGCGCCCCCGCGACCTGCGGGTCGCGTATCTCGAGCAGGAGCAGGCGCCGAGCGACCTGCCGGTCATCGGGGCGTTGCTTCGAGCGCGCCCCGACCTGGCGCGCATCGAAGGTGACCTCGCCGCGGTCGGCGCCCGGTTGGCCGACCCGGCGGTGAACGCCGACATGGCCGCGCTCACTGACGCGCTCGAGGTCCATGAGCGGCTGCTTCACGCCTTCGAGCGGGCCGGCGGTCCCCGCCTGCGGAACCGCGCGGAGGGGCTGCTGCGGGAGCTCGGCATCCCGCGCGACCACTGGGACATGCCGCTCGCGGCGCTCTCCGGCGGCCAGCGCAAGCTCGTCGGTCTCGCGGCCTGCCTGATCGGCGACCCGGATCTCCTCCTCCTCGACGAGCCGGACAACCACCTCGACCTCGCCCGGAAGGAGACGCTCGAGCGCCTGCTCGCGGAGTTCGACGGCGCGGTCGTCATCGTGTCCCACGACCGCTACCTGCTCGACGACACGGTCGAGCGCATCGCGGAGCTCGAGCCGACCGCGAGCGGCGCCCGGCTGATCCTGTGGGAGGGCAACTACTCCGCGTACGTCGTGCAGAAGGAGATCGCGCTGCGGCGCCAGCAGCAGGACTACTCGTCGCAGCAGAAGGAGATCGCGCGACTCGAGGCCGCGGTGAAGCGCTTCGAGCTGTGGGCGCGCCTCGTCGTCGACGAACGGCACATCAAGCAGGCGCGGAACAAGCAGCGTCAGATCGATCGGATGGAGAAGGTCGAGCGGCCGGTGCTCGAGCGCCGGCGGATGGCCCTTTCGTTCCGCCCGCGCATCCGGGGCGGTGCGATCGCGATCCGGCTCGAGCACGCGGAGCTCACACTCGGCGGCCGGCCCGTCATCGCGGACACGTCGCTCGTGATCCAGAACGGCGAGCGCGTCGGCATCATTGGCCCGAACGGCTCGGGGAAGACGGTGCTGTTGTCGCTGATGAGCGGCGAGCGGGCGCCCGACCGAGGGACGGTGTGGGTGGGGCCCAGCATCGAGCGCGGACGGTACGCGCAGCACCACGAGACGCTCGATGCGCGGCGCACGCCGATCGAGACCCTTCGCGACATCCGCCCGATGACCGAGGGCGAGGCCGTCGCCAAGCTGCTGAAGTTCCTGATCCCCTACGCCGCGGCGCAGCAGCCGATCGCGACGCTCTCAGGCGGCGAGAAGAGCCGGATGCAGCTCGCGGGCCTGATGTACTCGAACGTCAACTGTCTGCTGCTCGACGAGCCGACCAACAACCTCGACATCGCCTCGGCCGAGGTCCTCGAAGCGGCGCTCGAAGAGTTCACCGGCACCGTCGTCGTGGTGTCCCACGACCGCTACTTTCTGGATCGGGTCGTCGATCGCGTCGTCGCCCTGGACGAGGGCGCCGTGCGGGTCTTCGAGGGCGGCTACAGCGCGTACGCGGAGCGTGTCGCCTAGTCCTCGGCGCTTCCGAGCGCGAGGTGCCGGATGATCCGCGCGGCGGCATCGAGGCTCGGGGCGCCTCGACGATCGTGGCTGGCCAGGATGCGGGTGGCTGCGAAGGTCACCCAGGCGGCCTCCATCGGGTCAAGGACGGAGCGCCGATCGGTGTGTGCTTTCAGTCGCGCGCCCCGGATCGAGGTCGCCATCTTCTTGACCAGATCGATCCGAAGGCGCGCGTCGATGCGCCGAAGATCCTCGTCAGCCAGGGTCGCCTCGCGCCACGCCGCCCAAAATCCGACCGCCATGGGATCGTCGAGGTAGGTCTTGACGCGGCGGGACAGCGATGGCGGGTCGAGCAGATCGTCGCTGGTGATCGCGCCGAGCAGCGCGACCGCGCGCTCCGTCATCAGCCGCCTGATGAGCTCCTTCTTATCGTCGAAATGCGCGTAGAAGGTGCCGATCCCGACCGATGACCTGGTGCAGATCTCGTGGATGTTGGCGGCGTGATACCCACGCTCGGCAAATACCTTCAGGGCTCCGTCGAGTAGCCGCTCGAGACTGCTCGCCGTATCGCGGCGCGGGGCGGTCTTGCGGCGCTCGGGACCTCGAACCGAAGGTGAATTCGGGTTCGGCATTCCTTGTCTTCCCCCTGTAGTTTCGCCCAGCGGGACGATCCGCACAAGTCGGCGCGGAGCAGATGGGTGGGCGCAACGGCGGAGTCGGGACAGGGGCGAACTAGGACGGCGGTAAGCCGATCGCGGCCACCGTTGAGCGTGTATCTCTGCGCGCTGCTGGCCCTCTACACGGTCAGCGCGTTCGCCGCCGTCCTGTTCGTCGAGCCCATCTTCGTGCCATTGGTGGGCCTGGCGGTCCTTCTCGTCGGCACCCTCCTGCTCTATCGCTCGATGACCAAGCCCCTGCATGAGCTGAGTGCGGCGATGGGTCGCGGCGCCGAACGCCTCGAGCCAGGATCGGTCACGGCGTCCGGGCCCGCGGAGATCGCAGGAGTGGCCTCACGATTCAACGCACTCGTCACGTCCATTGATGGCGAGATCACGGAGCGACGGCGCGCCGAGGCTGCGGCGCGCGTGTCCGAGCGCAACTACCGACTCTTGTTCGCCGGGAACCCGCAACCGCTGTTCGTATACGACGTGGACACCCTGGCGTTCCTCGAGGTCAACGACGCGGCCGTTCGCCGGTACGGGTACACCCGCGACGAGTTCCGCGCGATGACGGTCGCGCACGTCCTGACCAGTGATCAGGCGCCCCCGTTGCGTAGCAAGCTCAGCGATCAGCCCGAGGTGCGGCGTTCGGGGCCGTGGAAGCATCGGATCAAAGACGGGAGCCTCATCGACGTCGATGTCACCTCGATCCACCTTGTGTACGACGGGCACGACGCCCGCATGGTCGTCATCGACGACCTCACCGAACGGAAGCACCTCGAGGTGCAGCTCCAGCAGAGCCAGCGGCTCGAGACCGTCGGCCAGCTCGCCGGCGGCATCGCGCACGACTTCAACAATTTGCTCGCGGTCATCCTCAACTACGCGGAGTTCGTCACCGACGAGCTTCCCGAGGGACCGCTGCGCCACGACGTGGAGGAGATCCAGCGGGCCGCAATGCGCGCGGCGGACCTGACTCGACAGCTGCTCATCTTCGCGCGTCGCGAGGCCGCGAACCCGCAGGTGCTGAACCTCAACACGGTCGTGGAGGGCGTCGAGGAGATGCTGCGCCGGACCCTCGGCGAGGACATCGACCTCACGCTCAAGCTCTCGGAGGACCTGCCGTCGGTGCTGGCCGATCCGGGTCAGGTCGAACAGATCTTCCTCAACCTGACGGTGAACGCGCGGGATGCCATGCCGACCGGTGGCCGCGTCGTCGTCGAGACGTCCACCGTGGATCTCGACGACGAGTACGCCGCCGGACGACCAGGCGTCACGCCCGGACGCTACGTGCGGCTGTCGGTCTCCGACACCGGGATCGGGATGAGCCCGGAAGTCAGTTCGCGCGCATTCGAGCCGTTCTTCACCACCAAGGCTGCCGGCCGGGGCACCGGCCTCGGGCTCGCCACCGTGTATGGCATCGTCACCCAGGCCGGCGGGAACATCGGCATCTATTCGGAGCCGGGCCTCGGCACGCGGATCAGCATCCATCTGCCCGCGACCGACGAGGCTGCGGCACGCGTCGGCACCGCCCCGGAACCGGTCATCGCAGCGGGAGGCGCCGGGCGCACGGTCCTGCTCGTCGAGGATGAGAGTGCCGTGCTCCTGGCCGCGGCGCGCATCCTTACCGCTAATGGGTACAAGGTGCTCATGCGGTCGGACCCCGCGGACGCCCTGCAGGTGCTCGGCGACGTCCAGAAGGACGTCGATGTCCTGCTTACAGACATCGTGATGCCGGGCTTCTCGGGGATCGAGCTCGGTCGCCGCGCCAAGGAGCTGCGTCCCGGACTGCCGATCGTGTACATGACCGGCTACTCGCAGGAGGTGATCTCCCAACAGGGGGCGCTCCCCGAGGGGAGCAACTTCCTGCAGAAGCCGTTCACCCGTCGCGACCTGCTTGACGCGATCGCGAGGACGTTCGGTCCGGCTACCGCCAAGTGAGCGACGTGCTCCGGGTCATGGTGGTCGACGACCACGCCGCGTTCGCGGAAAGCCTCCGCGAAGTGCTCGGTCGCAAGGTGGGGCTCGAGCTCACGCCCAGCGCGGGCACGGGCGAGGAGGCGGTGCGGCTCGCGGACGATCTGCAGCCCGATGTCATCCTGATGGACCAACGGCTGCCCGGGACGAGCGGCGCACAGACGACCGCGAAGATCCTCGCGCGCCAGCCGGGAACGAAGATCGTCATGTTGACCGGCGGCGGCACCGACGACGAGATGCTGGACGCGGTCGAAGCGGGCGTGTCCGGATACCTGATGAAGACCGCCCGTGTCGCGGAGATCGCCGACGCGATCCACCGCGTCGCGGCCGGCGAGATGCTCATCCCCGCGGCGACCTTGAGCGCGTTGCTCCGGCGGGCGCGCGAGCGCGCCGTCGATCGCACGGCGCGCTCGAAGCGAGCCGGGTCACTGACGCCTCGTGAGCTCGACGTGCTGCGCGCGATGGCCGCGGCCAAGGAAACGGCGGTCCTCGCCGCGGACCTCGGGATCAGCACCAACACGGCCCGCGGTTACGTCCAGACGGTGCTCGAGAAGCTCCAAGCCCACTCGCGGCTCGAGGCCGTCCTCCGCGCGCAGGAGCTGGGCATCCTCGGGTAGGCCCAACGACCCCCTGCACACGCAGGGGCTCAGGTCCCCGCATTGATACGTTTCCCGCTCACGTGCATCAGCCCACGCTGTCGTGGATGCGCACGCTGCGACGCCACGCCCCGTACCTGGCGCTCATCGCCTCGGTGGGAGCGCTCGTGCTCCTGTTCGCCCCCCTCTATCACCTCGCGGGGCCGGCGGCCGGTGTGCTCATCCTCGGTCCCGTGCTCGTGGCGGGCTGGTCGTTCGGGCTACCGGTCGTGCTCATCACAAGTGTGGCCGTCGGGGCCATCCAAACATCCGAGTACGCCATCCAGGGCAATGTCGTTGGCCAGGATCTGCGGACCATGGTGCCGACCACGGTGGCGGTGGCCCTCGTCGGCTGGCTCCTGTCCTACGCGCGCGGCGCGCACCGGAGCATCGCCCGGCTCATGTCGATGGATGCCGCGACCGGCCTGCTGAACCATGCGTCGTTCGTCAAGGTCCTCGAGGCAGCGCTGACCACGAACGAGCGCGCCGGCTCGGATCTCGTCGTCGTCGACATCATCCAGTTCCGTCAGATCACCGAGACATTCGGACACGAGACCGGGGACGACCTGTTGAAGGCGATCGGGCACCGGCTGCGCGGCTACACGGACAGCGACGACCGGGTGGCCCGGATCGGATCGGACAAGTTCCTTCTCTGGCTCCCCGCGGGACCGACGGCGCTCGCCAGCGCGCAGGCCGCGCTCGCCCTGGTCACGGCACCCTTCAAGCTCTCCAGCACCGAGGTCCGGCTGGAGGCGCATGTCGCGGTCGCCCGCTACCCGGACCACGCGAACACGGCCGTCGAGCTCGTCCGGCGTGCGGAGATCGCGCTCGAAGAGGGCAAGGTGAAGGGCCGCTCCGTCGTCGTCGCGACGGCTCGTAGCGAGCAGGAGCGACTCTCCCGGCTCGACACCTTCGACGGGCTCCGCGCCGCGATCGCGAACGGCGAGCTTCGACTCCACTACCAACCGATCGTCGAGCTTCCGAGCACCAGTGTCCGAAGCGTCGAGGCCCTCGTCCGGTGGCAGCATCCCGAGCGCGGGCTCCTCGCTCCGGGCGAGTTCATCCCTGTCGCCGAGCAGAGCGGGCTCATCGTGCCGCTCACGCAGTGGGTGCTCACCGAGGCGCTCCGCCAGTCGCGTGCGTGGTCCGACGAGGGCCGCCCCATCCGCATCGCGGTGAACGTCGGCGCGAAGGCCCTCGCGAGGTCGGCCGGCCTTCCCGCGCTCCTGAGCTCGCTCCTGCGGGCATCCGGCGTCGATCCCGCCCTCCTCGCCCTCGAGGTCACCGAGAGCGAGGTCATGGCCGACGCGGAGCAGGCGATCGCGTGCCTCCGCGATCTGAAGTCTCTCGGGGTGTTCATCGAGGTCGACGACTTCGGGACGGGCTATTCGTCGCTCACGTACCTCCAGAAGCTGCCTCTTGACGCGGTCAAGATCGACCGATCGTTCATCACGCCCCTGTTCGATGACGCGGGGACGTCCGCGATCGTCCGCGCCGCGATCGAGCTCAGCCACGCGCTCGGACTCGAGACGATCGCGGAAGGCGTCGAGGACCAGGCAGTGGTCGAGATGCTCGCGGCCATGGGGTGCGACGCGGCGCAGGGCTACGTCTTCGCGCGGCCGATGTCAGCTGACAAGCTCGGATTCTGGCTCGCGGCGCACGCGAAGGTCGAGACGGCCCTCTCGCCGACGCCTCCGGTGGCCCACTCGTCGCCGACAAGCGGCGGCACGGTCCTGGTCGTCGACGACGAGCACCCGTTCCGGCTCTCCGCGCACCGCATCCTCACCGCGCAGGGCTACACGGTCCTGCACGCCGCTACCGCGAGCGAGGCCCTGCGACTGTGCGCGGCGCACCACGGGGAGATCGACCTCGTGCTCACCGATCTGTTCCTCACCGACTGGCAGGGCCACAAGCTCGCCGCGCACCTGCGCTCGATCTATCCGCATCTGCATGTCATGTTCATGTCCGGTGACCCGTCCGGCGGCCAGCTCGCGAGCGGCAGCACCTTCCTGGCCAAGCCGTTCTCGCGCCAGCAGCTGGTGAGCGGTGTCAGCGTGGCGATGGCATCGTGACGACGATCCTCATCGTGGACGACGACGAGCAGCTGCCGCTGATCCTGGGACGCGTGCTCGCGCAGCACGACTTCGAGATCCAGGTGGCGACGAACGCCCGTGATGGCCTGGCCGCCGCGACGACGCAGTCGCCCGACGTCGTGCTGCTCGACGTGAATCTCGGCTCGGACTCCGGCCTCGATCTGCAGCGCGAGCTGCGCGAGTCGGTCGAGCGCCCGCCGGCGGTGATCTTCATGACCAGCCGGCGCGATGTGTTCACGGAGATCGTCCCGCAGCTCGGACCCGCGGACGACTGGATCATCAAGCCGTGGGACCCCGCCGAGCTCCTCGCTCGGG
Organism: Saccharimonadales bacterium (SeqCode); assembly: GCA_035493615.1. Classification (GTDB taxonomy): domain Bacteria; phylum Chloroflexota; class Limnocylindria; order P2-11E; family P2-11E; genus UBA4735. The sequence continues at coordinate 10,584 of DATJHW010000039.1, read as the reverse complement.
TCCGCCTTGCCGCCAAGCGCGCGGCCGCGCACAAGCCGACCGAGTAGGCCAACCGCGACTGACCCTGGCGAAAGGACGCGATCGCGCCGACGGCTGTGCCGACACCCACGCCGATCGTCCGACTGCGATGCGCGCGGCGATCGGCGTGTTCCCGTTCGGCGTGCCGGTGAAGGTTACCGCCCCGCTCGCTCCGGCCGGGGATCCTGCGCCGGCGCTACCAGGCGCTGCTCGCCCTCTTATCACGACGGTTCGCGCTTGGGCGGATCTAGTCGAGCGACACCGAGCGCAGCCGCAGTGAGTTCGTGACAACGGTGACGCTCGAGAGCGCCATCGCGCCGGCTGCGAGGACCGGCGACAGGAGCCAGCCGGTGAACGGGTAGAGCGCGCCGGCCGCCAACGGGATGAGCAGCACGTTGTAGATGAACGCCCAGAACAGGTTCTGACGGATGGCATTGACCGTCGCGCGCGAGAGCCGCAGCGCGCGCGGCACGCCGCGTGGATCGCCCCCGACCAGCACCACCCCCGCTGACGCGATCGCCACATCGGTCCCGCTCCCGATCGCGATACCCAGATCCGCGCGGGCGAGCGCCGGCGCGTCGTTCACGCCGTCGCCGACCATCGCCACCCGGTGTCCCGCGCGCTGAAGCTCGGCGATGACCTCGGACTTCTCGGCCGGCTTCACGCCGCCCCGCGCCTCGTCGATGCCGAGATCGCGCGCGATCGCCGACGCGGTCCGCTGCGTGTCACCCGACACGAGCAACGTACGCAGGCCGCGCGCGCGCAGGACCCGCATCGCCTCACGCGCCGACGCTTTCGGCGTGTCGGCCACGGCGAAGATCGCACCCGGCTTGCCGTCGATGGTCATGACCAGCGGCGTTCGGCCGGCCTCCTCGTGGCGGGCGAGCGTCGCCTCAGGCACGTCGGCGAAGCCGTGACCGCGCGCGAGCTCCACGTTGCCGAGCCACACGTCGTGGCCATCGACCGTCGCGTGCACGCCCGCGCCCGGCAGCGAGTTGAAGGAAGAGGCCTCCGGCACGGCGAGGCCGCGGCCGCGAGCGCCCTCGACCAGGGCCTCGCCCAGCGGATGCTCCGAGCCGCGCTCGGCACCCGCTGCCAGCCGGAGGACCTCGTCCTCGCCGAAGTCCGCGCAGGCCATCAGGTCGACGAGCTGCGGCCGGCCGGCGGTCAGCGTGCCGGTCTTGTCGAACGCGACGACGTCGACCGACCGCGCGCGCTCGAGCGCCTCCGCGTCGCGGATGAGGATCCCCCGGCTCGCGCCGCGCGCGATCCCGACGGTGAGCGCAGTCGGCGTCGCGAGGCCCAGCGCACACGGGCACGCGATGATCAGGACCGCGATCGCGGCGCGCAGCGCCGCCCCGAACGACGGCGACGGACCGAACGCCAGCCACACGACGAACGTGCCGAGCGCGATCGCGAGCACGATCGGCACGAAGACCGATGCCACCTGATCGACGAGCCGCTGGATCGGAGGCTTCGAGCCCTGCGCTTCATCGACGAGCCGCACGATCGATGCGAGCACCGTGTCGCGGCCGACCTTGGTGGCGCGCACGCGGAGCGCGCCCGTCCGATTCAGCGTCCCGCCGGTCACTTCGTCGCCCGCACCCTTGTCGACCGGCATCGACTCGCCGGTGACCATCGACTCGTCGACCGCCGACGCTCCGGCGACGACCAGCCCGTCAGCCGCGATGGTCTCGCCCGGGCGCACGACGATGACGTCACCGACGGCGAGCGCCGCGATCGGGATGTCCTCCTCGGCGCCCCCGGCGCGGCGGACGCGCGCGGTCTTCGCACCGAGCGCGAGCAGCGCGCGGATCGCATCTCCGGTGCGGGCGCGGGCACGGGCCTCGAGGAACCGGCCGACCAGGATGAGCGCGACGATCGCGGTCGCGGTCTCGTAGTAGAGGTGCTCGGTCGGATCGAGCCCGGCCGCGACGAACGCGCCCGGCAGGAACGTCGCGGCGACCGAAGTCACGTAGGCGGCCGTCGTGCCGACGACGACCAGCGTGTTCATGTTCGTCGTGCGATGGCGCGCGGCACTCCAGGCCGCGCGATAGAACGGCGCGGCGGCCCACACCTGCACCGGCGTGGCGAGCGCGAACAGCGCGACCGGCCGCCAGGCCGCGCCGCGGAGCGACGGGATGAGAAGGTCGGCCATCGCGAGCGCCATGGTCGCGGCCGCGAGCACCGCCGCGACGACGAGGCGACGTCGAAGCTCCGCGACGTAGCGCAGGCGGAGGGCGCGCTCCGCGTCGGCGTGCTCGGCGCGCTCGCGCTCGTCGGACGGGATCGGGAGCGCACCGTAGCCGGCGCGCTCGACGGCCCGCACCAGGCCGGCCATGTCGGTCGCCGGCGCCAGCCGCACCGTCGCGCGTTCGGTCGCGAGGTTCACGTCCGCCGATGCGACGCCGGGCACCGATCGCAGCGCGGACTCGACGCTCACCACGCATGACGCGCAGGTCATGCCGGTGATGGCGAGGTCGCGTTTATCTTCCGTTGGGACCGCGGTGGTCATGCTCAGGCCGGCGGGTAGCCGGCCGCGGTGAGCACCTTGCGCAGTACGCGGTCGTCGGCCGAGCCGCGGACGCGCACGATCTTCGCCTCGAGGTCCACGGCGGTGGACTCGACGCCCTCGACGGGCTCGAGCGCCTCCTCGATCGTCCCCGCGCAGCCCGCGCAGTGGATCCCGGGCAGGGAATAGGTCCGCTCGGCGGTCGGCTCGGTCACTGGCTCCTCCAACTGGCATCCCCTCCCGGGAGGGGGTGGATCTAGAGTACCGCGCCGCAGCTGGGGCAGCGGCCCGCGCGCTCCGACGCCGAGGCGCCACAGCGGCGGCACATGAGCACGCCGGTCGCGTCGGTCGGACGGATCTGGCGCATCTCCGACTCGAAGTTGGCCTCCCACCGGCGGCGCATCCGGAGCTCGCTCGCGCTCCGGCCGCCGCCGGACAGGACGCTGAACCCGGCGATGAGCAGGACCAGGATGACGATCCCAAAGAGCTCGTTCACGACCGTCGCTCCCCCGCCTCCCGCAGCGTCGCCGCGAGCGTGCGGAGGAAGGCGACGTCGTCGGCCGCGTCAATGCCCGTCACCAGCGGCCGGATCCGGGACGCGATCTGCGCCGCGAGCCTGGCCCGATCCCGATCCGGGAGGGTCCCCTCCCGCGCCACGAACTCACGCACGATCCGCTGCGCCTCGCCGGAGAGCTGACGCACGCCGGCGGCGGGCACGGGTACGCCCGCGCGCGTCACAGTGCGCAACGACAGCCAATCCAGCCGCGGCTTGGGAGCGCGGACGACGAAGGTGCCGGCGGCGAGATCGCCGAGACGCTGCGACCGCGAGGTGAAGACGATCGACAGAAGGCCGAGCCCGTAGAAGCCGGGAAGGAAATCGGCCATCCGGACGAGGTTGCGGACGAACACCGCCACGAAACCCGCCGGCGAGCCGTCCTCGTTGATCACGCGCAGGCCCGACCAGCGCTTCCCGACGGTCTGGCCGTTCCAGAGCCACTCGAGCACGATGAAGTAGCTCCAGCCGAGCACGAACAGGAGGAGCTGGATCAACCCGCCGACAGTCGACGCGCCAGGCGCGCCGATCTGCTCGTACCCGATCTCGAGGCCAACGGTGATGAGGACGGCGATGACGAAGTCCACGACGGCCGCGAAGCCACGGTTGCCCACGCCGGCGAGCGTGTAGCGCAGCACCACGTGATCAGGGGTCTCGACCTCGAGCCGCCCGACCCGGATCGCCACGTCAGCATGGTACGGTCGCGCGATGCGCGCGGTTCAATCGATCGACCGGTTCGTCGAGGACCACCGCGCGCGCTGGGCACGCCTGGGCGCGCTGGTCGAACGGGCCGGCGGCCGCGTCGCGCGGCTCGGGGCCGACGAGGTGCTCGAGCTCGGAGCGTTGTACCGGAGCGCGACGAGCGATCTCGCGGTCGCGCGGCGCGACTTCGCGCAGGACACGGTCGCCGAACGGCTGAATGACGTGGTCGCCGCGGCGCACGCGCTCGTGTACAGCGAGTCGCCGGCGAGCGGCCGGCGATTGCGACGGTTCGTCACGCGAGAGCTGCCCGCCGCGGCGCGCGCGGCCATGCCGTTCACGCTCGTCGCGTTCGCCCTCGTGGTGGTGCCGGCGATCGTCACGTTCGCGGCAGGCTTGATCCAGCCGGATGTCGCGGCGTCCGCACTCAGCGAGGAGGCGCGCCGCCAGATCATCGGGCGCACACCGGGCACCGAGATCCCGCCGGAGCTCCGCGCGAGCATCGGGCCCCTGATCATCGTGAACAACGTGACCGTGTCGATCGCGGCGTTCGCCGGGGGGATGACCGCCGGCCTCTACACCGCGTACATCCTCGTGCTGAACGGCACGCAGCTCGGGACGATCTTCGCGATCCTGCAGCAAGCCGGCGTGGCGGGCTCGCTGCTCACGTTCATCCTGGCCCATGGATTCCTGGAGCTGTCGGCGATCTTCCTCTCCGGCGGCGCCGGGTTGCGGCTCGCGTGGGCGATCCTGCATCCGGGCCAGCGCAGCCGCGGTGACGCGCTGCGGATCGCCGGCGGTCAGTCGATGCGCGTGATGCTGCTCGTCGTCGTGACGCTGGTCTGCGCGGGCCTCATCGAGGGGTTCGTCTCACCGACCACGCTCCTGCCGGCGGTCAAGGCAGCGATCGGCATCGGCACCGGACTCGCGCTCTGGAGCTACATCGCGCTCACTCACAACCAGCGCTTCTTCAGCTCGAGGTAGCGCTGGATCGCGGCCACGGTGAGTCGCTCGGCCGGGACATCGACCACGTGGACGCCGCGCTCGCGCAGCAGCGCGAGGGCTCGCGCGCGCGCGTCGCGCACCTCCTCCGCGATCACGCGCTCGTACAGCTCGGTCGTTGAGCGCGGCGCGCGCGATGCGACCTCCGCGAGCTGCGGATCGGCGAGGAGGCAGCACAGCACGAGGTTGTTCCCGGCGAGACGGTTCACGGCGGAGACGAGCGACCGCGACGCTTCGACGTCGACGAGATCGGTGAACAGCACCACGAGCGCGCGCCGCGACGTGCGCGAGCGAAGGAACTCGAACGCGGCGCGATAGTCGGGCTCGGTCGTCGTGACCTCGAGCTTGCGGAGCTCCTCGGTCAGGCGAAGGAACTGCCGGCGGCCGCGGCGCGGCAGGAGGTAGCTCCGCACGTCATCGGCGAACCCGAGCAGCCCGACCTCGTCGCCCTTCACGGTCGCGACGTACGACAGCATGAGCGCGGTGTTCACCGCATGGTCGAGCTTCGTGAGCTCGCCGAGCGTGCTCGCCATCATCCGTCCGGCATCCAGGAGGATGAGCACGCGCTGCTGCCGCTCGGTCTCGTACTCGACGCTGATCGGCCGGCCGCGCCGCGCGGTGGCCGGCCAGGAGATCGAACGCGGATCGTCATCGGGGCCGTACTCGCGCAAGCGCTCGAACACGCTGCCCGCGCCCGGCAGGCGCGCGCGGCGCTGGCCGGCGTCGTAGGCGAGGCCGCGGCGCAGGGTCACCTCGTAGCGCCGGATCTCGCGCAGATCCGGGTACACGTTCGCCGGCGCGTCCGCCGGTATGTCGCTCTGGCGCTCAACGAGATCCAGCGGCCCGCGCTGCCGCGTATGCAGCGCGCCGAAGCGGAACGAGCCGCGGTACCGCGGCCGCGCGACGTACGCCGCCGTCTCCGATGCGGCCGGCTCGAGGACCGCGCTCGTGACGCGCGGGGCGACGGCGAACGAGACCGGGACCTCGTCGCGTACGCGCAGCCGCAGTGGCCGGACGGTCGGATTCCGCAGCTCCAGGCCGATGTGGTTCGGCGCGCCGATGATCAGCTGCGGTTCCGAGATCCGCGCGATCTCGGTCGGGCCCAGCCGCGGTGCGAGCCGGTAGTCCGCGACCGCGAGCGCGAGCGCTGACGCGAGCACGAGGACCGCGAGTGCGACGAACACCCACGACAGCGTGCCGAGCGCGAGCAGCGCGGCGGCGCCCAGCGCGAGCGCGAGGAGCCGCGGCCGCGGGATGATGCCCGGGAGCCGCAGCCGCTTCACCGCGGCACGTCGAGCCGCGAGAGCGCGCGACGGAGGACCGCGTCGGCGTCGAGACCCTCGATCTCGGCTTCGGCCTTCAGGACGACGCGATGGCGGAGCGTCGGCGCCACGAGCGACTTCACGTCGTCGGGGGTCACGAAGTCGCGGCCGTCGAGCGCGGCCGACGCCTTCGCCGCACGCAGCAGGTGCACGCCCGCGCGCGGGCTCGCACCGAGCAGCAGGTCAGGCGACTTGCGCGTCTCGGCCACGATGCGGACGACGTAGTCCAGGACCGAGTCCTCGACCGTCACCCGGTCGACCTCCGCACGCGCGTCCGCGAGCGCCGCGGCCGGAAGGCGCTCCAGCCCGCCCACCTCGGACAGCGGTTGTCCCTGATCGTGCGCGCGCAGGATCGCATGCTCCTCGGTCGCGTCCGGGTACCGCATGATCGCTTTGAACAGGAACCGGTCCAGCTCGGCCTCGGGCAGCGGGTACGTCCCCTCGTACTCGACCGGGTTCTGGGTCGCGAGGACGAGGAACGGATCGGGCAGCGGGCGCGCGTCACCCTCGAGCGTGACCTGCTTCTCCTCCATCGCCTCGAGCAGCGCCGACTGCGTCTTCGCAGGCGCGCGGTTCACCTCATCCGCGAGGACGATGTTGGCGAAGATCGGTCCGAGCCGCATGCGGAACGACGAGGTCGCGATCTCGTACACGGAGGTGCCGACGATGTCGCTCGGCATGAGGTCCGGAGTGAACTGGATGCGCTTGAACGTGCCGCCGACGAGCTGAGCGATCGTACGCGCGAGCAGTGTCTTCGCGGTCCCTGGTACGCCCTCGATCAGCACGTGCCCCCCGAGGCACAGCGCCAGGAACGACAGCGTGATCGTCTCCTCCTGCCCGATCACGATCCGGTGCACCTGTGCACGGAACGTCTCGCCGGTCTCGCTCAGCGTCACGTCGTCTCCTCCGCGCGGATGAGCCGCGCCACGTCGTTCGCGGCGCGCACGAGCGCGTCGTCACGCAATCTACCGGCGAGCGCCGCGTGCAGGCGCCGGGCCTCGGCCGCGTGCGCCGGCGACTGCGCCGCGATCGCGTTGGCCACTCGATCGAAATCGGTGCGCGGATCCAGCCCGGCCCGTTTCGCGAGCTCGCGCGAGAGGTCGTCCCGCAGACGCCGGCGCGCGATCTCGCCGTGCCCGGACCGGCGAGCGAGCCCGGCGAAGCTGCGGATGTACTCGAGGCTCGACCGCGGCGGGCGGGGGTCGAGCGGGAGTGGCGGCCCGAGCCGGCGGCCGGTGAGTACCAGGTACGCGAACGCGAGCGCGAAGCCCGCGAGCAGCGAGCGGCCCAGCCACGTCCGCTCGAGCAGCGCGGCGAAATCCGGCGCGGGCCGCGCGCCGTGGTGATATTCGTCGAACCCGACGCGTGCGGCGCCCTGGGTCAGCGCGACCGCGAGACGGCCGTTGTCGGCGAGGCCGATACCCGCGTTCACGAACGGCGTGAGCGAGCCGATCGCGAACACCTGTCCGCGCCCCTCGCTGGAGAGACCGATCACCGCGGCGCCGTCATCGAGGACGAGCGGCGTCGCCTGGTCGGCCAGCCGCAGCGCGAGGGCGAAGTCCACGTTCATCGTCCGCACCGGCGGGGCCGCGAACGCGATGCTCCGCACGGGGATGTCGCCGCCGCGAACGGTGCCGCCACGCGGCGAGAGGCCGAAGTCGTCGAGCAGCCGGCGCTCGTTCAGCCCGAGATCGGTCGCGATCACGAGCGTGCCGCCGAGCCGCACGAAGTCGTGCAGGGCGACAAGGTCCGCGGCCTCGATCGGGTCCGTCGGCCCGAGGAGGAACAGCGTGGTGATGCCCGCGCCGGACGGCGCGAAGCGGTCGCCCTGCACCGGCACGACCGTGATGCCGAGGGCTTCGAGGTAGCGGCGCAGCACCGACGCGCCGCCGGGCGACTGATCGTAGATCGAGGCCGACCGGCCGAACGCCGGGCTCGAACCGCCGCCTCCGACCCCGTTCGACGCCACGGCCAGCGCCGCGAGCGCGACGAACAGCACGAGCGCGGCGACGGCGAGCGGATCGATGCGCTTCATCCGATCGCGTCCGTCGCGAGCGTGCGAGCGCGCGCCACATCCGGCGGGGTCGCATCGCGAAGGCCGAACCACACGCGCTCGTGGAGCTGCACGAGGTCGCGCAGCGCCTCCGCCCGCGGCAGCTGCGCGGCGCGACGCAGCAGCTCGTGATCGGTGAGCGCCGGGTCGTAACGCAGGATCTCGCGTGCGGCGAGCGTCGCGAAGGCATAGAGGTAGAGCGAATGGATCGCGTCGCGCGCGCGGCCGCTCCGCACGGCTTCGTCCGCCGCGCGCAGGTGGACCGCTGGATCGGCCCGATGCTCACCCGCGACGGTCCCGAGCGTGGTCTCCCGCCGGATGCGCTCGCGCGTGCCGCGAACGAGCAGCGCGACGATCGCGGCGGCCACGAGGATCCCCACGGCGGCCTGAGCGTTCAGCAGGACGTTCGGATCGGGCCGGCCCACGAGGTCGTAGAGCCATTGCGCCGCCTGCTGGACGAGGGTCCCGACGATCGCGCCGAGGTTGAGCCGTTGGGCCAGCTGGTCGTCCTGCACGAGCGACCGCAGGGTCACGTCGGCGGTCGCCGGGTCCACGCGGCGGCCGACGGTCGCGTTCGTCAGGGCGATGAAGCGGCCGAGCTCGGCGATCTCGCGGTCGATCGCATCGGCTGTGAGGCGATCGGCGAGCGGGCCGTCGTCGATGGCGAGGGTCGAATCGGCGAGCTGCACCGCGGTGGTCTTGCGGAGGAGCGCACGGGCCTGTGCGAGCAGGGCCTCGCGATCGGCGACCGGCGCCGCGCGCGCCTGCTGGACCAGCGCGAGCACCTGATCGAGCCGGCCGCGATACGCGGTGACCGAGAGCGTGTCGGCGTTCGCGATCCCGCCGGTCGCGCTCCACAGCGCGAGCGCGAGGACGAGCGCGCCTAGGTGACGCGCGGCATGGCCTCCGCCGCGAGCTGGAGGTCGAACGCCTCCTTCCGGACGCGCAGGTCGTAATAGAGGAGCGTGAACACGCCCCACTGGATCGGCGCCCAGAGCGCGTTGACGGCGAGGTTCGCGACCTCCTGGAGCACGGTCTTGGCCGCGCCTTCGGTGACGATCGTGCCGAGGAACACGAAGGCGAACAGGATGCCGAGGATGGCCTGCAGGATGGCCATGAGCATGAGAAGCCCGAGAATGCGCCAGCGCGCGCCGCCGGCGAGCCGCCACGACCGCCGCAACCCGTCGACCGGGCCGCGGCCCTCGAGTGTCACGACCGCTGGGAGCGGCATCCACGAGGCGACGACGTAGAAGATGAGGACGAACATCGCGATGACGCCGACGATCACCGGAAGCGGGTTCTTGAGAACGGCGGCGGCGATCCCGAGCGCGACGATCGCGAGGGTCACGACGACGACGAACGCGACGAACGCCACGATGCTCGCGAGGATGAGCCGGACGCTCGCGCGGAGCCCCACGCCGATGGACTCGCCGACCGTGGTCGGCCGTCCGAGGTAGCGCTTCGACATCGCGTCGACGATCGCGGCGGCCTGCACCGAGAGCACGAGGAGGCTCACGAGCGTGATGACCGCGCCGTAGACGGCGAAGCCGGCGATCTGATCCGGGGTGAACGACGTCGACAGCTGCGACGGGTCGAACACGTTGCTCGGCAGGGCGCTGAACGGCGTCGTGTGCACGAACGCGAGGTTCAGCACCAGCGTGACGATCGCGACCACGATGTACGGGAGGCCGGCGAGCACGAGGAACAGCCCCGGCGAGGCGCGATACAGGCCGATGGTGCGGTCGACGATGTCCCCGATCCCGAGTGGCCGGAGGGTCGGCGCGGTGGCGTCGGTCACCGCGCCATTCTGGACCGCCGGCTAGTTGACGTCATCGATACCGTCCCATGCGGCCGGGGCTTCGGTCAACGGTGACGGCGGTACCGCAGCTCGATGATCCCGTTGTCGGACGCGGTGCAGGAGAGCAGGTCGAGCTGGTAGGACGCGGGCACGCCGTCGAACAGCCGGGTGCCCTCGCCGGCAACGTACGGGAACATGGTCAGCTGGAGCTCGTCGATCAGGTCGAGCCGCATGAGCGACCGCCAGAGCCTGACGCCGCCCCACACCACGATGTGACCCTCGCCACCTTGCCTGAGCTTGTCGATCTCTTCGGCCGTGTCACCAGCCGCGATCGTGGTGTTGGCCCACCCGGCCGTCTTCAGGGTCCGGGAGAAGACGACCTTGCGCCCGGCGTTCAGGGTCTCGGCGAACGGGTGGTCGGTGGCCGTTGTGGTCATGGACCTGGCGATGCCCAGGTAGGCGGTGCGACCCATGACGTGCGCGTAGGCGCTCCGGAGAAAGTCGAGCTGCGCCGGGTCGTTGGGCTCGCGGTTCCGGAGCTGGTCGAAGCAGAACGTCCAAAACGCGGTGCCCTCGTCGGCGAGAAGGCCATCGAGCGAGTAGTTGAACACTGTCGCGATCAGCTTC
>DATJHW010000038.1:0-7718 GCA_035493615.1 Saccharimonadales bacterium (SeqCode) | reverse complement strand
ACCTGGCTACGGGTGCCGGAGTCGATCCGCGTCGAGTTCACCGGGACCTTGCGGCGCGGGGTGACGATGAAGGACGCGATCATGCGCGTCGTTCGTGAGATCGGGACCGATGGCGCGCGGTACGCGTGCGTCGAGTTCCACGGGGTCGGCGATCTGCCGCAGGGCGACCGCATCACGCTCGCCGGGATGACGACGGAGATGGGGGCGAAGGCCGGCATCGTCGTCGGCACGCCCGAGGCGCCCGCGTGGCTGCGACCGGATCCCGACGCTGCGTACGCGCGACGGGTCCATGTCGATCTCTCGACGCTCGAGCCGCAGATCGCCATCCCGCCGCGCGTCGATCAGGTCTCGGATGTCTCCGAGGCCGTCGGCATCCCGATCGACATCGTCTTCCTCGGGTCGTGCACGAATGGCCGGCTCGTGGATATGCAGCAGGCGGCGTCCGTCCTGCGCGGGCGGCGCATCTCGCCGCGCGTGCGCCTCGAGGTCGTGCCGTCGTCGCGACGCCAGTTCGAGGATGCGATGGCCGACGGCACGCTCGGGATCTTGTCGGCCGCGGGGGCCGTCATCGGCAGCTCGGGCTGCGGCCCGTGCCTCGGCCGGACCGGCGGCGTGCTCGCGGGCGAGGAGGTCTGCTTCTCGACCGCGAACCGCAATTACAAGGGCCGGATGGGCTCGCCCGATGCGTCCATCTATCTCGGCTCGCCGTACGTCGCCGCCGTCGCGGCGCTCACCGGCGTGATCGACGACCCGCGCCCGTACCTCGGATCGAGTGACGCCGACTTCGACGCGCTCGTCACGAAGCGCCGCGCCGATCGCGGCGATCGGGGGGCGGCGTCGGCGCGTTCCGGCGACCGCTCGCGCGAGCTCGCGATGGCGCACCCGGTCGCGAACGCGCCGTGGATCGTCGGCATGGACCAGGAAGATTGAAGGAGCGACGAGGGGCTTTGCCCCGAGGAGCGAGGACATCCAGCCCTGAGCGTGTCTCGTGGCGAAGCCACGAGATCGGGGAAGACTGATGCCGCGGGCGTGGGTCTTCGGCGACGACCTCGACACCGACCAGATGGTGCCCGGGCGCTACGCGCCGTTCATGGTCGGCCAGGACAAGTTCCAGAACTACGCGTTCTACGACGCGCGCCCAGGTTTCGCGAAGGAGGTGCGGCCGGGTGACATCCTCGTGGGCGGCGAGAACTTCGGCTGCGGGAGCTCGCGCGAATACGCCGTCGCCGCGCTGAAGAAGCTCGGGATCGGCGGCGTCGTGGCCAAGAACTTCGCCCGGATCTTCTTCCGCAACTGCATCAATCTCGGGATTCCAGTGGTCGAATCCGCCGACGCCGTGACCCTCGCGAAGGACGGCGATCTCGTCACCCTCGATCTGACCGCCGCGGTGCTGCGGACACCGCAGGGCGACGCGACCCTCCGGCCGCTCGCGCCGTTCGCGCAGCAGATCCTGTCAGCCGGTGGCGTGGTGCAGTACCTCGCGGCTCATGGAGACTTCCCGCAGGTCGAGTGAGCGATCCGATCGTGCTCGTCGACCTGGATCGCCGGACGGTGGCGACCATCCGTCGTGTCGTACCGCAGAGCGGGCTCGGCCCGTTCTTCGCCGAGATCTTCCCGCTGCTTCGTGGCCAGCTCGCGGCGCAGGGCGCGACCCCGGCCGGGCCCCCACTGGCGCGCTACTACAACGGCGATCGCGCGGCGTTCGATGTCGAGTCGGGCATCCCGTTCACCGGTCCATTTCGGCCAACGGGCGAGGCGCGGGTCATGGAGCTTCCGCGCAGGGCGGCGAAGCTCACCCACGTCGGCAGCTACGAGACCCTCCATCCGGAGTACCAGCGTCTCGAGCAGTGGGTCGGCGAGCAGGGCCTCAAGGCCGTCGCCGGGCCGTGGGAGGTCTATCTCTCGGAACCCGGGACGCCGGAGGCGGCCCTCCAGACCGAGGTGTACTGGCCCGTCGCGACCTGATCGCGTCCGGGGCACGCGTCCTGCCGCGCTCCGTCGTGTGGGCGTTCCGTTCTTCATCATCGCGCGGGCCCTCGGGAAGGCGACGACGTTCAGCCTCGGCTGGGCGACCTCGCTGTTCTTCGGTCAGATCCCTGGCGGCAAGGAGCGCGTCGTCTCGATGCTCTCCGCGATCGCGTTCGCCTGGCTCCTGATCACCTATGTCGGCGGTGGATTCGCGGCGACGATCCTGTTGCTCCACGCCACCGGCCATTTCGCGCTCGACGATCCGGTGATCGGCGATGGCCGGATGCAGGCCGTCGCGCTCGGGATCGTCCTTCTGCCGCCGATCCTCACGTACATCGCCGAGAAGTCCGACCTCACCGAACAGTTCTCGCTCGTTCGCTGGGCGAAGCACCTGCCGGCGAGCTATCCCATCGCGCTCTCGCTCGGCGCGGGTGTCGCGTTGATGCTCGTGGTCGGGCCGATCGTCCTTCTTCGGCGGCAACGCGCCGGGAAGCGGACCCACCACATCCCCGTTCTCGTGGCCGAGGGCCGGTTCAGCGAGCTCGTGGACGACATCGCCGACGAGCTCGAGCGCGTGACCGGCAACAAGCCAGTGGTCGGGGCGCTGGGTGGCCTGTGGGCGATCCCCATGCACACGATGCGCTACGCCGGCGCGCGACTGTTCGGCAGCATCGTCCGCGACCACCCGGTCCTCGTGGTGGCGGGCGATGTGGAGGTCGCCGCGCACGCCACGGATGTGAACGTGACCGCGCCGGCCAAAGATGCGTACTGGCTGCGCGCTGCGCTCTACAAGCGGTTCGGTCTTGGCCGGATGTACCTGACCTGGAGCGCCGACACGCAGGCGCTCGAGCGCCGGCTGTGGAAGCTCCACCTCGACGAGCGGTCGACGAAGGCCGAGCGGCGCAAGAAGCTGGACCGACTCGAGCGCGACATCGACCATGCTGCGATCGGTTCGGACGAGTGGAACGTCCTCTATCGCGTGGTGCTGCAGCTGCGCGAATCGCTCGACGCGCGCGAGGACCGCTCGGCCTAGGGCAGCAGGCGGCCCATGATCGGTGGGATCGGTGGGATCGGCGGGAGCGATGGGGCCGGTGGGACCGGTGGCATCGATGGGATCGGTACCGTTGGAGGCGGCGGGGTCGGGAGCGGCGGATCGCTGAGGGCCGGCACGAGCGTAGGTGGCACAAGGCGCGGCGTCGGCACCGGAACCGGCGGCGTGCTCGCCGGTGGTCCGCTCGCGGACGGGTCCGGAGCCGGCTCGCCGGAGTTCGGACGGAGCCATCCAGACGCACCGCCCGAGCCCGGTAGGGCGCCGGCGCTCTCCGTCGCAACAGGAGCCTGCGGTGGCACGTCGGTGGGCGGGGGCGCAGCCCGATGCATGCCGAAGTACCACGCCGCCACGCTGGTGCCGCCGGCGAGCGCCAGCACGAACCCGACGGCCGCCGCCGCCACGAGCCACCACCGGCTGCGACGCGACGACGCACGTCGCACGATCACCACGGGCGGTGGCGGGGGCTCGCCGTCACGCAGCACGATGGCGACGGCCTCCGCCCGGCTGGCTGCCCCAAGCTTCGCAAGGACGTTGCCGACGTGCCAGTTCACGGTGCTCTCCGCGATGGAGAGCGTCGCGGCGATCGCTTTCGTCGTCATCCCCGCAGCGACCAGCCGGATGATCTGTGCCTCGCGAATGCTGAGATCGTTCACGGGAACGGCTGGACGCACCGACCCGGCCAGTCCGGCGCCCAACACCGGCCGTTACCCGAACGCAGGTGAAGCGTTGGGGCGACGCACCGCACCGGGTAACGAACCGATCGAGACGGCGGTCGCCCCGCATTGTTCGGGGCCCTCGGAATTGCCTGGAAACCGCGCGCGCGGGCCTGTTGGTGCATGGCCCTGGGTCGACCGCCACGGGCGACCGGCCCGCCGGGCACCACAAAGGGAGGCAACCATGTTCCGGATCGCAGCCACATTCATTCTCGCGATCGCGATCGGCACGTTCGCGCTGCCGGCTTCGTCGGCCGCGGCAGCCGAGACCACGTTCGCCCCGTCGCCGACCACGCACACGACCTGCGACGCAACGAGCAGTCGGGGCGGCGCCGCCGGCCTCGTCGCGGCAGTGGTCCAGGCCGCCGTCAACGCGTGCGACGTCCGCGTCCTCGACGACTCGGTGAACAACCTGCTCCAGAACGCCGACATCCACGTCCTCGAGAACATCCTGAACAACAGCCCGATCCTCAGCGGGATCACCGTTCAGGACATCAACGTCGACGTCCTCACCGGCACCACCACGATCACCCTGCTCGGCGGTGACGTGCTCGTCCTCACTCGCTAGCCGGGGCTCACCGGAGTGGGGCGGCCCGCGAGGGTCGCCCCACCCGCGGCCTACAGCTCGATGGCGATGGGGAGCGCGCCGCGCGCCCAGCTCGAGAGCTTCTTGCCTTCGCGCCAGCCCATGTATTTGCGGTCGAGCAGCTCGCGCGCGGCGGTGTCTTCTTTCGTATTCGGCCTGACCACCCGCGCGATCCCGGATGCGGTCTGCGAATTGATACGCACCTTCACGTTCGGGGACCGCTTGAGGTTCTTCACCCAGTCCGGCGCATCGCCTCCGCCGCTCAACAGGTACAGCCGGCCGTCGCGGATGCCGAACCAGATCTCGATCTCGTGCGGCCGGCCGCTTCTCCGGCCCGTCGTGGTGAGGTAGCACATGTCCTCGCCGGCGAGACGCTCGAACATGGTCCGAGGCTACGGCGTTCGGGGCCAGGGGACCGCCACGCGCGCGACGGTCAGCCGAGTGTCTCCCGGAACCACTCGGTGACCGCCTCGAGCATCGCGGTTCGATACGAAGGCAGCGTGAACTGGTGGTCGGCCCCTTCGATCTGCACGACACGATGGGCCACGCCGGCCTGGCGCAGCAGCACGGCGTACCGCTCGGTGTGCTCCGGCGGTACGACCGCGTCCGCGGTCGCCCCAACGAGCAGCACCTTCGCGCGGGTGCGCGAGAGCTCCGCCATCGGCTTGAAGCTCCCGAAGTAGTCGCGCTCGGCCGGGGGCACGAGCAAGGCCGCGGCGCGAACGCGCGAGTCGCGACCCGCTGCGATGGCCGCGATCGCGCCGCCGTACGAGTGTCCCATCACCCCGACGCGCTGGGGGATGGCGGGATGCGCGCGGAGGAGCCGGATCGCACCGGCCGCATCGGCAAGGTTTGCGGCGACATCGTCCGGCACCCGGGAGTCGAAGCGCAGCGCCGCGACGCCGGCGGCGGCGAGCGTGGCGCACACGATCGTCCCTGGCTCGCCGAGGCCGGTGCGGCTCGGCAGGTTGGCGACCCCGCCGATCGTCTCGCCGTCGGGCAGATGCAGGATGCCCTCGACCTGCGCTCCAGCGACCGCGAAGGCGACTCGCTGGAGCACTAGGCGGGTGGCGCCGGCCTCGCGGGGACCTCGGGCATGGCGAGCATCTCGAGGACCATCTCGCGCCGGTCGATTGGCGTGCGGCTCGAGATGAGCTCGAGGACCTTCTTCCGGCCCTTCATCTTGCCGATGAGCATCGCGCCGACGAGCTTGTCCCCAAGGAAGAACAGCCGCTTGTAGTTGCGGCCCTCGTAGTCGACCTCGACGATCGCTTCCGCATCCGGCTCCTCCTCGGTCGTGACACCCATCACCGAGATGTTCGAGTCGAACATGCCTGATGCATACGTCGGTACCTCGACGTAGGGCTGCTTCGCGCCGAGCATGTTCTTCGCGACGTGGCGCCCATGATTCAGCGAGTTGTCCCAGGTACCCATTCGATGGTGGCGCTGCGACACGACGTCGTAGAACTCGGCCACGTCGCCGGCGGCCCACACGTCCGGCATGGTTGTCTCGAGGAACTCGTTCGTGCGCACGCCGACGTTCGTCTCGAGGCCGGTGTCCTTGAAGATGTCGATGTTCATCGTGAGCCCCAGACCGACGCCCACGATGTCCGCGTCCGCGGTGAATCCGGCGGTGCCCGTGACCCTCGCGGTGCCGTTCGACTGCTCGACCTTGGCGATCGCCTCCTCGTAGTGCAGCTGCACGCCGGCGTCCTGCGCGAGCAGCGTCACGATCTTGCCGCCGGCCTCGTCGAGCGCCCGCCGCAGGAACCACGGTCCACGCATGAGCCAGTGTGTTTCGAGCTTGCGGAAGGCGAACGCCTCGGTGAGCTCGTAACCGATGAACGAGCCACCGAGGACGACCGCGACCTTCGACTCCGGGATCTTGGCGACCATCGCCTTCGTCTCGTCGAAGTACTGGAAGTTGAACACCGCGGGCGCGGTCTTCGCGCCCGGGACCGTCAGCGGGTTCGGGCGGCCGCCGGTCGCGATGAGGAGCCGGTCGTAGCGGAGCTCGCCACCGGGCTCGAGCATCACGGACTTGTGCTCGAAGTCCACCTGGGTGACCTTCGTCTCGAGGCGGAGGTCGATCCGGTTCTTGTCGTGCCACTCCTGGTCGCGCACGTACACGCGCTGCTCGAGGAGCACGCCCTTCAGGTAGCGGGGCAGCGAGACCCGGTTGTAGAGCGTGTACTTCTCGTCGTCGATCATCACGATCTCGCAGGCGGCCTCATCCTTGCGCAGCTGCTCTGCCGCGTATGTTCCGGCAGCGCCGTTGCCGATGATCACGAAGCGAGTCGGGTTCGCGCCCACGCCAACGTCCTCCGAAGTGATGTGGCTGGAAGTGTGGCGGAAAGTGCCCGTGGAGGGATTCGAACCCTCGCTGTACGGGTTTTAAATCCGTCGCCTCTAAACCGCTGGGCTACACGGGCACGAGAAGTATCCCGCAGATGCTCGAACGCTGTAGGTGGCAGTTCTTGAGAGGCTGCTTGGTCTCCGAGGGATCGATGAGCAGTTGCCTCGTAAGTCCTAGTCGCGCTGAGCAGACGGGCCATCGGCTACCGCTTCGGGGGACCCTCGACGTTCACGGTGACCGCGCCGGTCCCGGCGCGCGAGAACACCGCGAGGCTCGGCGCGCTCCCCGGATTCGACTCGCGATGGACGGCACCCGCCGGGACGTGGATGAAGTCACCTTCCTGCGCGTCGAACGCGCCGCCGGCGAACTCCATGTGCATCGTGCCCTCGACGAGGTAGATCGAGGTCTCGTGCGACCCGTGATGGTGCCAGCCGCTGATCATCCCCGGTTCCGTGGTCACCCGGCCCGAGGTGAATCCGTTCGCGGTGATCGCGTGGGCCCGGGTCATGCCCGCGGTCGGGTTCTCGTCGGCCTTCAGCGCGTCCTTCTTGATCAGACTCAGCTCAGATGTCACGGCCGTCCCGTCCCTTCACGTCGTCGGTGCCCCAGCGCTCGTGCTGCACGTGCAGCTGGGCGCCGCGCTTCGCGATCCAGTTGTCGACCAGCCGCGCCCGGACCGCGTCGCCGGGCTCGCGGGCGATCGCATGGTGATGGTTCGCGCACTCGAGCCGGACCTCGCCGGGTGCGCGCGCGTACGCGAACATCGGCATCCCGCACTCCTCGCACTCGAGCGTGCCGTCGGGCTTCAGCTCGCGCAACACATGTCCGATCTCCACGGTTGTGGTCCCTCTTCGCTCGCGGCTACACTATGCAGGACCGCCCTGGCCTCCGGCCGGGGTGCCTTTTCGCACCGGGCCAGGGCAGCCCGCCCCCACTGACGGGACCCGACGACGTCCGCTGCAGACCCAGGAAAGGAAGGTGGGACCACCGCATGCGTCCATACGAGCTCATGTATCTCATCCAGCCCACCGCCGACGAAGAGCG
>DATJHW010000037.1:0-4344 GCA_035493615.1 Saccharimonadales bacterium (SeqCode) | reverse complement strand
GGCCCGTAGCGGTAGCCGCGCAGGACGCGACGGTACGTGGTGTTCAGCTTGTCACCGGCGATCCGCTCCAGCGCGCGCGGCGTCGTGTCGAACAAATACGCCTCGGCCTTGCCCAGCTGCGCCCACACGTCGATCCGATCGTTGGTGGTGATGATGCCCCCGAGCGCGCGGAGGTAGGACGCGAGCGCGTCGGCGATCTTCTGCGAGCCGCCGCGCGGCATCGGCCAGCCGACGGCATGGCCGGTGAGCCCGAGCATGAGCGCGAACGCGGTCGTGAACGGCGAATCCAGCGGAAGGAACGAGTGCGCGCCGAGGCCCCCGAGCAGCGCGCGGGCGCGCGGCGTCGAGAAGAGCCGCGCGGTCGTGGTGATCGGGAACATCGCCGGGATCCCGAACCGCGCGAGGAGCAGCGGATGCCGCGGGACGTGGACCATCGGCCGGTCGATCTCGCTGTAGAGCTCGTCCCACCGCGACACCAGCGGACCGATGAGCCGGCGGTACGCGCCGGCGTCGTCGCCGAAGCCCCGCGCGGTCTCCTCGACCGAGCGGCGGAGCACGGCGGCGCTGCCGTCGTCGAGCGGATGCGCGAGCGGGACGTCCGGATGGATCCACTCGAGGCCGTGCTCCTTCAACGGCAACGTCCGGAAGTACGGCGAGCCCGCACCCATTGGATGGATCGCGGAGCACGTGTCATGGACGAAGCCGGGCAGCGTGAGGGCGGCACTGCGGGTGCCGCCGCCGATGGTCGGCTCGGCCTCGTGCACAAGGACCGAGTGTCCGGCGCGCGCGAGCGCGATCGCGGCCGCGAGGCCGTTCGGCCCGCTCCCGATGATCTCCGCGTCGACGGTCACGCCGCGAGGGTAGCGGTCAACCGCGCTTGACGAGCCTCAGCGGCGCGCTCAGACCCGACCGGATCGCCGCGTTCTGCCAGATGTTCTTCGCATTGCGCCATTGGCGGCGGCTGTCGACGACGACGATCCTCGAGTGCACGGTCGCGTCCGGCGAGCCAAAGTGGCGCGCCAGGTTCGCCAGCGTCTTCCGCCAGATGTCGTTCTGCATCCGCTCACCCATGACCGGGACCATCATCGCGAGCTCCCAGAACGGATCGCTCGCGCGCGTGAGCTCCTGGACCTGCGCGACGGTGAACCCGGCCTCGTCCGTGTGGGCGCTGAAGGTGAGCGGGCCGGCGAACGGGTGCCCCTCCGGCGACATGAAGCTGAACGAGACGTCATCGGCGTAGATCACGAGGACGCCGGTGGCCATCGTCGGCGCGCCGGGCAGCGATGCGTTGATGATCCCGACCTCGCCCGGCGCGATGCCGGTCGCGGGCAGGAACATCCGCTGGCCCTTCGGCCAGAAGTCACCGAAGCGCGTCTTCCAGGTCTCGATGACGGTCTGCGGTGTCACGTCCGAGGCCACCTGCACCGAGAACGTCTTCTGGAACAGCCGGCCGAACCCGCCGTTCGCGGCGTTCAGGCGCCGGCCCTCCACGTTCGCGTTGATCGCGCCCTCGCGGTGGCCCGGTGCGAGGGTCTTCACCGGCTTCGCCCAATTGCTGTCATCGCGTGACATCGCCGTCCTCCGTTACGCCTTGCTCGCGGCGAGCGCCGCAGCCTCGGTGTCGTGGATCCCGATCGCCTCATCGAGCCGGGTGAGCTCGAAGATCTGCTTGTAGTGGTCGTTCAGGCCGCAGGCCAGGAGCTTCTGCTTCTGACGGTTCGCGCGGACGAGCAGCGTGACGAGCAGCCCGATGCCACCACTGTTCATGTAGTCGAGCCCCGAGAAGTCGAGCACGATCACGCGGGTCTTGTCCCCCGCCTGACCGTACGCGGCCATGAGCGGCCCCTCCGATGCGGCAGTGACGTCTCCGCGCACGCGGATCACGATGGTCCGTTCGTCGATGCGATCTGCCGATGTGTTCGTGGTCGCCGTGGTCATCTCGCCCCTCCCAATGCTGCGTTCTCGTCCGCGAAGATCGTCATGAAGTCCGCCAGGCGCGTGATCTCGAAGATCTCCTTGTAGTGATCGCTCAACCCTGCGGCGGTGATCTTCCGCCCGTCCCTGCGGGCGCGAGCGAGGATCCCGACGATCAGCGCGATCCCCGTGCTGGACAGGAACTCGACCCCGCTGAAGTTGAGGAGCACGGTCTTGGAGCCGTGATCAGCGGCCGTCGCGTACGCGCCGTTGAGCGCGTGCTCCGCGGTCGAGTCGATCTGCGCCGGCAGGTCCACGACGGCCGTCCCGTCGCGGTAGCGCACCGGTGCCGTGGCTTCAGGCGTCGCGGCCATCGTTCGCTCCCTTCGTCCCGTCGAGCTTCATCACGAGCTCGATCGAGTGGTGCATGTTCGTCGTGTGCACGCGCATGTCGTCGACCATGTTCTTGATCAGGAACAGGCCCCAGCCGCGCGGCTTCTGGAGCCCCTCGAGCTTCGCCTCGAGGTCGGGCGTCTCCGGCTCCGGGATGTCCCGCCCGCCGCCGTTGTCCACGATCCGCACGATGAGCTCGGTGTCGCTGCGGGTGACCCGCACGTGGACCGGTAGCTCGACGTTCATGCGGTTCCCGTGCTCGATCGCGTTCATCGCGGCCTCGGACACCGCGGTCTTGAGGCGTTCGAAGCGCTTCGGGTCGAGGCCGACCTCGCGCACGGACGACGCGACGCGGTCCATGATCCGCCGCTCGTTGCCCACCGCGCTCGGCTCTTCGAACTCGAGCAGCACGTGCTCGGTCTCGGCGCCCTTGGCCGCGCGGGAGAGCGTGACGAGCGTGATGTCGTCCTCCTGCTCCCACGACGGGCCGGTGAACGCGTGCAGCGAGTCGAGCAGGCCGTCGATGAGCTCGTGCCCTGAGCCGAGCTCGCCGATGAGCTTGCGCATCCGCGGGAAGCCGAACATCTGGCGGTCGGGATCGTGGGCCTCGGCGATCCCGTCGCTGTGCAGAACGATGACGTCGCCGGGACCGAGCGTCGCCTGCTTCTCGTCGTACCGCATGCCGGGCATCGCGCCGAGGGGCATGCCGGTCGCGCGGAGCTCGACGACCTCGTCGCCGCGGCGCACGAACGGCAGGTCGTGGCCGGCGTTCGCGTACACGAGGCTGCCGTCGGCCGGATCGAGGACCGCGTACAGGCAGGTGACGAACATGTTCTGGGGGATGTCGTCGTTCAGGAAGTCGTTCACCCGCGCGAGCACCGCCCCGGGCGCGACCAGGCGCGGCGCCTCGCTTCGAAGGACCGATCGCGTGGTCGCCATGACCAGCGCGGCGGGGACGCCGTGGCCGGTCACGTCGCCGACGATGAGCCCGAGGCGGCCATCGGGCAGGTCGATGAAGTCGTAGAAGTCGCCGCCGACCTCGGCGGCCGCCCGGTAGAAGGCCGCCACCTGCCAGCCGGGCAGATTCGGGACGCTCTTCGGGAGGAACTGCTGCTGGATGAGCTGCGCGACCCGCAGCTCCTGCGACATCCGCTCACGGGCCCGGACCTCGGCCTCCTGCTCGCGCACGAGCTGGGCGACGCGCACCGCCGGCGAGGCCTGCGCGGCGAGCTTCTCGAGCAGCCGCCGGTCGTCGGTCGAGTAGTCCTGATCGGAGAGCCGGCGCCCGAGGTTGAGGAGCCCGATGAGCTCGCCTTGACTGATGAGCGGCACGACCAGCTTCACGCCGGCACTACGGAGCGCGCGGACGGCCGGCGAATCGAGCTCCAGGTCGTCGATCGCGACCGCCCCTGATCCGGCGTGGAAGTAGGCGAGGATCGGGTCGTTCGCGGCGATGTCGATCGGCGGCGTCTCGAGCACCCGGGCCCGGCTCGGGGCGCGGGTCTTCGCGGTCGGGGCGTCGCTCCGCCCACCGAAGGCCCGCCGGAAGGTCCTGGTCAGAGAGATCATCTGGACTCCTTTCTATGCCGCGGGCGTCCGAGAATCGTTACGGCTCGGGAGACGCAGCCAGACGCTCGCGTGGCTCGGCTGCATCGTCTGGGCGACGGTGGCGAGGAGGTCACCGCGGACCGCGTCGAGATCGACCTCATCGCGCAGCCGCACGGCGAAGTCATCGACCGTTCGCGCGGAATCGAACCGCGCGCGGTAGAACCGCCGGTCGACGCCATCCTGCGCCCACCGGCGCACCGGGCCGACCAGCCCGAGGCTCGCGAGCGTCGATCCCGCGACGGCGATCTCCGATCCCCCGGTGAACGGGCGCACCAGCGCCTGCAGCACGACGATCCCGATGAGGAACGCGGCCGCGATCCCGCTGGTCGTGATGCCGTAGACGAGCGTCCGGTTGATGAGGAGATCGATGTCGAAGAGGTGGTAGCGGAGGATCGCGACGCCCGCGGCGGCGGCGAGGACGATGGTCGC
>DATJHW010000036.1:0-53467 GCA_035493615.1 Saccharimonadales bacterium (SeqCode) | reverse complement strand
GGCCCGCCGGCGAACGGGACGAGGATCGAAAGAAGCGCCGCGCCCACGCGCGTCCACACGATGGTCGGTCCGATACCGAACCGTCGGGTCATCGGCGCGACGAGAAAGCTCGCCGCCAGCGAGCCGATCCCACCCGCCGAGATGATGATCCCGAGGTAGAGCGGCGAGAGCGCGAGCTCGTCGAGCACGTAGAGCGTGTACAGCGAGGCGAAGAAGTTCCCGAAGAAGGCCGCCACGAGGATCGTGAGTGCCATCGGACGAAGCAGCGGGTGACGAGCGACCGCGGCGATGCCTTCCGCGAGCCGGTGGCGCAGGCCGGCGGGCCCGTCGACGTGCTCGACCGTCCGTTCGGGCGCGCGGATGGCCACGATCGAGATCGCCGAGAACACGTACGAGACCGCGTCGACGAGCATCGCCATCGGCGCGGTGATGAGCTGCACGAGCGCCCCGGCGAAGCCGGGACCGCCGATCTCGGCGATCGCGCTGGTCATTCCGATCTTCGCGTTGCCCTCCAGGAGGCGCGCCTCCGGAAGCAGCGCCGGGAGATACGTGCGGTACGCGATGTCGAACACGGCTCCGAGCGCGGCTTCGATGAACGCGACGACGTAGAGCTGCTCCATACGCAGCGTGCCCGAGAGCGCGGCCGCGGGGATCGATAGGAGGAGGACCGCGCGCATCGCGTCCGCCGCGATCATGAGCGGCCGCCGCCGCGAGCGGTCGACCAAGGCACCGGCGAACAGACCGATGAGAAGGACGGCGGTGGATGCCGACGCGACCAGGATGCCGACCTGCAGCGCGTCCGCGTGGAGGGTGATGACGGCGACGATCGGCAGCGCAGTGCGCGTGACGACGGAACCGAGCTCCGAAACCGTTTGTCCGGTCCAGAGCTTCATGAAATCGGCGTGCCGCCACAGCGACCGCGCGGTCACGTCCATCGCTCGGGCAGCGTGACACACTTGACGTGATGGCCGTCAAGGACACCTCTCCGTACCGAGCGGACGATCCCCGCGATCAGCTGACCGGGAGCGAGGCTGAGCCGCCATTCTCGTGGCGCGCGATTCTCGAGATCGTCCAGGCGCTCGCGCTGGCGGTGATCATCTCGGTCGTCCTGAACCTCTTCGTCGTGCAGGTCACCGAGGTCCGCCAGCGGAGCATGGAGTCGACGTTGCTCCAGGGAGACCGGGTCCTCGTGAGCAAGGTGGACTACCGGTTCGGTATGCCCCAGCGCGGCGACATCGTGGTCTTCCAGCCGACCACCGATTCGACGATCCCGTACGTGAAGCGCGTCGCCGCGATCGCTGGCGACACGATCGACCTCCGCGACGGCGACCTCTACGTGAACGGAACGAAGACCGACTACCCCGGCGCGCACGGCGTGACGACGCCGCAGTCCCCCGCGCTCGTCTTCCCGCTGACGGTGCCGGCCGACAACTTCTTCGCCCTCGGCGACAACCGCACCGCGTCGAGCGACTCGCGATCGTTCGGTCCACAGCCGGAGGATCGGATCATCGGGAAGGTCATCCTGCGGTTCTGGCCGTTCGACCGGCTGCGCTTCTTCGAGTGGTGATGCGCGCCGCTTAGCCGATCCGGCTCCCGAGCTCGCAGTCCGCGTCGGGCTCGAGCAGCGTGACGCGTTTGGCCCCGTCGATCGCGCCGAGCGTGAGGACCTCCGAATCGAACGACGCGATCCGCCGTGGCGGAAGGTTCGTGACGCAGACCACCAGCCGGCCTTGCAGCTGCTCCTTCGAGTACCAGGGGCGCACGGCGGCGGACGAGCGGCGCAGACCGTGCGGACCGAGATCGATCGTCAGCTTGTAGGACGGATTGCGGGCCGCCGGAAAGTCCTCGACCGCGACGACGCGGCCGACGCGCATCTCGACCCGATCGAAGTCGTCCATCGTCGCCATCGCGTCCGTATCATCGGACCCGTGGCCGACGTGTTCCACAGGCCCACCGGCTGGCGGATCGTGTCCGAACGACGGGTGTTCGAGATGACCTGGGATGACGGCCAGCGCTCGGAATACGCCTGGGAGCCCTTCCGCCGGGCATGCCCGTGTGCCTACTGCGCCGGCGAGGGCGCCTATAAAGGGAATGTCTCGGCGGACACGACGTTCACCGAGAAGCAGACCGAGCTGAAGGAGGTGTACGCGGTCGGGCGGTACGGGCTGACGCCTGAATGGGGCGACGGCCACGACACCGGCATCTACACGTTCAAGATGCTGCGCCGGGCCGCGGGACTCGAATGAAGTTCTTCACGAAGAAAGCCGACCTGCCACCCGGGAAGGCTGAGCGCGTGCCGCCGGGCCAGTACCTCACCGAGAAGTGGCCGGTCCTGCATTACGGGCCGGTGCCGACCTTCAACCCGAAGACCTGGGACCTGCGCGTCTTCGGCAAGGTGAAGAACGAGCTGCGGTGGACGTGGGACGAGTTCCAAGCGCTGGACAAGGAGCTCAACACCCAGGTGACCGCGGACATGCACTGCGTCACTACGTGGTCACGGCTTGACCAGAAGTGGGAAGGCGTGTCGTTCGCGAAGATCGTCGAGCTGGCGCAGCCGACCGACGAGGCGAAGTTCGTCATCGCGCACTCGGAGTACGGATTCACGGCGAACATCCCGATCGAGTACTGCCTGCGCGACGATTGCCTCGTCGCGCTCCGCGCGAACGGCGAGGCGCTGACCGCGGAGCACGGCCAGCCCGCGCGGCTCGTCGTCCCGCGGCTCTACGCCTGGAAGAGCGCGAAGTGGCTGCGGGGCATCGAGTTCTCGGCGAGCGACAAGCCCGGCTTCTGGGAGCGGAACGGCTACCACAACACCGGCGATCCGTGGAAAGAGGAGCGCTACTGGGGGGACGGCGACTAGCCCCAGGCCACTCCCGGCTCCGGCGCGTCCGGACCGTCGTAATGCACGGTGATGAATTTCAGCATCGCCGTCGCGTCGACGGTCTGAAGGTTCAACCGCCAGTCCCACGCGAGAACGGTGACCTTCGCGTCCTGCAGGGCCGCGTATGGCTCGAGCAGGACCTTCGTGTACTTGGTCTTCAGCGTGTCCGTGACGAATTGCTTGAGCTGCGCGACCTCGGCGCTCGAAAGGCCGTTGTACGCGATGACGATGCCGCCGTGCTCCAGGTTGTGGGTGGTCGCCTCGAACGGGAGCTGCGTGTCGTAGATCGCGGCCTTCACGGGCGCGGCCGGGGACGGCCAGTGGGTGCCCGAGGTCGGCGGGAGCGGCCCGGTGTAGGTGACCGGGGTACCAGGGTTCACGTGGCTGTGACCCTGATCGGTCTCCTTGACCCCGCGGGCGGGATCGTCGGCGGCGATCGTGCCGATCGTCGGGCCGGGCGACACGCTGGGCGACGGCGAGGCGAGTGACAGGGCACCGCTCTGCCGCAGGCCGAAGATGCCGAGGACCAGCAGGAGGATCACGCCCGCCCCGATGAGCAGACCGCGGCTGGCGCCACCGCCACCGCGCGACGGGTGGCCGCCGCGCTTTTCGCGCTGACGCTTGCGGAGCTCGCGTTCGCGCCGCTCGCGGCGCGTGGTGACACTCATCGGTTCGAGTCTACGGTCTCTAGACTCGAATGAAGATGAGCGTGCGGGTGCGATTCGCACCGTCTCCGACCGGGTCGCTGCACATCGGCAGCGTGCGCACGACCCTCTACAACTACTTCATGGCCCGCCAGAACGAGGGCGGGACCCTCATCCTCCGGATCGAGGACACGGACCAGGATCGGCTCGTGCCCGGCGCCATCGACAGCATCTACGACGGCCTGCACTGGATGGGCATCCGGTGGGACGAGGGACCTCGCGAGGGCGGCCCGTTCGGACCGTACGTGCAGTCCGAGCGGCTGCCGATCTATCAGGAGCACGCCGCCCGGTTGGTCGCCGACGCCGCCGCCTATTTCTGCTTCTGCACGCGGGAGCGGCTCGCGCAGATGCGCGCGGCGCAACAGGCCCGCGGCGAGATCACCCGCTACGACCGGCTCTGCCGCAGCATCCCCGCGGCCGAGGCCGCGCAGCGTGCGGCGAGCGAGCCGCACGTCGTGCGGTTGAAGGTCCCCGAAGATGGCACGATCGCGATCGACGATCTCGTGTACGGGCACGTCGAGTGGCCGCTGCGGTCGATCGAAGATCAGGTCCTCCTGAAGTCCGACGGCTTCCCCACATACCAGCTCGCCGTGGTCATCGACGACCACGTCATGCAGATCAGCCACGTCTTCCGCGGCGAAGACTGGCTGCCGTCTACCCCGAAGCATCTTCTCGTATACCGCGCGTTCGGCTGGGATGTGCCGCCGCACGCCCATCTGCCCAACGTGCTGGGCCCCGACGGAAAGAAGCTCGCGAAGCGCCACGGCGCGACGAAGGTCGAGGAGTTCCGCAAGGAGGGCTACCTGCCCGAGGCGATGACCAACTACCTCGCCCTCATCGGCTGGTCGTCCGGCACCGAGGAGGAGATCTTCACCCTCGACGAGCTCGTGCAGCGGTGGCGGATCGACCACGTGCAGAAGGCGGGCGGGAAGTGGGATCGCGACCGGCTGAACTTCTTCAATGGGCTCTGGATCCGCCGGCTTCCCGACGACGAGCTGCTCCGGCGGCTCGACCCGTTCCTGCCTGTCGAGTGGGACCGCTCGCGGGTGCGGCGAGTGGTGCCGCTGATCAAAGAGCGCATGCAGACCCTCGCCGAAGCGAAGGAGCAGATCGCGTTCCTGTTCACCGATCACCTGGAGCACGATCGCTCGATCCTCGTGCCGAAGAAGCGCGAGCCGCACGACACCGTCACGGCGCTCAGCCGCGTGACGGTCGCCCTGCGGTTCCTCGATCCGTTCACCGAGGACCGCGTCGAGCAGGCCATCGCCGCCGTCGCGGCGGACGTCGGGTGGTCGGTCCGGGACCTCACGATCGCGATGCGCGCGGCGATCACCGGACGGAAGGTCGGCCCACCGCTCTACGGATCGATCGTGCTGCTCGGCAAGGACCCCAGCCTCGAGCGGCTCGAGGCCGCGCAGGAGCTGATCGGCTGAACCGGGCCTAGTCCCAGAAGCTCGACGCGGGAAGTTGCCGCTGCGCGCGGACGTTGCGCGGGCGGCCGGCGAGCGGCAGGACGAGGGTGAACGTGGCGCCGAGGCCGCGGCCCTGGCTCGCGGCCAGAAGATCCCCGCCGTGCGCCTCGGCGATGAGCTTGGCGAGGTAGAGCCCGAGGCCCATGCCCGGCACGTTCGCTGTGCGTGCGTCGCGGATGCGGCCGTACCGCGTGAACAGGACGTGCATGTCGTCCGGGCTCAGGCCGACGCCGTGATCCCGGACGGCGACCCGCGCCTCATCGGCCGTGGCCGAGACGTTCACCATGATCCCGGCGCTCGGTGGGGAGAACTTGAGCGCGTTCTGGAGCAGGTGGTCCAGGAGCTGCCGAAGCCGTTCGGGATCGGCCTGGACCTCGACCGGCGTGGATGGCGTGACGATCGTCGCGCGATCGTGCGCCACCCGCTGCTCGGTGATCTCGAGGACGAATGCGGCAAGATCCACCGGCACCATCGTCAGCGCCATCTTTCGCGTGTCCATCTGATCGAGCGTGAGGAGGTCGTTCGCGAGCCGGGTGAGCCCGCGGGCGTGGCGCCGGACCTGATCGAACGCCGCACCCTGCGCGCGGTCCAGCTTCATCGGGTCGGCGAGCAGCGGGACGGCGACATCGATGCTCACCACCGATTCGCGGAGCTGTACGGCCAGGATCATGCGGGCCTGCTCTCGGCGCAGCTCCTCGATGCGGAGGCGCTGCTCGCGCGCCCGCGCCGCGGACACCGCGATCGCGCTCCCGGCAAGGCCGGAAACGAGCACGGCGGCGCTGATCGATGTGCCGAGCGTGGGCGCCACCGCGAACGCCGCCAGGCTCCACCCGGCGGCGCCGGCGAGCGCGGCGGTCACGCCGATGCCCCGGCCGAGCCACCAGGCAGCCGCGATCGTCGCGAGGAACAGGAGGGGCGCGGTCTCGATCGAACCCGCCGAGAGCCACTTCACGCCGGCGCTGACTGCGAGCACGGCCGTGATCGCGATGACGAGGCCGATGCCCCGCGACGGCGGGAGGTGCGGGGGCTCGAGTGCCGGGACGGCGGGGAAATCCTCAGGAGCCGGAGCGCGCGGCGGCGCCGGGAGCTGGGTGTTCTCCGTCGACGCCCGGATGACCGTCACTCCCAGGTGATGCCGAAGAGCTCGTAGATCGGCTGCGGGGCCACGGCGTGCGCGTTGGCCTTGTGCGGGCCCGGGTCGGCGCTCGCGACGGTCGCGCTCCCGACCAGGCTCGCTACGGCGATCATCGCGATGACGAAGGCACGACTGGCGCGGAACATGAGCCGACCGTCCACTGACTGCTACCGCGCGGTGAATCGCACGGCATCGACCGCGCGCTGGTAGATGGTGAGGTGCTCGAGCTCGCTCGTCGGCGCGACGTTGAGCTCCGCGACGAATGCCTCGACGACCTCAGGATCGAACTGCGTGCCGGCGCACGCCCGCAGCTCGGCCACGGCGGCTTCCGGCGTGACCGCGCGGCGGTACGGGCGAGGTGTGGTGATCGCCTCGTACGCGTCGGCGACCGCGATGATCTGCGCGGCGCGCGGGATCGCGTCGCCCTTCAGTCCGTTCGGGTAGCCCCGGCCATCGAAACGCTCGTGGTGCGCGAGGATGAGCGGGCGGATGTGATCGAGCTCCGGCATCTGCGCGAGGAGGCTCGCCCCGATGATCGGGTGGGCGCGGACCTCGGACCATTCGACGTCGGTGAGCCGTTCGGGCTTCAGCAGGATGCCGTCGGGGATGGCGATCTTCCCGAGGTCGTGGAACAGCGCGCCGAGCTGCACCGCGTCGATCGCGGCGCCGTCGAGCCCGAGGCGCTTCGCGACCGCGACCGAGCGGTAGATGGTCGCCGCGAGGTGTGCCGTGCCGGCGGCCGTCTTGGTCTCGAGGGAGCCGAGGAGCGCACCGACGATGGAGATGTGCGCTTCGGTCAGACGGGTGTTGGAACGCTCGAACAGCCCGTTGAGCTCGGCAAGCTTCGCGTTCTCCGCGCGCACGTCGTTCGATCGCGAGACATACACCTTGAACGAGTACCAGGCGACGCCGAGCGGCAGCACGAAGACCGCGGCGCCGAAGACGCCGAGGGCCTGGTACGCGAGCGCCAGGGCCGCGCCGTTGACCGCCGTCGCGAGGAAGTTCACCGGCATCCAGCTGAAGTTCTGGCGCCACACGGAGAAGAAGCTCGCGTCGGAGGTGAGGGCGATCACACCGGCGGTCAGTGTGGAGTTGACGAGGAAGTACACCGCGGCGGACACGGCGACGGCGAAGACCGTGGTCACCAGGTCGCCGGGTCCGACCTTGCCGCCGACGAGCCCGTACGTCATCGCGGCGAGGGTCGTCGAGATCGAGAGCTGGCCGAAGTTGAAGGCGGCCTTGCGCACCGGCTTCGGCTTCGGCGTGAAGGCGTTGACCGCGGCGACGACGACGTTCACCCAGAGTGCGACGCCGACGCCGAACAGGACGTACGCCGCGACCTTGATCGCGAACGACATCGAGATCGCGCTCGAGCGGAAGAGCATGACCGGATTGCGCTGGGCCACGGCCGCCAGTCCAAGGAGCAGAACGAACATGAGCGGGTCGAGGCTGGCGACCCGCACGCCGAGCGACGCCACTGTGAGACAGGCGACGCCGACTGCGACCACCAGGAAGATGTAGAGGTCCGCGAAGAGCTTCTTCATACCCATCCCGTCCTTGTCCATCTAGTCCACCAGGCTCCAGCCGCCTGGCGTGCTATCGGCGTGCGGCGCCGCGCTCTCCCAGGTCACGCCTTCCCAGCTCACGTCTTCCCAGGTGATGTCCTCCCAGGTGATGCTCTGCCAGTCGAACGCCTCCCAGGTGATGTCCTCCCACGTGATCCCGTCCCACGTGATGTCGGCCCACACCACGTCGCTCCACCTGATGCCGTTCGAGTCGACGCCGCCGTGGAATGACAGATCGCGCCACAGGATCGGCTGCCCGTAGAGCTTCGCGAAGACCTGCTCCGCGAACGCGGCGCTCGCCGGGTAGGCCGTGAACGGCGCGGCAGCCTGGGCCTTCGTCACCGCGGCGAACGCGTCGACGACGCCGGCACCCTGCTCGCTGGCTGGCACGTCACTGAGCGGCCGCGCGGTGGTCGTCAGCTGCGCCTTCACTTCTCGTGGCGTCGCGGACGGTCGCCGCTCGAGGTAGAGCGCCGCCACGCCCGAGACGATGGCCGCGGCCATCGACGTGCCCGACAGCGTGAAGTACTGCGACGTCTTGGCGCCCTTCGCGGTCATCCGCAGGTTCGGGTAGAGCGTGTCGAGCGTGCTGCCGGCGGCACGCAGGCCGACGACCCGGCGGCCCGGTGCCACGAGGTCGGGCTTCGCGATGCCGTCGAACGCCGTCGGCCCACGCGAGGACCACTTCGCGACGCTGTCGTCCTTGATACCGGCGGTGCCATTTGGGTCATCGGCCCCGGCGGTGATGACGAACGGGTCGGTCGCGGGCGTCGTGATGCTCGACGCTCCGGACGTTCCGTCGTTGCCGGCTGAGACGACGACCGCCAACCCGGAAAAGCTGAGCATCTCGACCGCCGAGGCGAGCAGGTCGTTCTGGTAGCTGCTGAGCGCCGCGCCGCCAAAGGAGAGGTTCGCGATCCGGATCGCGTAGGTCGACCGGTTGCGCAGGACCCACTGGAGCCCCGCGAAGACCGTCGAGAGCTTCGCGTGACCGGTCGCGTCGATCACGCGAACGCTCGCGATGTTCGCCTGCGGCGCGACCCCGGTCCACTGCCCGTTGGAGGCCGCGCCGTCGCCGGCGATGAGGCCGGCGACGTGGGTGCCGTGACCGCCGGGGTCGCCGGTCGACCCTTCGCCCGTCAGATCGACGCGCGCGACGATCCGGCCGGCGAGGTCCGGGTGGTCGGCGACACCGCTGTCGATGACGGCTACGGTGACGCCCTTGCCCGAGAGGCCCTTCGCACCCCAGACCGCCGGTGCCTTCACGGTCTCGATCGCCGCGTCGGCCACGGCCTTCGCGGCGTCGTCGGCGTTCCAGGACGCGGTGAAGCGCTCATCACGGACGACCCGATCCACGAGAGCGCTCTGCGAGAGAGCGGCGATCTGCGATCCGCGGAGCGCGCCCGATGCGCCGCCGACGATCGCGAGCGACCGGCGCGAGCCGCCCGACGCCGACAGCGCGGTCTCGGCCTTCGTCATGCGGGATTCGCTGTCGCTGCGGTCGCCGGTCGTGGTTCCGCTCGGTGCGAACACGGACCTGGCCGTGTCGGCGGCGCCTGATGCACCGCGGACGATCACCTGGAAGTACGCGTCGGGGTGGGCCCTCGCGTCGGCGAGAAGAGCGGGGTCCACATTCGAGGGGCCGCTCTTCGAGTCGGCGGCGAGCGGGGTCGCGCCGAGGAACAGCGTGGCGGCGAGCGCACCGGCGACCCAGCGCGCGATGAGCCTTGAACCCACCCGGACCACCCTCCGCGACCTCCCCTGGTCGACGCACTGTGTTGTACCGAGCGGCCTAGCCCGGGGGACACCCCGTTCGGGGGATTCGGGTCAGCCGAGACGGGTCTGTGACCGGGTCCTACGCCGACCGATGGAGGTCCCTCATCAAATCGGATGAGCGACACGAGGCCAGGGTCGCCTTAGCGGTTCCGCTCCGACCGAACGAAGAAGAACGTGCCGACGACGAGGCACACGGCGAACGCCGGCACGATGATCGCGAGATTCGCCGCCGGATCCTGTAGGACGACGTGCGAGTAGTCCGGCGACCCGACGTAGAAGACGCCGCGCACGAAGTCCACCGCGTACCGCAGCGGCGCAATGCGCGAGGCGATCTCCAGGTACCACGGCATCACCTGGATCGGGGTGAACACGCCGGCGAGAAAGAACTGCGGCAAGAAGATGAACGGGAAGACCTGGTTCGCCGCACGCTGGTTGTTCAGGAACGCCAACACGAGCACGCCGAACGCGCCGCCGAAGAACGCGACGACGAGGCCGGTGCCGATGAGCGCGACGAGCTGCGTGAGCGAGATGCTGATCCCGATCACGAGGCCGAATGCGATGATCGCGAGCGCCTGCGGTAGGGCGACGAGCGTCTCCCCGAGGATGCGTCCGGCGATGATCGTGTACCGCGAGACCGGAGCGATGAACAGCTCCTGACTGAAGTCGTTCTCGCGATCGATGACCAGCGAGATCATCCCCATGGCCGTGCTCTGGAACAGCGTCTGCGCGTACACGCCCGTGAACGTGAGGGTCAGGAAGTCGAAACCCGGCGCGCGGCCGAAGTTCGCGGAGAGCGTCCCGCCGAGCGCACCGATGAAGATGAACGGGAAGATGACCGTGGTGATGAGCCGCGCACGGTCGCGCAGCAGCTTCGTGAGGTCGCGCTGGGCGAGCGCGAGGACCGAGTGGAGCTCGCCTGAGGCGATCACGAGCGCGCCAGGACCTTGATGTACGCGTCCTCCAGCGAGGGGGCGACCGTGCGAACGGTCGTGAGCGGCGTGTCGATCGACTTGAGCAGGGCGTGCGCGCCCAGGCGGTCGAGCGGGATCTCGAACAGCGGGTTCTCGCGGTACGTCACGCCGCGCACGTCGAGCTCGCGGCGCAGGGCGTCGCGGTCCGCGGCGTCCACGACGAGATACTCGTGCGTGAGGTCGCGCTTCACGCCCGCGGGGCTGCCCTCCGCGACGATC
Organism: Saccharimonadales bacterium (SeqCode); assembly: GCA_035493615.1. Classification (GTDB taxonomy): domain Bacteria; phylum Chloroflexota; class Limnocylindria; order P2-11E; family P2-11E; genus UBA4735. Next base: position 42,744 of record DATJHW010000036.1, on the reverse strand, counting down.
TTGCCCTTATCGAGGATGCAGATCCGGTCCGCATCCTCGGCCTCGTCGAGGTAGTGCGTCGTGAGGAAGACCGTGGCGCTCGTCTCGGCCCGCACGTCGCGGAGGTAGTCCCAGAGCGCGCGCCGGCTCGGCGCATCGAGTCCGGCGGTCGGCTCGTCGAGGAACAGGACGCGCGGCCGGTGCATGAGGCTGCGGACGATCTCGAGCTTGCGCTTCATGCCACCCGAGAACGTCTTCACCGGCTTGAACATCTCGCCCTCGATGCCGAGGATGGCCGCGAGCTCGCGGACCCGATCGCGATATGCGATCGGCATGAGCGGGAAGAACGGTCGGTACGGGAACAGCCCGTAGAGGATCGCGTGCAGCCGCACGTTCTCCTCCGCGGTGAGGTTCAGGTCGAGGCTCGGCTTCTGGAAGATGATCCCGACCGCGCGCCGCACGCCGTTCGCGTCGGACGCGAGATCGCATCCGCCGATGACCGCTGTGCCGGACGTCGGAGCCAGCGTCGTCGTGAGGATCGAGATCGTCGTGGTCTTGCCGGCGCCGTTCGGACCGAGGAGGGCGAACAGCTCCCCCGCCCGGACCGTGAAGCTGATCCCGTCGACGGCATTCAGCTCCGAGCCCTTGTATCGCTTCACGAGGTCCGTCACCACGATCGTGTCGGTCTCGGAGCGGGGCGTTCCGTCGGGGCGGGCCTGCGTCGCGAGCATCAGGCGGCCCCTGCCGCGGCGATGGCCTGAGCGAGAGTGAACCGGCCGAGGTAGATCGCGCGGCCGACGATCACCCCGCGCAACCCGCGGTGCCGCAGCTTCGCGAGCGCCTTGACGTCGTCGACCGAGCCGATGCCGCCCGAGTAGATGACGTCGCCGCCGAACGCACGCGCGACCGCCTCCGTCGAAGCGAGGTCGACACCCTGCAGGGTCCCGTCGACGGAGACGTTCGTGTAGATGATCGTGGGGACGCCCTGGATGGCGAGGTCGTGGGCGAGGTCGGCGGCCTTCACGTTCGTCGTCTCGGTCCAGCCGGACGCGGCCACCATGCCGTTGCGCGCGTCGACCGCGACGGCCATGCCGTCGGCATGGCGATCCACGAGCCGGTCGATGAGCTCGCGGTCGCGGATCGCGGCCGTGCCGACGACGATGCGCGAGACGCCCGCCTCGGCGAACGCCTCGGCGGTGTCGAAGTCGCGAATGCCCCCGCCGGCTTGGAGCTTCACCGTGAACCGATTCGAGATCGCCCGGATGTGATCGAGGTTCGCGGGCCGTCCGGTGCGGGCGCCGTCGAGATCGACGACGTGCAGCCACTCCGCGCCGTCGGCCACGAGCCGCTTCGCGGCCTCGAGCGGCGACTTCGCGACCTCCTCGACGGTGGCGAAGTCGCCTCTCGACATGCGCACGACGCGGCCGTCCAGGATGTCGATCGCGGGATAGACGATCACGCGCTCATGTTAGGGAGGGCAGCGCCGCGATCAGGCGGTCGACGCTGCCGGTCAGGCGATAGCGCTCGCCGAGCGCCCGCGCGCGCTCGGGATCGCGCGGCGCATTCGGGATCGACCCATCGCCGCCGCGCACCGGCGTGTCGCTCACCGGGGCGACGACCCGGCGCGCGGCCTCGAGATACGGCGCGGACGCCTTCAGCTTCTGGCGGATCGTCGGGCTGAGATCGGACGCGGCGATCGCCGCGTCGAGCGAGCCGTACCGCCGAAGCACGTCGCTCGCGGTCTTCTCGCCGATGCCGGCGACGCCGGGGAGGCCGTCAGAGGGATCGCCGCGCATGAGCGCATAGTCGAGGTAGCGGTCACCGGGGATGCCGTATTTCTTCGTGATCCAGCCCTCGTCCACCTCGGCCAGCTCGCTGACGCCACGCAGCGTGTACAGCACTTTCACCCGCGGGTCGCGGACGATCGCGAAGAGATCGCGGTCGCCGGTCACGACCTCGACGCGCTCGTCCGTTCCCGCCGCGATCGTCGCGATGACGTCTTCTGCCTCGAACCCGTCGGCCTCCGCGTACGAGAGTCCGATCGCGTCGAAGATCTCGAGGATGATCGGGAACTGCAGCCCGACCTCGTCGGGCTCATCGTCCGGTCCGGCGAGGCGATGGGTCTTGTACGTCGGGAGCGCTTCGACGCGTAACGCCGGCCGCCAGTCGTTGTCGAGCGCCGCGTAGAAGCGTCCGGGCTTCCGATCGGGCAGCAGGCGGCTGACGAAATTGAGGAAGCCCATCGCGGCATGCACCTTCGTGCCGTCCGCGGCCTTCAGCTCCGGGACGGCGTGATACGCGCGGTACAGAAGGCTGGCCGCATCGAGGAGCAGGAGCGGGCGGCCCTCGGTCGCCGCCTCACGCCCTCGCTGGCGCGGCGGCGAACACGGCGTCGATCGCGGCGATGACCCGATCGTTCTCCGCGGGGGTGCCGATCGACGTGCGCAGGCACCGTCCGCAGCCGGGCCACATCGAGATGTCGCGGATGAGCACGCTCCGCTCCAGGAACTTCGCGTGCACCTCCGCCGGCTCGCGGTCGGTCAGCCGGAACAGGATGAAGTTCGTCACCGATGGGAAGACCTCGACACCGGGCGCCCGCTGGAGCGCGCGGTACACGCGCTCACGCTCGGTCGCGCATTCCGAGATGCGCCGCTGGATGTCGTCCTCGCGCCGGGCGATCTTCGCGCCGACGAACGTGGTGAGCGGGCTCACGTTGTACGGCAGCTGGACCGCGCGGAAGATCTCTCCGACGCGCGGATCGACGATCAGCAGGCCGAGGCGCAGCCCGGCGGCGGCGTGCACCTTGGAGAACGTCTTCGTCACGACGATGTTCGGCCGCTCGGCCATCCTCGGCACGACGGTGTTGCCGGCAAAGTCGCTGTACGCCTCGTCCACGAGCACGAGCGTCTCGGGGTACCGCTCGGCGATGGCGAGAATGATCGCCTCGTCGATGAGGTTACCGGTCGGGTTGTTCGGTGTCGTGAATGCCACGATGTGCGGCTTCGTGCGGTCGATCGCCGCGACCGCGCGGTCGAGCGTCAGGTCATATGGAAGCCCGATGTCCTCGTCGACGACCGTGCCGCCGGCGATCTGCGCGAGCCGCGCGTGCATGGAGTACGTCGGCTGGAATAAGAGCGTGGAGCGGCCGTGCCCGCCGAAGACCAGGAACACGTTCAGGAGCACGTCGTTGCTGCCGTTCCCGAAGATGAGCTGCTCGGGCTTGATGCCGTAGCGGGCGGCGAGCGTCGCCCGCAGGTCCGCGGTCGCGGCCGCCGAGGGGTACCGGTTGAGGAGGATGTCGTCGAGCTCCGCGGGGTTGAGATAGAGGCCGGCCGGGTTGGGCTCCGGCCACTCGTTCGCGTTCACGCGGACGTCCGCGACGACCTGCTGCGTCCGGTACGCGGGGAAGGTCTGAAGGTCGGCGCGCGGGCGCGGGAGCCGGTCGCTCATACCGCATAGCCTGACACAAATGCGACGGATCGCCGTCCTCTGCGGTGGCGTCGGTGCGGCGCGGTTCCTCTCCGGGCTCATCGCCGTGGTCGATCCGACCGGAGTGACGGCGATCGTGAACGTCGCCGACGACGACGAGTTCCACGGGCTGCACGTGAGTCCCGACCTCGACACGGTGCTCTACACCCTGGCGGGCGTCGTCGACGAGGCCCAGGGCTGGGGACGGAAGGAAGAGACGTACCACGCCCAGGAAGAGCTGGTCCGCTTCGGCGAGGACGCGTGGTTCCGGCTCGGCGACCGCGATCTTGCCGCCCACATCCACCGCACGCGCCTGCTGCGCGCCGGAACGTCGCTCACGGACGTCGTCGATGGGATGCGAACGGCGCTCGGGATCGGCGCGCGGATCCTTCCGGCGACGGACACCGAGCAGCGGACGATGGTCCGCACGCCGGACGGCTGGATCGCGTTCCAGGAGTACTTCGTGAAGCGGCGGACCGCCGATGCCGTGGGCGACCTCCGTTTCGAGCCGGACGCCGCTCCATCGGCGCACGTGCGCGCGGCGATCGCCGAGGCTGACGTCATCGTCATCGCGCCGAGCAACCCGTTCGTGAGCATCGGGCCGATCCTCGCGCTCGCCGGCATGCGCGACTCGCTGCGTCTGGCGCGGGCGAAGGTGGTGGCCGTGAGCCCGATCGTCGGCGGCGCGGCGATCAAGGGTCCGGCGGCGGCGATGCTCGCCTCTCTCGGCCATGAGGTCTCCGCGCTCGGTGTGGCCCGCATCTACGCCGACGTCGCGGGAGCGTTCGTGATCGACGACGCGGACCGGGCGCTGGGTCCGGTGATCGAGCAGCTCGGCCTGAAGGTGATCATCACGCCGACGCTCATGCGCGACGCCGCGACCCGCGCCGCCCTCGCGCGCGCGACCATCGCAGCCGTTCCGTGAAGCCGACCGTCATCGTGCTGGCGCGCGATCCGCGGACCGCGAAGACCCGGCTCCGCGGCGCGCTCGGGCCGGCCGCCCGCGAGCGGCTCGCAGCCGCGATGCTCGACGACGTTCTCGCCGCGGCCGTGGCCACGAGCTGGCCGGTGCTCATCGTGACCGACGCCCGGTCGATCCAGGCGCGTGCGCGCGCCGCGGGCGTGCGAGCGACCGTGGTGAGCGCGCGCGGGACCCGCGACGGCGCACGGCGAGGCGTGAACCGCGCGCTGCGCGACGGGGCGCGCGCGGTGCTCATCGTCGCCGCGGACGTCCCGTTGGTGCGGGCCACCGACCTGCGGCGGATCGCTGCAGCCGGACGCCGATCCGAGATCGTCATCGTGCCGGATCGCGGACGGTCAGGGACGAACGCGCTCTACCTGCGACCCCCGTCGCGCATCGCACCGCGCTTCGGGCCGGCCAGCTTCGCGGCACACCGGGAGGCAGCCGGCGCCGCGGGACGCGTCCTCGTGATCCCGAGGCTGGCCCTGGACGTGGACACCCCGGCGGACCTGGACGCGTTGCGCCGGCTCAAGCGCGGGGCGGGCCGGCGCACGCGCGCGGCCCTCGAACAGGACGGCTAGGGGTCGGGCAGGCGAACCTGGACGTTCGCGTCCTTGATGAACAGGATGAGCGCCCGCGCGGTCGGGCTTACATCGAACACCAGGTGATCCTGGACCGGTTGGGTCGTCGGATACCGCGACGCCCAGACGAGCCCGAGATTACTCGTGTAGATATCGCTCGTCGGGTCGAATGCGAAGCCGCGCGCGCCGGCCGCGTCGATGAGCTGGAAGTTGCTCGTCGAAAGTGGCGGGGCATCGGCGTTCGTCTTCGTGGCCGTGAGGTGCACCACGAGATAACCCCCGCTCGTCGCCGGTACCGTCCCGAGCTTCGGCGCGCGCTCGACGGAGGTGACCGTGTAGGTCCAGTCCGCGGTTTGGATCTTGTCCCCGAGCGCCGCGAACGTGAGCGGCGGAGGCGCCCCGTTGCTCGCGACCTTCGGCTGAAGGTAGCCATACGCGCTGAAGAGCGCCGCCACGAGCAGGACCGTCACGATGATGAGTCGCGCCGACCAGAGAAACCGCAGCACGCGGGTCGTGAATGGCTCGTCCTCGTATTCGGCGGCCTCGTCCGCGGCCGCGCGTGCGGCTTCGCGCTCGCGCACCGGAGGCTGGAAGCGCATGGCGAGGTCGCCCGAGCTCGGCTGCGGCTGCAGTGCCGCTTCCGGAGACACGCGCTGCTCGCGCCTGAGCCGCTCGATCATCAATTGCTCGCCCAGCGCCTGCTGCTTCAGCTTCTCGGCCGTCTCGACATCCGCCGGGGTGAGCGACTGCTCGCGCTGCGCGTCGGGACGCGCGACGTATAGCTCACGCTGCACCTTCCGCCGCTCCACGAACTCGCGTTGGGGAACCCACGGTGTCTCGACGACCGGCTCCGCGGCGGCCACGACGGGTCCGGCAGCCTCCAGCATCGTCGGTGGCGGCACCGGGTCGGGAGCCGGGCGCGCTTCGCGGACACTCAGCGAGAACACCGAGAAGTCGGCCTTCGTGACCCCGGCCACGCCGGGCCGCGCGGCCTCGGTCAACGTCCACGGCGAGAGGTCGGTCGAGCGGATCGCGATGAGCTGGTCGTCCGCGCGGACCTCACGCTTGCCGATCGTCAGCGCGTAGAACGGTCCGAGCTCGGGCACCTTGGGCGGCTCGTCGCCGCCGTAGTCGTAGAACCGCACGATGATGTCGCCCCGCGGAGCGCGGATCCGCATGTGGCTCCGGCGGTTGCCGCCCGGCTCGTCGCCGAGCGCGCGCCGGAGCTCGAGCTCGGCCTCGAGCCAGCGTTCGACCGCGCCGAGGCCCATGGAGTCGTGCTCGACCTGCTCGCGGTCGCCGATGATCCGGTTATGCCGGATGATCAGCAGCTCGAACGGCCCGAGCGGCGGCAGCTCCCTGTCGATCGACTCCCCTTCGTCGAAGAACTGCAGGTAGACGCCGGCTTCAGTGTTGATCATCGACTCGATTCAGCCTAGTCAGGGCGCTCTACGCCGCACTACCCCCTTCGGGGGAGGAGGCGGCGCGGCTGCGGCATTGATGGGATAATCGAGCCTCGGCCGACACTCTTTGGGGAGTGGCCAAGCGGTAAGGCAGCTGATTCTGGATCAGCCAATCGGAGGTTCGAATCCTCCCTCCCCAGCTGATCGCCCCGTCCTTGTTGGTCGAAGTGGCTGTTCCGCGTTTGTCGAGTGCACACCTGATTCGCGTTTTGATTGGCTGATCAGGTGGTCGACAGACTCCGCGTTACACGATTTGTGATTGGCTGATTCGCTCAGCTCGCGCGACGACGGAGCATCGCGGTGAGCGCGGTCGGCATCGCTTGCAGCTCTTCGAATGGCCGGTCGTGGGTGTACCGCCGGACCATCTCGGAATCCTTCCACCCGCCCTCGGCCGCGATGTCGAAGATCGTCATCCCGTTGCGGTGGTTGCTCGTCGCCCAGTAGTGGCGACAGCGATGGGCCATCCAGTGCTCGACGCCCGCGGCCTTGAACCGATCGCCGATCCGCCGCACGTAGTTCTGGAAGCCGTTGTACGTGAACGGCTCCCCCTTCTCGGTGACGAAGAGCAGCGCGGCCGCTGCGCCGGCGGCCTCCGGCCGCCAGTCCTTCGTGTACTGATGCACCGCGTTCGCGGCGAGCGGGTCGAGCCGGACTCGCCGATTGCGGTGGCTCTTGCTCGTCTCTGCCCGCACGAAGAGGTAGCTGCGTTCGAGCGGTCGTTCGATGTGGACGTCGGTCATCCGGACCTCGCGCAGCTCGTTCAGCCGGAGGCCGGTCGCCAGGAACGTGAGGATGACCGCCCGATCGCGGGCAGCGTTCCGGTTGTCCCCGTCCCTGAGGACGCGGAGCATGACCTCGACGTCCTTGTCGCTTAGCGCCTCGCGTCGACGGTCGACTCGCGGGACCTTCACGGTGGCGAGGACGGATCCGCCGAGCGGACCGGTGAGGTACTGGTTGTTCGCGAGCCAGGTGCCAAATGCCTTGAGCACCGCGCCGGCGTATCGCGCGGCGAATGGTGCGCGGCGTCGACGCTCGGCGATGAACCGCTGGACGGTCGTCGGCGAGAGATCGCGGAGCTTCGGCGAGTCGAGCGAGCGCGAGAACGCGGTGAGGTGGTCCCGGTAGCCGTCGATGGTCCGCGGGCTGAGCTCAGCCTCACGCGCGACCAGGAAGCTTTCGATGAGGTCGTCGAGCGGGGTCTCGGGACCTCTCATGAATGGTCGCCAGTCTTCTGCTGTAAAGGTTCGTTGCTTGTGCATGGCATTCCCTCCGCTGTGGGAGGGCAGCAGGCCGCTGCGAAGCCTAGCGCGCTCGAGCTCGACGATTGAGCAAGCGACATGTCTCACGAATCGCTGATCGCTTGCGGCCACCGCGTCGCAATGCTGCGATAGTGAGAACAGTCACCGGCCAATTTCGTCCGATTTGCGCGAGAAAAATGTGATACGAGGTACAGCGGTGGTACCGCCGCCGTACCGCGTGCGTATCACACGATCAGAACAGCCCCGGGACAGTTCACGCGCCCGAACGAACCCTCACGACTGATTCGAGATCAGGTGAGGTCACCTAGCGGGCATGGTTCGACCGGTGCCGTCGATCACGGGGGCAAGCGAGTCCGTGATGTGGAGCAAGTCCTCGCGGCTGACTCCGAAGGCCTGAATCGCGTATCGGTAGTTGCCCTCGCTCCACACCAGCGTCCAGCCCGGAGAACCGTTGCCGAACAGCTTGGCGGCGTACCCGGGGGCCTTCGCGTCTTGAGCGGCACCGCCGAACTGCTGCAATGCTCGAGGCTGGCCGTCGAGCGAGTCAGCAGAGAACTCGACGTTCCATACCGTCGTCCCGATGACCGAGTGCAGCTCGTAATAGGCCATGTCGTACGTGAAGAAGCCATCACGCGAGGTGCTGGCGTCGGGGAAGAACTGGTATTCGTCCTTGTTCTTCGGCAGCCACGTCGGACGAAGAACTGCAACCCCGTTGGCACGGGTCCAGATTGCGCCCCAGGCCTCCGCCTCGGTGGGCAGAGGTGTACCCGAGCCGTTCCTCGAAAGAGCTGGTGAGGGTGAGTTGGACGGCTGGCCGGCGACTGTTCGCGGTGGTTCCGCGAGTAGTGCTGCGATTCCGACGAGGACCAACGCCGTAAGCGCCAAGATCGTGCTGGTCGTCTTGCGCTCACCGAGGCCAGCGCGCGGCGCGCCATCGTCGTCATCTTCGACGACGAGGCCGGAGTGCGGTTGCTCGCGATCACCAGTTGGCGTCACGAAAGCATAGGAGCCGGTTACGACGAGATCGTGCCGCCGCTCCAGGTACCCGCACCGGCGGAACGGAGTCTGAGAGCCCGGAAGGCTCGCGCCATTTAGCTGACTCCATATCAGGCAAGCAACCCACGGCCTCGCGATGTCGAATCGACATCCAGCGCAATGGGAGCTGAGGCCCGGTGGGTGTACGGGCGCGAGCCGGCGTTGACGTCGCCTTCGCTTCAGCGACTGTCGCTCCGTACCGCCGCGATTGCGAAGGAGCTCGGTAGCGCACCGCTCCGGGCAGCGATCGCGAGCGACCGTGGCTCCAGCAGAACGATCGATCGGACATCGGCGCTGTCCGCTGTTGCTGTGAGGGCGTAGAGCCGGTCGCCCTGTTCCGAGAGCCCGAGCCCGACCACGATCCCGAGGTCGTTGGTGCTCGCCACGACGGTGGCCGCGGCCAGATCGATCGTCGCTAGCTCACCCCAGCGATCGGCGGTGTCGGCGAAGTACGCATAGCGGCCATCTGGTGAGATCAGCGCGCGCGAGCCGGTTTCTTTCGCCGCGGCGGCGGACGGAAAGAGCGGCTCGAACCACGCGCGAGCCCGAGTCACGGCGCGCGCATCAATCAACTCATGTGTCCGGGCATCGATCCGGGCCACTACCGGCCGGTTTGTGAGCACGACGACCTGCCCGTCGCCGGTTGCGCCCATGGTCACGGCGTAGCCCATCGAGCGCTCGAGGGTGACCCGTGCACTGATCGCAAACCGCTGGCCATCGAGGAACACGAGCGCGCCATCCGCGGCGCCAGATGGATCCGAGCACAGGATGATCCACCCGGAACCGGTCGGGTCGGGCCGGACGTCCGTGGAGCACAGGCCGCTGTCGGGAAGGCGGTGACTGTCGTCACCTTCGAAGCTCGTGAGCACGTGCAGCTGAGCGTCGAGCACGTACCAGTCCGCAGCGACTCGATTCAGTCCCGAGTACTGCTCACGCATCAGGAGCACCCTGTCCGGTCCGAGTGGAACGAGGTGGCTACGAACGGCGGTGCCGCTGGTCGTCGTGATCTGGGCGCGTGCCGCCGAAGGCGCGACGGGGAAGGCCTGCACGTCGAGCCGTTGCAGCTGCGCGACTTGCCCACGGTCGCCGGTGTCCTGGACGAGCCACACGAACCGACCATCGCTGCTGGTCGCCGTCGCTTGGGGTACGAGCAGGGTCTCCGGTAGAGCCCGAGTCGCCGGTACCGTGAACGTGCCGGTGCTCGCACGCCCAAGCGGGGCACCGCGGTGCAGATCGATCGGCTGCACGAAGGTCTCGTATGGGCCAGTGACGAGCGGGCGGGCCACCGGCAGGAAGGCGACATCGCCGGTGATGCTCATCGGCTCACCCTCGTAGCGCGTGCCGACGTAGGTCGCGGCGTCGCAGCAGTCCAGGATCTGGCCGCCGGGCATCGCCACGGCGAGCACGCCTTGCGAGACCAGATCCCCCGTCGCGACGTAGACCAGGTCGTTCCCTGGGACGAGCCGGCCGGTCGAAGCAGCGCGCAGACGCTCGATCTGGTCGCGCGCCGCGCGCAACAGCTGGCCGCCGCTCAGGGACGCGGCGATCACCAGCACGATGATTGTCGCGCTCGCGAGGATGCCAATACCGCGACGCGACCGCCGCGACCGCCGCTCGGTCCAGGCCGACGCCGGCGGCAAGGGGATCTGCTCCAGGTCGCGGAACACAAGGTCGCGCAGCTCAGACGACATACGAGCCTCCCTTGCGTAGCTGCTTGAGCGCCTGGCTCAACGTCGCGCCGACGGTCCCCCGCCGGATGCCGAGCGCAGCGGCGATCTCTTGTTGCGTGAGTCCCAAGTAGTAGTGGGCGATGACCACGCCGCGTTGACGTTCGGTCAGCAAACGCAGCAGATCGCCCAGGATCAGGCGATCCAGTAGCGCATCGGTCTCCTGGGCGGCGGAGGGTTCGCGCGGCGAGCCGATCAGTCCGTCCAGCTGAAATGGCAGCTGGACGCGGCGGCTGCGACGCGCCCAACGTATCGCGACGCGGAAGAGCCACCCGGGAAGTGCGTCACTGTGCTGTGGCGGCTTGCGCAGACCCTGCTCGAACGCCTGCTGGAGGGCGTCCTGCGCGAGCTCGGCATCCAACAGCACGGCGACGAGCGCCCGATACACGCTCGGATAGGCGTTCCGGAAGGTGGCTTCCCACACCTCCGTAGTCTCTCGCGGCTCTGCCATCCGCTCTGATATGTGCTGCGGGATGGGCGTTTGCTTAGTCCTTGTACGTACGCCAGCGTTCATGAGGTGCGCGCCGCGCAGCTCTAAGCGGGCGCCGGGGCAGCCGGCGAGCACGCGAGGATCACTTCCTGGCCCCGCCCAGCACCGCGCGGCTGATTCACAATCAGCTGACCCCGGATCCGACCAGCCGGTCGTCGACAAGTCGACATCGCACGGCGAGCTCGGCAAATTGAAGTCAACCGCGAGGATGACGGGGACGAACTACCTCAGTCGGATCGTTCCGCGCCATGTCCGGTCGCTCGACACGTAGATTCGCTCGAGCGTGATCGTCAAGTTCGCATCCGGTGGCGGGGCGGGTGCGAACTTCATGTACAGAAGCGTGCTCTCCCCGATCCGCTCAGGCCCGGCGACTGCGTAAGTGTTGCCGCGTGCATCGCGTGCCGACGCGAACTCCGCGTATGGCGACCGAATCCCGACGAATGGAGGCGTGGAGTAGCCACCGAGGTCCATGAAGGCGACCGAAAAGCCATCCGTCCTCACGACGAGGTCGTACAGGCGAAGGTCGCGGCCGGCGGCGGTCGCAGTCGCATCGAGGGCACCCGAGCGCGCGGGAATGTCTGCGAACACCCACGGGCCATCAACCTGGTCGAGCACGTTGTCGACCTGCATCGTCAACTCATGCGCGCCTGACAGCAGGTCGCCAACCGCCGGCCCTGGGCTGGGCGGCAGCAGCCCATCGACCGCGAGCGCGACCGGATACCCCGGTCTCGCATCGGTCCCGGATGTTGCGTAGACCCGGCCGGTGTCGTCTGTGAGCGTCAGGTGCGAGAAGCCACGCAACGCCGCAAACCATGGGTCGGCCATCGATGGCGTTCCGTCAGTGTGACCGAGGATAAGAAACCGGCCGTCGAAGATGCGCACCTCTGAGAAGCACAGGGAGCCGTGCGCTCCGGCCCAGCGATCGTTCAGCTCGATCGTGCGAACGACCGATTGCGATGGGATTGGTGACTCGTTGGCGCTCGGACGGCAGCCTCCGGCGAGTCCCTGCGGCGAACCGCACGACGTCAGCGTCATCGCGGTCACGACGATCGCGAGAGCCCCGGCTCGCAGGCTGGCCAGCAGGCTCAAGGCAGACCGACGCCCCAAACGACGATGCCGTCCAAGTCGCCGCCGCAGCGCACTTCGCCCTTGCCCACCTGTCGGAACGAAATGCCGGCCGCGGTACGGCTCACTTCCAACCCCAAGCCGGTAGCGCCGTCCCAGGACGGTTCAGCACTCACTTGCAGGCTGAGCAAGGCCATCGACTCCCCGGAGTGACTGGCGACCTCACGTACCGCCGCGTCATGCCCATAGGCCCTGCGCGTCTGGCCGTCCGGGAGGGTCTCGAAAAACACCATCAGCGCCGGACTGAGGGTCCTGTTGATGGCGACCAGATCGCTCGCGTTGGACGCCGCCATGAACGCCTCGATGTGGGCGCGAGCGTCATCCGGTGCGCAGGCTCCCGCGGCAACGCTCACCTGTGGACTCGGCGATGGCCGCGAAATGGGCGGACTCGTGCACGTGACGACGAGCGTTGCTGCGAACACGGCGAGGCCGCAGCGCGTCAGCCCAGCGACGGCACGCCGATTCGATAACGTCAGGACGTCGCCTGCGTCCCAGTGGACGACGGAGAAGCGACCCACGAACCGACGCTAGCGCTATCGAGCGTCGGGTCAACCGGTCAAGCAACCAGGCAAAGGGGCAGAGGTCGACCTCGGACGTTCAGGCTGCGGAACGCCGGCGGTTGATCGGATACGGAGTGATGGATGCCGCGCGGGAATTACGGTTCAGCGACGATGACAGCGGAAAGCGGTCGATTGGACTTCATTCCGGAGCGCGTGCGCGATCAGGCTCGGCGAGTCGGTCAGGACTACGCCTGGCCGATTGCGGTGGCCGGCGATGTCGTCAACATCGTCGCGGCATCGGGTCGCATCGTGCTCGGACTGGAGCTCTGGGACTTCGCCCAGGGGATGCCGAGTCCGAGATCGTCGGCTCTTCCGACTATGGCGAACAGCGGTCGCGCTCACGGCAAGAGGCAATACGAGAGAGCCGCGAAGCTGCTCGATTGGATCTGCTTCGCGCGCTCTCCGACACGACGCTTTGGGTTCAGATCGGGTGGGACGAACCAAGCCTGACTGAGTGACCCTGAAAGCGCGCCCTCGCCTGATATGGAGTCAGATGTTGTTGGCGACGCGGGCCGGTCGGTGGGTCAATTGCCCGCGAGGTCCTGCAGCGCGTCGAAGCCAGCTGGCCAGTCTCCATCGCCACAGCAGGCCATGGTGATCGCACCCCCGGTCGCGGGGTCAACGTAGAACGTCGCCCACCGGCCATGTACCTCGGCACTCCCGGGGAACCGCACGTCGCCGCGGTACGCGAGGATCCAGACCTGCTCGATTTCCGGTCGAATGGAAGCCCCGCGAATGACCGCGCTCGCGAGGGCCTGAGCGCGCGTCACCAGCTTCGCGTCCGCGCGCTCGATCGGCGCGGTGGTGGTGATCATCGCGTAGCGCCCCAGGACATCCGCCTTCGTCGGTGCGATCGACGGCAGCGGCGAATCGACCGGATCTGCGAACTCGTCCTGCTCGGCAGGCGGTCTCTCGCCGCCGCCCATGCTCGAGCCGCCGACGAGCACGAGGCCATCCTTCACCATCGCGGTGTGGTAGGCGAGACCGAAGAGGCCGCCACCCGTGAGCTGCGCGCCAGTCCGGCTCCAGCGATCACCGGTGGCCTCGCACACGAACGTTCGCGCGGAAGGGTCGTACCGGATCGGACACGGTTTCATCGCTCCCATGAACTGGTACGCGCTGTCGATGAGCGCGAAGAGCGTGTGTGCCCCGCGGACGAGGAAGAATGCGCCGACCGTCGACTGTGGCGTGCTGAAGTGCCGGACTGAGCCGATCGGGAACGTCGCGAGAGGGCCGAGCACATCCCACCCTCGATAGACCCCGCTCTCCGGGATGACTTCGGGCCGAATGCTCGCAACGACCGACGCCAGGGCATCGCGATCCGCCTGTTTCGCGTCCGGGCCGGAGTAGGCGGTCAGGGTCAGCGATTGCAGGAGGTGCTGGAAATGGAGCATCGGCGCCAGGCCATACGGCCCGATTGCGACCTGCGCGGCGTGCCAATCCAGCGGGAACGTACTTTCCGTCTGCGGACCGGGCCCTCCCGGAAAGGAGAACTCGGTGAGTTCGAGAACGACGTGGTCGGCCGGGAGGTCGGTCAACGTGAGCAGGCCCGTCTGCGCGTCGGCGACGGGCTGCGCGCCGTTGCTCAGGACAAGCAAGCGCGCGCCGCGACGGTTGAACATCTCGGTTCGGTCCGTCGCCGTCCAGCCTGGCGGCACGATGAGGTTGAACCCGGCCGCGGAGTGAAATGCTCCGGGCAGTGTCGGCACGGGCGTGCTGGCGAGCGTTCCGTTGTCCGCCACATCGGGGATGGAGGCCGGCGCGCACGCGGTCACAAGAAGCGCGGCCAGGACCAGCGCTCGCACTTGCATCACACGAAGTAGGACGGATCAGCCGCCCAAATGTTTCGCATGCTCACCAGTACCGGCATGGTGTGCTCATGGTGCGAACCCCGGGCGAGCGGCGCCCACGTCCGAGTTGGTGGATGTACCGATGATTGCCTGATTCGGTTGGAGCGTCGACGTTGGGTTTTGCGAGAGTGATTGGCTGATTAGCGATCAGTCCGTCTTTGGGGAGGCCTGCTGCCCTCCCGATTCGCGCCTGATTGCTGAAATTCGTAACGGAGACCGGTCACCTGATTCTGGATCAGCCAATCGGAGGTTCGAACCCTCCCTCCCCAGCCGATCGCCCCGTCTGCATTGGTCCAAGTGGCAGTTCGCCGTTCGTCGAGTGCACACCTGATTCGCGTTCTGATTGGCTGATCGGGTGGTCGACAGACTCCGCCTTACACGATCTGTGATTGGCTGATTCTCGCCGTGACGTCGAAGATCGTCATCCCGTTGCGCTGGTTGCTCGTCGCCCAGCAGTGACGGAGTCGACGGGAGGGTTCACCTTCGCCACGGGTTGAATGCCACCTGGCTCACAACTGTGGTGCCCGCCTGGCGGGTGAACTGGACGACGACTTCGATGCCGTGGTCGAGGATCGCGTCCCGGACCGCGCACACCGCGTGCGTCTCGCTCGTATCGGACGAGGCGGCGTCTGGGAAGCCGCCGATGCGACTCCCACTCGTTCCGTGGGTCAGGTTCGTGTAGCCGGCGAGGGACGCGGGCGCGGCTGCTGGGCCGAACAGGAACTCCGCTTTCCCCACGTCGTTGCCGGTGCGACTCCACGTGCAGGCGAGCCCGACCCCCTCCAGTCCGCTGAAATGGGCCGCGTCGATGGCCGCCGGGCCGTATGCGTGATCGAACAACAGCTGCGCGGTGAAGGTGTATCCGTCGACGACGTACGTTTGGGCGGCCGCCAGGTCCGTGCCGGCCGAAAGCCGGACGCTGATCCGATCCTGGAGCTGGACCTGCTCGGGCGTGAGGCTCGAGGGCCCGTTGATCCGCGGCGCGCTCACGAACACGTCGGCGGCGACGGTCGGGGTGACCTGGATGACCAGGTGCCGGTTGTCGTAGCTGCCCGCGCCCGCCGGTCCGGACCAGGTCGCCGGCGCGTGGACCTCGATCACGTCTCGACTCTGTCCCGCGTCAGAGATCGTCAGGGTTCGACGGTCACCCGGCAGCCGGGTCGCGGCGAAATGCTCGGCGGTATCGTCGACCAGCCAGACCGAGACCGTCGTGCTTCCAGTCGCGTCGTTGAACACCAGCCAGTTCTTGGGCGCATCCGGGCCCTTTTGGGTGTCGATGTCTGCGGGGCCGTTCCATGCCACCGGCACGCTGAACCGGAGGCCGAACGCGTCCCGTGATTCCCAGCCCGGGTAGTCGGAGCTCAGACGCACCGCCACGAGCAGACCATCGTTGCAGTCGAACTGGATATTGCCCTGCTGGGTCCCGCCAGTGAATGAGCGAGTGAATGTGGCGATCGGATTCGCGGTCGTCGGGGTAGACCCGTCCGGCGGATAGGTCACGGCGTGCGTGTCGAAGCGATCGCCTGCGGCAAAGCGCTGCTCCCAGTACGCAAGCAGCTTCCCGACATTCGTGATGTGCACCGGCACGCCGGGGTTATCGGAGTAATCGCTGAAGCCGCCGGCCGCAGCGGACTGCTGGGTCTTGAACAGGTTGCTCAGGTCGGCAGAGTGGTGGGCGTTGTACATCGTGAAGAAGCCCTCGATCAGGTATTCAAGCCGCGCCCGAGGGCATCCCACGGGTGCCTGGGTCCGCGTGGGCGGGGTCGGTGTCGCAGTCGCGGCGGCAGGGGTCGGGGCGGCGAGCAGCTGCAGCTCCGCGTAGTCGGGCAGCGTGCGCTCAGCCTTGAGCTCCAGCGAGGCCGCGTCGATACGACGCAGGACGTACAGCGGGTTCGGCGGCTCTTGGATCCGCACGACCAGGTAGACGTTCTGGCCGTCGGGCGACATCGTGAAGCCGTAGATCCCATCGCTCGCCGACGTCTCCGCGGTGACCAACCCAGTGGCGAGGTCGACCCGTTGAATCCCGCGGGTCGTTCGGGTGGCGCCGTTCACATCGTCGTAGTGGGTCTCGGTGACCCAGCTGATGACCGCGCTGCCATCGGGCGTGAAGGCCATCGCCTGCTGCTCCTGGTCATTGAGCGTCTTCGCCTCGGCGACCAGCGGCGAGAACAGATCGATGAGGCTCGTGCGCTTGTGTACCGTCAGCGAGCTGACCGCGAGGCTGCGCAGGTCGACGACATCGAGGGTGCCTCCGTCAGCGGACAACGCCGCGAGCCGGCGGCCGTCGGCACTCAGCGCGATCGCCGGCCGGACCGTCAGTGGGCTCAAGGCCGAAACGGGTCCGGCGTCGAAGGTCCTCGCAAGGATGCCCGGCAGCGGGATCGGGGCAGACAGCGCGCCGGTCAGGGTGGACTGGACCACCAGGGAGTACGGCCACTCCTGGGGGCTCGTCGCGATCAGGCTGACCGCCGTCGGAGTCAGGACGTAGTAGATGGCGCTCAGATCGGCGGCGGTCGGACGCGCCTGCACAACGCCGGGCAGGCTGATCGCCGGTACGTGGCGGACGACGTGGCCATCGGCGACCGAGACGATGACCTTCTCCCCATCCACGGGGCTGCGGTTGTCGCCGACACGGCCCATGGCGAGCGACCCATCGGCGCTGAGGTCATCGACGACCATCGCGACCTCAGGAACGAAGTAGCCGCGGAGCTGGCCGGTGCGCGCGTCATAGACCCGCTGGGTGACCGCACCGCCGTTGAAGTCGTTCACGAAGATCGTCGACCCGTCGGTCGACGCCTCGGCCTCGGACGAATTCGTCGTGGAGGGCGCGATGTCCAGCAGCGGCTTGGACGACAGGTCCTTGAGCGTGGTGGGATCGATCTGGATCCAGCCCGAGCCGTTGAACGATGGACTGAGGTAGAGCGCCTTGCCCGCCACGATGCCCGGGGTCGCGGCGCTGTGATCCCGGAACGTCGCAAGCTGACGGCCACCGACGACGGCCACGACGAGGACGACGAGGGCCGCCAGCAGCGCGAGCGGCGCGCGCCACGCGAGCCTCGGGAGCAGGATCGGGCGACGACGCTCCGGCACCCACGTCTCGGCCGGCTGGAGCGGGATCTGGTCGAGCTCCCGCTTGAACACGTCTCGGAGGTCATTGGACATGGCTCTCTCCCTTCCGCATCCGCGTGAGCGCCTGGGAGATCGTCGCGGCGACGGTCCCGCGGCGGATCCCCAGCAGCTCGGCGATCTGTTCTTGGGTCTGATCGAGGTAGAAGTACGCGACCACGATCGAGCGCTGGCGCGGGCTCAACATCCGAAGGAGTTGCCCGACGCTGAGCCGATCCAGGAGCACATCGATCTGGTTGCGCCCGCTCGCCACGCCTCCTGCATCCGTCAGTCGAACTGTTGGCCGGCGTCGAGACCGACCAGCCTTTCGGATCGCGACGCGGAACAGCCAGCCGGCGACGTTGGTGTCGTGCAGCGGCGGACGGTCGAGTCCGGCGACAAATGCGTCCTGCAAGGCATCGGACGCCAGGTCAGCGTCCAACAGAGTCGCGACCAGCGCCCGATAGACGCTCGGATAGACCGTTCGATACAAGCGCTCCCAGTCGAGTTCGTCGTGATCGGTGATCACCGCACTCCTCTATGCCGCGAGAACAGCGCAATGTTTAGTGTGCGGAGGGAGTCTTGTGACGCCTACGGACAGTTGGTTCCCGGCCAACGGTCCCGGGCGGTCAGAATCCGAGTGGACGTCGTCGCCTGACTCCACGTCAGATGCTCAAATAGAGTCGAGCGCGGATGTCCGCTCCACTCGATGCGCTGGGCAGCCTCGCCGGTCTACGCGATTCAGAACTGTCGCGGCAAGTTACCGTCCCGGTCCGCAGCAAGGCGTCGATCCAGTTCGTCCTGTACGACCTGCTTCGGCATGAGCAGGCGATGGCCGTCGGAGCGCGGGGTGCACCTGAGAGCGAGATCGCGCGGATCCTTGACCTGGCCCAGGCGGCATACGGTGACCTGGTCGGCGTGCTCGTAGGTCGATCGGATGAGGATTTGGACAACACGCGCGATGGCGACTGGTCCCTGCGGGATGTCCTCCGACACGCGATCGCCGTCGAGCTCCGCTACGGAGCCCAGGTCGAATACGCGGCGCTGCGAGGCGACGAAGAGCCAATCGCCATCCCACCAGAGCGACTGCCGTGCGACCGACTCTCGCCGCCCGAGCCGGAGTTCGCTGCTGCACGTGTCGCGGGTATCAGCCAAGTCCTCGAGCTGCTTGGCCTCGCGCGGCGGACAACGGATGCACGCCTGGCTGCGCTTCCGGACGACGCGCTCGGACGGCCATCGCTCTGGGGCACGCAGCCGATGCCCGTTCGGATGCGCGCACACCAAATCGCCGTGCACCTCACCGAGTGCGCGATCCAAAGTGAGAAGTGCCTGGCGGAGACGGACACCTCCGAGGCACGACGGATCCTGCGACACATCTGCGCAGCGCGCGGAGCGCATGAGCGGTGGAGCGAATCAACTGCGCGCGCCGAGTTGGACGACCGCTATCGCCAATTGGCCGACGCACCGAGGCGCGACTGATTCATGATCAGGTGGTCGCCAGGGGAGCGCAGGTACGGAGCGGTTCGTGAAGTCGACGCAGCCGACCACAAGGCGACGCACGCGTTCGCCCTCTCGTCTGGACTATCGACACGCTTTCTTGCCTTGAAATCGGTCCCATGGCGAGGCACCACGCGAGGGCGCCGCGTGAGGGCGGCCCAGCTGGCGGGCGTCAGACCGTAGGCCCGCTTGAACTGTCGCGTCATGTGACTCTGGTCGGCGAAACCGGCCTGTGCGGCGGCTTCCGCCAGCGATTGCCCGCGATCGATCGAAGCACGCGCCAGCTCCAGCCGGCGCAGCGCCCGATAGCGGTCGGGACTCGTCCCAAGGGCGCTTCGGAAGTGGCGAGCAAGCGTGAAACGGTCGGAGCCTGCGACCTGCTCCAAGACGGCGGCGGGTGTCTGCTCACGCGCGTGGGCCGCGAGGTACTCGCGCGCCCGTTCGACCGCCCTCAGGTCGAACGTCGGTCGGCGGCGATCAACGTCGCCGCTGAGCCAGAGCAGAGCGTCGGCGACCGCGACGGCGATTTCGGTGGAGCGAAGTTCGCTGATCGGCTCGTCGATGTCAGCGAGCAGACGATTGATCGAGCTGGCGACGGGCGTCATGTCCTGGACGGGATCTGCGACGAACGGGAGCGCGCGACCACCGAGGGCGCTGCGCACCAGCTCGGGCGCGATGTACAGGATCCGGTAACCGAAGCCGTCGCTGGTGCCGGCTACGCCATCGTGGGTTTCGTCTGGGTGCAGAACGTGAAGCTGGCCGGGCAGGCAGATGCGGCGGGAGCCGCGATAGCGAAACGTCTGCACCCCGGCCGTCGTGATCCCGACCGCGTACACGTCGTGCCGGTGCGGCTCGAACCCATGCGCGGAGAGGAACACTTCCGCGCGCTCGATCCCGCGCGCGCTCGGTCCGAACCTGATCGAGTCCGAACGCCGCTTGCAGGATCGTTCAAGACGCCCGGCAGCAGGGCTCTCTAGCTTCGGCGGCATGGGTCCACGCTATCGCGACCGGCGTGACTGAACCGCCCCTCACAGCGGCAATTCGTTGGGAGGCGGTCGGACCGCTCATGCTTGCCTCGGCCGCCCTCATGGGTAGCCCCGGCCCGGTCACGATCAGCTTGGTCGCGACGAGTTCGGTCTATGGGTTGCGGCGCTCTCTGCGGTACCTCCTCGGGACGATCGTTGGGACGATGACGGTACTCGTCGCGGTTGCGACCGGGATCACGGTCGCGCTGCTGACCGTGCCCGTGATTGGATCGGTCTTGATCGCGATCTCGGCCGGTTACATCCTGTGGCTCGCGTATCACGTCGCGACCGCTCCTCCACTCACGGAGCAGATCACGAGCTCGGGTGCCCCCGGGTTTGGCGGCGGAGCGCTCCTCGGTATCGCGAACCCGAAAGGCTGGGTCGCGATTGCGGCCGTCTTCGCCAGCGCACATCTCGCCGAAACAGCGACAACGGACGCGATCGCCAAGATCGCGGTGCTCAGCCTGATGATCGTCGTTATCTGCGTGATGTGGGTCGTCGCCGGCAGATCGCTCGCCGTCTTGCTTCGCGACCCACGTCGGTCCCGGGTCGTTAACGTCACACTTGCCGTGGTTCTCATCGGCGCTACAGCGATCGCCATCCTGCACTGAGACCGCATGCGCTGGCGGGTTCCGCTGTGGGGCACGCTGGTCGGACCAACGCGCCGGATGCGTGCTCGCGACCTTTCGGTGCGCTGCTTCGGTCATCTCCTCGTGCCATCAGCGGAACTCGTCGCGTGGCGGCGTGAAGACGTCGATGACCTCGCCGTCCTCGACCACTTCCATCGCGTGCTCGATGCCACCCGGAATGGCGTAGCTGTCGCCTGGGTGGAGTTCGTGGATCGTCCCGGCGATGGTCTGCCGGAAGCGGCCGCTGACCACGTAGCCCGCCTGCTCATGGGGATGTGTATGCGTCGGAGCGTTCACGCCTACTTGAAATCGCATCCGGGTGACCATCGCACGCTCGCCGACAGCGAGCAGATCGAAGTGCACACCGAGGGACTCGCGGGGTTGCGCGTCGGCGTTAGCCACGACCGCCGCGCGCCTCGTCGATCGCCCTGTGTTGCCTGCACCGGACAGTCCGGTTCGATCGCCAGCCGGTTCGCTTCTCCTCATCACCCGGATCCGATATCCGCCTCTCCGCGTCCTCACGCGATCTCTGGCGCCGGTGCCAGACGTGACGGTGCTTCGTGGAGGGGATCGGGAATGCGGCCGCCGAGTCGAAGCAGGACGGCTCCGGTCAGCACCGCGACAAGCGCGCCGCCCCACCAAACGGCGTCCGGCGAGGTCTGCAGGAGAAGGCCACCGATCGCCGGGCCGAGGGCCAGGGAGATGGTGAAGGTCAGAGTGTAGAGAGACAGGTAGCGGCCGAGCAGATGGGCTGGAGCCATGTCCGCGACCAGCGGCCCGAGAACGAGGATGTGTACGCATTCGCCGATCGCGAAGACGATCGCAACCCCGGCGAGGAGGCTGGTCGCAGCGAGTTCCGAGTGGATGAGCGTCGCTGGCAAGACTGCGAGCAGGCCGACCGCGAAGAGCGCGCTCGTCACCGCGAAAGCATGTGTGCGCCGCATGCGTGCCACTATGCGCACCGCCGGGATCTGCGCGATGACGACGAAGGCCGTGTTGATGGCAAAGATGATCCCGATCGCGGCGGGGCCGACCGGTGTGTGGTCCGTTGCGAATGGTGACAGGATGTTGGAGAAGAACGTGTGGCCGACGACAACGAGCACGATGTTGAGCGCGATCACAGTGAGGAAGAGCTGATCTCGAGCGACGGCGCGAAAGCCGGTTCCGTTGGCGGCCGTCGCCGTGGCGGTCACGGCCTGCTGGCTCGGTACGGCAGCGAGCACGATGAGCGCGAATCCGGCGAAGGTGACAGCGTCGAAGAAATAGAGAAGTTGGAACGAGCTGAGCTGCTGTGCGGACGCGACGAGGAACCCGGCTACGGTCGCGCCGGAACCAATGCCGAAGTTACCCGCGACCCGGTTAAGCGCGAACGACGCCACTCGCTGCTCGGGCTTGACCAACGTGACGACCAAATTTCGGTTGGCCGTGCCTGCTAGGCCGAGCCCGGCTCCGCTGACGATCGCGCAGGCAAACGCCTGCCAGGGCTGGTCTACGTAGGCGAGGCCGGCGTAGCCAAATGCGCTCGCCAAGCTTCCTGCGATCACGATCGCTTTGGCGGAGTACCGGTCGAGCAGCGCCCCCGTCGGCAGCGTGACGATCGCGGAGGTCCCCATGGTCGCCGCGAGAACCAGTCCGGCTGTCGACGTTGAGAAGCCACGTATCTGGTGCAGGTAGATGATCTCAAAGGGAACGATGAGCCCGTAACCGAAGTAGTTGAGGGCGTTTCCCGCTTGAAGGATGAGAACCGGGCGAGGGAGGCCGGTGCGCCAACCCGCGATGAGGTGTGAGACACGGCGGTTCATCTGGCGGCGAGGCTCATCGGTTCTCCTTGCGGCTTCGTTTGCCGTCACTCCTACCGTCATGCGATCCGCCCCGCGCGTTACGCCCCGCGAGCATGTAAGTTCTGAGCGGATGCCCCGTGCCGAGCCCTCGACCAGCCAGACCGCGCTCCTTGCGGCCCTTCGCTGTGGTGACGAGGACGCGTTCAGCGCTCTCGTGGACGCCCACGGCGCCGCGATGCACAGGGTCGCGCTGACATTCGTCCGCTCGAGCGCGGTCGCCGACGAAGTCGTGCAGGAGGCTTGGCTCGGCGCGCTCCGCGGCCTCGACCGGTTCGAGGGCCGGTCCGCCCTACGGACGTGGCTGCTCGCGATCGTGGCCAACATCGCCCGAACCCACGCGGTTCGCGAGGCGCGTGCTGTGCCCTTCTCCTCACTCGAGCTCGCACGCGTGGCCGGCTCGGAGCACGAGCCGGCCCTCCCTACCGATCGCTTTCAGGGGCTCGACGGGCGACATCCAGGCCGTTGGGTCTCGTTCCCGATGCCCTGGTCGACCGACCCAGACCATGCTCTCCTCTCCGCCGAGACGGGCAAGCTGATCATCGACACGATCGCGGACCTCGCCGACGGCCAGCGGATCGTGATCACGCTGCGCGACGTCGAGGGTTGGGATTCCGCCGAGGTGTGTAGCGTTCTCGAGATCAGCGAGACCAATCAGAGAGTGCTCTTGCACCGCGCGCGCTCGAAGGTCCGTGCCGCGCTGGAGCGTTACTTGACCACCGAGTCGCCGTGAGCGCCGAATTCACCTGCCAGGAGATGGTCGAGGTCGTCACCAGCTACCTCGACGAGGCGCAGGCGCCCGACGAGCGGCAGCGGTTCGAGCGCCACCTCTCCCGCTGCGCCGGCTGCACCACCTACGTCGACCAGATGCGCGAGACGATCAGGCAGACCGGCGCGGTCCCGCGCGAGGAGTCGCTTGCGCCCGCGCTGCGCGAACGGATCGTTGCTCAGTTCCGGACCTGGCGGCGAGGCTAGGACGCCCAGCTGCGTAGGCTGGGCCGACCCTCCTAACTCGCGCCGGGCCTGCGATTCGTGACGTGATCGCTGTCGTCCGGCAGCTCACGCAGTGACCGCAAGGGAGAAACGACCACCGGCAGGAACGGGAGGAAGCTGACCGTAGCGGCGACCAGCATCGCCTCGCGAAGTCCGAGTGCCGCGGCAAGCGCGCCGCCGAGCAGTGTCCCAAAGGGGAAGGCACTCGTCCCGGCCGTCGTCACCACGCCGCTGGCCCGCGCCCGCAGTCGGTCTGGCACGAGCGCCTGGCGGACACTGTTCGCCGATACGACGTAGAGGGACCGCGCGAAGCTCTGTATCGCCCAGCCGAGGCCCACGAACACGATCGCGGTGTCTGTCGTGGCGATGGCGACAAGAACGGTCGCCGGACCAAAGAGCAAGAACGAGGCGATGACGATCCGTCCCACGCCCGCACGCTCGGCCATGCGCCGCGCGAGGAGCACGCCGGCCAGTCCGCCGACATTTGCGACCGAAAGGATCGCGCCGATCGTCACCGAAGTGAGCCCGAGTTCGCGCACTGCGTAGACGAGCACGATCGCCCAGAAGACACCGAGTGCGAGGTTGGCCAACGCATGCGAGACCAGCAGCGGGCGCAGGTAGAGGTTTGAAAGAACGTAGCGCGCGCCCTCGCGAAGTTCGCTGCCGATGCTCGTTGGGCGTGCACGTGCGGCCTGCGGCTCATAGCGATTCGGGATCGAGCCGATCAGGAGACCCGACATGAGAAAGGACACCGCGTCGGCGAGGATCGCCACCGGTGCGGACACGAGTGTCACCAGGGCGCCCGCCACACTCGGACCGACGGTGTTTGCCCCGACAGTCAGCCCCTGCAGGTCCGTGTTCGCCTCGACCAGCTGCTCCCTGCCCACGATCGACGGCACGTACGCCTGCGAGGCGATCTCGAAGAAGATGCTCAGCGTGCCGCTGATGAGGGCGACCACGTACAGCAGTGGGAGATCGAGAAGACCGAATGCGTATGCGAGCGGCACCGATGCGAGGAGCGCCGCCCGGCCGAAGTCGGCTGCGATCATCACCCGACGCCGCTTGACGCGGTCTAGCCAGACCCCCGCGGCAATGCCCAGGAGGTTCGGCAGCGTCACGGCCGTCGAGATCGCCGCGACCTCGAATGCGGATGCGTGAAGGACCAAGATCGCGGTCAGCGGAAGGGCCAGAAGGGTGACTTGGCTTCCGACGGCACTGACCCCGGCAGCCGTCCACATGCGCATGAAGTCCTGGTGCCGCCAGAGCCCGTGCGGCCTTGGGACGGATCTCAAGACTCTGCGAGAGGAGGGTCATACAGGGCGAGCTCATCGTCTGTCGGCGGCTGGAAGACGTCCCGGTACCGCTCCATGTGCCGCTCGGTGATGGCCAGGCCGCCGGCGGCGTGACGAGCCTCGACGCGCCTCACCAACTCCTCGTGGGGCGCATCGAGGAAGCGGAGTTCGACCGCTATGCCGAGCTTGCGCGCCGCCTCGCGCTTCTCGTCGCGCTCCGCTCGAGCCCAGAAACCCCATTCGAGGACGACCGACGTTCCCAGCACCAGGAGCCGCTGAGTGAGCTCCCAGAATGCCGCTTCGAGCCGGGTTTGGAAGCCGGCGTCGAACGGATCAACGTTCAGCGCCACCTCCCACTCATCCGGGTTGAGCCGCACCGCGCCATAGGCGTCTGCGATCTCGCGCGCGAGCGTCGTCTTGCCCGATGCGGGCAGCCCGCACAGCAACACCAGCCTCGCTTGCCGCCCGTTGCCCGCCGTCATCCCGGCGCTCTCGAGCATGAACGCCTGGAGCATCGCATCGTCTCTACTTTTGCACGACAACGCGAACTTGTGGAGCTCCCGCGCCAGAGCGCAGCGAGACTCAGCGAATGACGCGGTAGTCCGCGAGCAGCGAGCCGGTCGGTGAGAGCTCGCTCCGGATCGACTCGAGCTGGATCGACGGCAAGCCGTCGAGGAGGCGCCGTCCGCGGCCGGCGATCGTCGGTGCGATCACGAGCCTGAGCTCGTCGACAACGTCGGCGGCGAGCAGGGCCTGTGCGACCGAGATGCTTGCGTGGACGCCGACATCGCCTCCGGGCTGCTGCTTGAGATCCCGAACGAATTCGACCAGCCCGCCATCGATCCGCGTCGCATTCGTCCACTCTCGGTCAAGGGGCGACGATGTCGCGACATGCTTCGTGACCCCGTTGATGAATCTCGCGAAGGGCTGGATCTGGCTGCTCGGCCAGAACTGCGCCCATTCGGTGTAGCTGCGGCGGCCGAGAATGACCGCGTCCTGGGTCGCGATCACCGCGGCGAGGTTGGCCTCCATCGCGTCGTCCCAG
Organism: Saccharimonadales bacterium (SeqCode); assembly: GCA_035493615.1. Lineage (GTDB taxonomy): Bacteria > Chloroflexota > Limnocylindria > P2-11E > P2-11E > UBA4735. The sequence goes on along the minus strand of DATJHW010000036.1, from coordinate 16,822 downwards.
TCGGCGAAGAAACGATCTGGGTCCTCGGCGACCCCGTCCAAGGACAACAGCTCGTACACGACGACCTTCCGCACGCCCTGCACCTCCGCAGGGCTCGAAGCTACACGTTGACCGATCAAGCCGCCGAGAATGATCGCGGTGGCGTGGCACCGAAGCGCCGGACGCCCCGGCCGGTTTGCGGTGTGAGCCGGCGCGCGCTACGCGGCGCGCCCCGCTTGGTTCACGAGACGCATCGCTCGTGTTGCGGCCTCGGTGTCACCGCGATCCATACGTAAGAGCAGAGCAAACGCCTCGTTGCGGATCCGCTTGAGCGACGCCGGACCGGTGCCGTTCCGCTGGGCCCAGGCGATCTCGCCAACGAGACCGATCAGCGCGTGCCGCGCGACCGCGGGCGCGATGTAGACGGTGGCTTCGTTATCCATGTGATGCGCTCGCGGCATCTGGCATGCCCGGCGGGCGTCCTGTTACAAGGTCGTGCCCGGCAGACCCCCGGTCGAGCGCGTACTGCCACGCGTTTCTGGCGCGTTGACCCGCCGCATCCGCACGACCCGAGTCACACCGTTCCAGCGCTCGATGACCCGGCCGGGGAACGGGATGAACCGCAGCTCCCGATCGCTGATGATCTCGGGCTCGACGAGCTCGACGTCACGGCCACGCGTGCGAAGCTGGCACCGCTGGGCGGCCAACACGTTCTTGACCCAATCGACGTCCGAACCGTAGGTGAGCGCGACGTAGTAGTGGTCGGCCTCCCGGAAGACATTCAGCGGGGTGCGATACGTCCGGCCCGACCGCCGACCGACGTGCGTGACGATCCCGAAGAGCGGCAGCCGGCCGGCGATGAGCCGCGTGAACGGATTGAGCACCCGTGCAGTGACGGCCCGGAGGCTGCGCATGCGCGTGTTGCCTGATCGGTCAGGCATCGTGCACCGGGGAGTGGCCCCCGCCGGCGGCGTCCGCGAGCCAGGCCCGGAGCGCCCGGTGTAGCGCGGGCGCGCCGACGGTCGGCCCGGCGAGCGGCCACGCTCGTGGATGTAGGACGAACGGCTCGGTCTGCCAGCCGCCGAGCCCGCCGTGCGAGCCGATCTGATCCTCGAATGCCGCGACCTCGCCTGACGGCTCATCGAAGCGACTGATGACGACGAGATCGCCGCAGTTGGCCATGGCGTCGACCCGCCGCAGATCGGCGAGCGCGTGCGGCCCGTACTGCGCGAGTGGATCGGCGCCGTCGATGCGTCCGTCTAAGAGGTTCGTCGTTCCCGCGGCTCCGATGGCCACGGAGCCGCCGGCCGCCGTCCGCACCGCGACGACTCCGATGCCTGGGTGAGCCACGAGGGCTCCGATCAGACCCGGGTACCGAGCCTCGATCGCTTCGCCCGTCGCGCGTCCGGCGATGCCGGGGAACGCGACCTGAGCGAGGTTGCCCGACGCGGCAACGACGAGATCGGGTGGCTCGGTGTCGTTCGCGCCATCCGCTCTCGCGCGTCCGAGCCGCGTGAGGAACGCCGGACCCGCGCCGAGGAGCATGCCCATCCGGCCGGCATGCTCTGGATCGGCCGCCGCATGCGTTCGCACGTCGTCACCCATGTGCTGTTCGATCTGCTCCTCGAGCCGGATGCCGTATCGCTGACGGAACATCGCGCCGGGACTCTGGCCATGATCCGAGAGCACGATGAACCGGTAGGGCCGCGGCGCGTCGAGGCTCGCCTTCTCGATGATCGCGATGATCCGATCGATCCCTTCGAGTGCCTCGTGCGCCTCCACTCGATCGATCCCGGCGTGATGGGCGATCTCGTCGTAGTCCGTGAAGTCCACATAGATGACCGGCGCCGAGCGGTACATCTCCTCGATGACGAGCGCGGTCTCGAGATGCCTGAGGATCACATTCGTGGCCGCCCGCGCGAGCGGATACGGGAAACCGCGCGCGCCACGCGGCTGCACGTTACCGAGGCGTGCACCACGGGCCTGCGCGAGCTCCTTCAGGATCTCGCCGATCGACAGCAGGATCCATCGGACGTAGGCGTATGGGCTGACGAAGAACCAGTCGAGCACGTGGCTGCGACGCGCCTCTTGTGCCGGAGCGTCGAACGTGGCCGCGGTGAGAAAGCTCCGGGCCGCGTCGCCGGCGAGCAGATTGCCGATGGACGTGCCGCCTACAAGCAGGCCATGGCCATCAGAGACGCGGCGCATCATCTCGCGCGCGTCTTTGGGGTGATTCGAGACGTACAGGTGCCGGCTGTCCTTCTCCCACCAGCGGAAGGCGGGGATGCCGTCGTTGTTCCCGTGGAGGATCCCGGCCTGGCTCGCCGACGTCTGGGTCGGAAGGCTCGCCTCCCACCGATCGAGCGTGAACTCGCCGGAGCCGAGCCAGCGCGCGAGGGTCGGCACACCGCCGCGCTCGAGCCGGCGCTTCAACATCGGGTGCGAGAGTCCATCGATCTGGATGCAGATGACCCCGGGCTCGGTCGCCGTGCGAGGGCCTGGATGCCGCACCGCGAGCTGGCGGACCAGTGTGCCGAAGAACGAATCGTCGTTCGCGATCGAGAGTCCCGCGGCGAGCAGGGTATGGGTCACCGCGTACACCAGCGACGCGACGATCGCGCTGCTCGGGCCGTCGACGGCAATCCCGAGTGAGAGCTCCGCCAGCGCGAGGAGCGCGACCGCCTGGACGGCAAGCGTGCCGAGGGCGACGAGCATCACCGAGAAGCCGGAGAGCAGCCCGATCAGCAGCGGTCGGGAGAGCGTCGAGACGACGGCGAGGACCACGGCTGCCGCGGCCGCCGCGGCGGGACTCCCGACGGAGATCCCGGACACGAGCCGGGTCGCGAGTGCGAAGGCAGCGAGCGAGCTGAGGACGATGAGCGCGGCGTGCGCCGCGACGGCGGGCCAGCCTCCGCTCCACCGCCAGAGCAGGTGGGCCTGCGTGCGGTACAGGTCGATCAGCTTCCCGATGGCGGTCATCGTCGGCCCGAACGGTACCGGTACGCTCGCGAGATGCGCGCGGCGTCATGCAGCATCCGGTTCCTCGGCCACTCGACCGCCCTCATCGACCTCGATGGGACGCGCATCCTCACCGACCCGCTGCTGGCGGATCGGCTCGGTCCGCTGCGCCGGCGCCCTCGAGCGACCGCCGACAGCTTCTTGGACATCGCGCCCAACGCGATCCTCATCTCGCACGGCCATCACGATCATCTGCACCTGCCATCGCTTCGCCACCTTGCCGGGCGGACCCGGGTCATCCTCCCGAAAGGACTGGGATCGCTGGTCGAGCGGCGGGGTCACGACGTGACCGAGGTCGTTCCCGGCGACGAGCTTGTCATCGGCGGCGTGCGGATCGTCGTGACCGCAGCGTTGCATCACGGGGGCCGCCGGCCGTTCGGCCCGTCGTCGACTCCGATCGGCTTTCGCGTCGAAGGCACGACCCGCGTGTATTTCGCCGGCGACACCGACCTCTTCCCTGAGATGCGCGACCTCGCGGGGACGATCGATGTCGCGCTGCTCCCGGTGTGGGGGTGGGGTCCGCGCCTAGGCCCGGGGCATCTCGATCCGGCACGCGCCGCGGAAGCCGTGGCCGTCATCCGGCCGCGCCTCGCCATCCCGGTGCACTGGGGCACGTTCTATCCGGTCGGGCTCGCCCGGGTGTGGCCGCGGCCGCTCGAGCGTCCACCACTGGACTTCGCGACCGAGGTGGCGCGCGTGGCCCCGGCGACCGAAGTGCGGATCCTGGTACCGGGCGAAGTGGCGGAGCTGCAGTCGGAGCGGGACGGGCTCGGGAGCTAGTTGCGGTGGTAGCGGTAGCCAACCCCGCGCACCGTTGCGACCGCGGCGGACCCGTGGCCAAGCTTGCGACGCAGGGCGCCCACGGCAACCTCGACCACGTTGCTGTCTCCGGCGTACGAATAGCCCCAGACGTCCGCCAGGAGCTCAGCCCGGGTGACGGTCTTGCCGTCCCGCTCCATCAGGTAGTGCAGGAGCTCGAATTCGAGCTTCGTCAGGCCGACGCGCTGGCCGTCGACGACGAGCTCGTGCGCACCGAGGTCGAGCAGGTCGTCCTGAGGGATGCCGAGCTCGGAGGCGGCGATCCGCGCGAGCCACCCATCGATCGAGGCGGGTCCGAAGTCGTTCATGAGCGTTACGTAGCGGCGGCCATCGAGTTCGACGTCGGCTTCGGGAACCCGCACGAATCCGAGCGGCGTAAGCGCCGGCAGATAGTCCAAGCCCAGATAGCTCGCCCAGTAGATGCGGCGCAGGCGGGGCCGCAGCTCCATGTAGAGGCGCTTCGTCTCCATGAATAGCGCACCTTGCACGCTCCCCGGCCCCTCACCGACGGCGCGATCCAGGGAGCGCCGCGCGAACAGGACCACCTGTCCGGCCGGGACGGGACTCCGGCGGAGATGGTCCCGCCACGCGGTCATGATCGGATCCGCCGGCGCGCGCTTTTCTTGGACCGTCCCGCTCTGGAAGAAGATCGCGAAGCCCGACACCTGCCCCTCGCGATCGCGGACCGCGCGGAAGGCCTCGGGCGCGCGGTCCCACCACTGGTGCGCGATCGCCGCGGCACTGGGGCCGTCGTGACGCGCGATCGCCTCGAGGATCGCGGCGCCATCCGCGGACTGCGCGGGCTCGACCGAGTGCAGCTGCATGCCGGTCGGAAAGAAGGCTTCGCGCACGATCGGGTTCTCGACCAGAAAGAGCATGTCGGCGGTGTATCGCCAGAGCATCGAGGCACCCGCCTCCCGGATCTCCTGCCGCAGATGTCGCCAAGCCGCCTGCCGATACGCACGTTCACGCGCGGCGTCGTCGGACCGCAGCCGGGTGGCGATGGCCTGCTGCATCATTTCGTGCAGCACAAGCCCGTCGCTCGCCGACCGCACGAACGGCAGCTGGAGCAGCCGCTCGAAGACCTCGCTAGCCGATGCTTCGGGGACCATCGCCACGAGGAGCGACGGCGTCAACCGACGCACGACGGACGCGGCATCCAAGGCGCGACGCACCAGCGGGTCGAGCTGTTCGACGTACCCACGCGCGAGCGCGTCGAGGACCTGTTGCGCCGCGAGCTCCTCGAGGCCGCCGACCGCGCTGCCCGCCGCGGCTGCGGCGACTCGGAGTGCGAGAGGATGTCCGCGGGCGATGCGTGCGACGCGCTCGGCGGCGTCATGGTCGAGGCCTGCCGAGCTGAGCAGCTGTCGCGCCGCCGCGGCGTCGAGGGCGCCGAGCTCGATCGTCGCGAGCGAACCCGACCAGCCGATCCGGCCGAACCATGAAAGGGCAGGCGGTTCACGCCCAGCAAGGACGACACGGACATTCGCGGGCAGCGAGCCGATGAGCTGCTGCCGGAACCACGCGTCCGACACCCGCAACGCTTCGTAGGAATCCACTACGAGCACGACCCGGGTCGCGATCGTCGCCAACCGCGCCACCGGATCCGCGTCCGCGGGAGAACCGATCGCCTGCCGGACCGCGGCGAGAAAGCCTCGCTCGGTCGGCTCGATGATCCCGGAGTCGATCTGGATGATCCGCGCGCCTCGCCCGCGAGCCCGCTCGATGAAGGCCATAAGTAGCGTCGACTTCCCGATCCCGGCGAGACCATGAACGAAAGCAACGAGTGGGCCGTCGTCCTCCAGGATCCCGTTAAGGGCGGCGAGCTCGGCATCCCGACCGACGAACGTTCGGCGCTCTCGATCCTCGCCGAGTTCACCGAGCCGGATTGTCGCGGCCGTCGTCACGCTGCCACCGCGCGAGCGCGGGCGGTCACCGCGCTTGGCGACTGGAGGACCGAGAAGACGCGAGACGTGATGTCCGCGAGGTGCGGATGGTTCGCCAGCAGGCGAAATAGATCGCTCTTCAAGAAGGTCTCGATCGCCGAGCGATCACGCCACGTGTACACGCCACCATACGTATTGGTGGACTCATCGGCGAGCCAGTCGGTCGAGATGAGGCCAGGGAGGGCGGCGACGTCCGGAGCGAGCTCATCGCACAGCGCCTCGTAGCGCTCAGGTGTCATACCCCTGAGTCGAAAGGTGACAACTTGGATCTCCATGTGCGCGCCTCCTCGTGAGAGTGGTGGCGCGACCCTACGACCGTTCAACCGATCAGACATGAGCGGAATCTGAGGCTTTGGCGTGCGTGTCGATGATGCAGCCGTGCTGGAAGCGTACTCAGCGCAAAAAACCAGCTTGTTCTCATGTTCCGCTCATCTGGTGGATTACGTGGGCCCGTAGCTTCGCGGCAACGAATAAAGGAGGCCCACATGCGTTCCGTCCGACGTGTCCTTGCCGCCTTCGCCATCGTCGCGGCGCTAACCGTCCTCGCGATCTCGCCGGCATCGGCCGCCGAGACGAAGACCCTGAACGCTCTGAAGGACTGCGGGTCCTTCCCCGACCCGGCCACCTGCCTGATCACTGAGTCGAACCTCAAGGCGCTCGAGGGCGCGACCGTCTACTACACGGCACTCGTGTTCTATTCGGATCACCTCACGAGCCCCGTGACGCTCGTGACCACCGACAGGCGCGGCAGCACCGCGACGGGACAGTGCACCTTCTATTACGCCGGACCGACCGCCGGCAACGGCCACTGCGAGTACTGGAGCGGCACCGGCAAGCTCGCCGGATTCCACGCCACACTTCTCGTCGGGACGACCACGATCGTCCAGAGCGACGGCACCGGCTTCGTGAACTCGCTCACCGGCCCGTACTGGTTCGATCGCCCAGACAACGAAGAGAACGACTGACTGCCAACGGCCTGACGCGGATCCGCACCGGGTCCGCGTCAGCGCGCGCTACAAACGCCGACCTGCCGCCGCGGCAGGTCGTCAGCGAAGGACGAGATACAGGTCGATCGTCGGAGCCCCATCTTGCTTGCCGATCACCAGGAGACCGGTCCCTTCAGCGGGCCCGACCGTGAGCGTCGTTGAGTTGTTCACGAAGTTCTGGTTTCCGGCGAGCCGGTCCTTCGCGTAGGTCGGCAGAGCGCCCGGGGCCTTGTCCTTGGCTCCGATCGATCCCGCCACCGTGACGTTGTTCTGAGTGAATGGGACGCCGGCGGAAATGCCGAGGCCGAAGACGACGTTGAACAGGCTCAACGCGCCGCCCAGCACGAACACGAGCAGGAAGCCACCGCAGCCCGACCAACATCCGCATCCGCGTGAGCGGGAGCGGATCTTCTTCCCCTCGTTCCCTTCGCTCATCTGCTGACCGTGCACTCTACGGCCTCGCGTGGCCTTACCGAGTGCCGGGACGAGGACGGCGCGCCACGCTTGGCCGTACCGTGTCACCGTGATCGAACGGCGCAAACCGATCAAGACCCTGCTGCCGCCGAGCCTCGAGGGCGTCGGCTTCGAGCTCGCGGAGCTGCTGGCGCGCTCGACCCACGACGGCGTCGCGATCATCGACCCGACCGGCGAGCTCGTGTCGTGGAACTCGGCGGCCGTGGCGATCACCGGCTGGACCGACACGGAGGCCACCGCGCGCGGATTCGGGGCGATCGTCCGGCTTCCGGGCGGTGTTCACGAGCTGCGGCCGGGAAAGTGGATCGATCTGCGATCGTCGCCGCTCGACGTTGGAGGCACGCGCTACACGGTCGTCTTCTTCACCGACAGCACGGCGCAGAAACGGCTCGGCGAGGGTCGCGAGGATCTTCGGGCCCTCGGCCTCATCGACGCGCTCACCGGACTTCCCGGCCGGCAGCTCGCGATGCTCCACCTCGAGCGCGCGGTCGCCCTCGCCGAACGAGACAAGCGCTCCGTCGGGCTCCTGAGCGTCAAGCTGGACCGGCATCAGGACCCGCGCGATCCGTCGCGGCGGCAGGTCGAGGATGAGGTCCTTCGACAGTTCGCCAAACGTTTCGCCGCCTTCGTTCGCGGCAGCGACATGCCGGCGCGGCTCGGCGGCGACTCGTTCCTCGTCGTCCTCACCGCGCTCAACTCGGCGGACGACTCGACACTCGTGGCGGTCCGGTTGCTGCTCGCGCTCGCGCAGCCGTTCGGCGTCGAGGGCAAGGAGCGATCGGTGCAATGCAGCGTCGGCATCGCCGAATTCCCACGAGACGCCAAGGACAGCGTCGCGCTCCTGGGTGAGGCCCTGCGAGCGGCGGACCGCGCGCAGAACCTGGGCGGCGGACGGTACGCGACAGCGAACGACTCGAAGACACCGTAGAGATGCACGGCTTCACGCCCGCGGAGCTGCGGAAGCTCCGATCGCTGAAGACGCCCTACGGGATCCAGCGGTTCATCGACGACATGCCGTACCACCTGGCGACGTCCGCGTGGTCGCCGCAGCGCGTCCTGCGCGAACGCACGGCCCACTGCCTCGAGGGCGCGATCTTCGGCGCCGCGGCGCTGCGCGTCATCGGCCACCGGCCGCTGATCGTGGATCTCGAGTCGGAGCACGACACCGATCACGTGATCGCGGTGTTCCGCGAGCGTGGTCACTGGGGCGCGATCGCGAAGTCCAACTACGCCGGCCTCGAGTACCGCGAGCCGATCCATCGGACCCTGCGCGAGCTCGCGCTCAGCTACTTCCTCCTGTACTTCAACCTGCGGCGCGAGCGCACGCTCCGCACGTTCTCGCGACCGGTCGACCTCGCGCGCTTCGACCGGCGCGGTTGGATGACTTCCGAGAAGGACGTCTGGTACATCCCGGAGTACCTGCTCGACATCTCGCACACGCCGCTGCTCGCGCCCGGCACCGCGAAACGATTGCATCGCGTCGAGCGCCGGACGTTCGAGGCCGGACTCGTCGGCCATCGCTGGGAGTGAGCGCCCTCTAGCGGTCCAGCGCGCCGATCGCGAGCAGCAGCCCGTCCTTCTTGATCGCGGGGCTCGTCACGATGAACAGGAGCACGCCGGCGACCGGCGCGTGCATCGTCGCGAGCGGCTCCCCGACCAGGTCGAGCATCTCGCCGACGACCTCGCCCTTCTTCACGTGGTGACCGACGGCGACACGCGGATGGAACATCCCCTCGACCGGCGAACGCAGCCAGTCGAAGCTCTTCACCAGCGTGGGCGGCTTCACGAGGTCGGGCACGCCGGTGAGGACCCCGACGGATCGCAGGATGTTCGTGACGCCCTTCACGTGCCGCGCGACGTCGCCCTCGATGAGCAGGCCGCGCCCGCCGGATTCGGCGAGCATCGCGGCGACACCGTTGAGGGACGCGACCGCGTACAGGGAACCAGGCCGCTCGCCGGTCGGCGCGCTCTTCACGGCCCACTTCGCGCCGTACGCGTTCGCCATCCGGGTGATCCGCGCGTCGAGCGCCGCGCCACCGGTCTCGCGGTAGATGACGAACGGCACGAGGTCTTCGATCAGGTCGCCGGCGTGCAGGTCGATCGCGTTGTCGCACTTGGTGACGATCTCGTTCAGCAGTCGGTGCGCGAACCGCTCGCCCCACGTCCCGTCGGCCTTGCCGGGGAAGAGCCGGTTCAGGTTGTCGTTGTCCTCGGGATTCACGTAGATGCTCCGCTCGTAGAAGCCGGGGCGGTTGAGCACCGGAATGACGAGCACGGTGCCGCGGACGTGGGCCGGGTCGAGCGCGCGGCCGATGCGGATCGCGGCCTCGACGCCGGTGTACTCAGCGGCGTGGATGCCGGCCGTGATCAGGACCGTCGGGCCCTCCGAAGTGCCGCTGATCGCGATGAACGGCCAGCGGTACTTGTCGAGGCCCGGGTCACCGCCGAAGGTGAACTCACCGGTCGCGCGCTCGCCCGGTGACGGAAGCGGGATGGGTCCGAGGGAACGGCCGGCCACGACGACACGCTAGCGCGGGACGCGGCTAGGGCGTGCACCTCGTGTAGTCGCCGGTCGAGTACCCCGTCGTGTACCACTGCTGCCGCTGGGCCGACGATCCGTGGGTCCATTGCTCCGGCGCGACGCGGCCCTGGGTCTCCTTCTGGATGCGGTCATCGCCGACGGCGGAAGCCGCGTCGAGGGCGCTCGCGATGTCGGCCTGCGTCGGCGCCTGCAGGTAGCCGGTCTCCGCGGCATGCTTCGTCCACACGCCGGCGAAGCAGTCGGCCTGGAGCTCCTGCTTCACCGAGAGGCTGCCCGGGCCCGTGCGCTGATCGTTGCTCAACGTGCCGAGCACATCCTGCACGTGATGCCCGTACTCGTGGGCGACGACGTACGCCTCGGCCCAGGGGCCGCCCTGCGCGCCGAACTGGGAGTGCAGCTGATCGAAGAACGCGAGGTCCAGGTACACCTTGCCGTCCACCGGGCAATAGAACGGTCCCGTCTGCGCCGACGCGGTCCCGCAGCCGGCCTGGGTCTGGTCCGTGTAGAGGACCGTCGTGGCGAGCGTGTACTGGGTGCCGTGCTTCGCGAGCTCGTCCTTCCAGAACTGCTGGATCGAGTCGATATAGCCGACGATCCGGCAGTCCTCGCGCTTGTTCGCGTCCGCGCCGGTCTTGCAGTCGGCGACCGACTGAGCGCTCGGGTCCGTCGTCACCGTGCCGGTATCGGCGGGCAGGGCGTTGAGGATCTGGGTCGGATCGAAGCCGAGGAGCAGCGACGCGATCAGGATCACGATCCCGATGCCGCCGCCACCGATGGCCAGACCGCCGCCGCCCATCCGGCTGCCTCTGACGTCCTGGACCTCCGACGGGTCCAGCTTCGCGTTGTCGTTGAAGCTCATGGCCGAGCATCCGCAAGACCGCGGCCAGCCGGGTGAGGTACCGTCCTGCGCGAGGGAAGGTGCGCCCATGAGCGACGGAGCGAGCGCTATCCACACCCAGATGCTCACGAAGGACTACGGCGCGGGCCGGGGGATCTTCGACCTCGATCTCGATGTCGCCGAAGGCGAGGTGTTCGGGTTCCTCGGTCCGAACGGCGCGGGCAAGACGACCACGATCAAGCTGCTCATGGGCCTCTCCCATGCGACGCGCGGCGCGGCGTCGATCTTCGGGCTCGACGCCGATCGCGATGCGGTCGCCGTGAAGAAGCGCATCGGGTACGTGCCGGGCGAGCTTCCGCAGTTCGGCGGATGGCGCGGGTCGGAGATCGTCGCGTACATCGCCGGCCTGCGCGGCGACCTGGACGATGCGGCGGTCGAGGCGATCGCGAAGCGCATGGACCTTGACCTCGGGCGCAAGTACCGCGAGTACTCGCACGGCAACAAGCAGAAGCTCGCGCTCCTCCTGGCGTTCGCGCCGCGGGCCGGGCTGCTCATCCTGGACGAGCCGACCAGCGGTCTCGATCCGTTGCACCAGCAGGAGTTCTACGGCCTCGTGCGCGACGCGCGGGCGCGAGGCGCCACCGTGTTCATGTCGTCGCACGTGCTGTCGGAGGTCGAGCACGTGTGCGACCGCGTCGGGATCGTGCGCGAGGGCCACCTCGCGACGGTCGGCACGCTGGATCAGCTCATCGGCATCAGGGCGCACCACGTGCGCATCGAGTTCGCCGATGCCGTCCCGGCGGACCGCTTGCGAGCCCTCAAGGGCTTCGACGGACTGACGATCGATGGACGCCAGGTCGCCGGTCTGTATCGCGGAAGCTTCGACGAGCTCCTCGGAGCGATCGCCGGCGCGCGCGTCGCGGGGCTCGAGAGCAGGGAGCCGACGCTCGAGGAGATCTTCCTGAGCTACTACGCGGCATGACGCTCCTCCGCCTCGCGTTCCGCGCGCAACGCACGGGATTCATCGCCACCATGCTCATCGGCGGGCTCGCGGGCCTGTTGAACTCGGTCGCGTACGTTCAGGTGGCGGGCGCCACGCCGGCCGAGCGCGCGGTGTTCGCGCACCAGATGGAGATCCTCGGCCAGCAGCTCGTCTACCTCCTCCCCCGGCCGGTCCAGCTCGACACCATGGGCGGCTACCTCACCTGGCGTGACCTCAGCACGGTGGCGACGATCTTCGCGGTCTGGGCGGTGCTCGCGGCAACCGGCGCCGGCCGCGGCGACGAGGAGCGGGGACTCACCGAGACCTGGCTTGCCTCGGGCGTGTCGCGGGCCCGCTGGCTCGGCACGCGATGCCTTGCGTTCCTCGGCGTCGCCGCCGCCTCGGTCGCGATCTCGCTCGGAGTCACCGCCGCGGGCGCCGCGATCTCCGGCGATGCGCTTCCCTTTGGAAGCGTCGTCGCACAGTGCCTTCCGGTGCTCGCGATCACGCTCTGGGGTTTCGGCCTCGGTCTCGTCATCGCCCAGCTGGTCGGCACCCGCCGCGCCGCATCGGTCGCCGGTGGGATCGTCATCGTCGCGCTGTTCACGCTGAACTCGACCGTGCGGGCCGGGGCCGATCCCGCTGCCCTGAAGTGGCTCTCCCCGTTCTATCTGTTCGATCGGAGTACGCCCCTCCTGGCCGGCGGAACGCTCGACGGCGCGGCCACCGCGGCGATGGTCGCGGAGGCGCTGGTGCTCGCCGGCTTCGCGATCTACGCATTCGGCCGGCGCGATCTCGGCGGGACGCTCATCCGTGGTCGCACGTCGACCGCCCCGGCCACCCATCGACCGTCCGGCGATCCACTGCTCCGCCTGCCGGTGCTCGCGGCCATCGACCAGCAGCGCGGCTGGATCGTCGGGTGGACGGTGGCCATGACCGCCCTCGGCTACTTCCTCACGTCCCTCGCGCGCACGCTCCTCGATTCCTTCCGCGACATCCCGTCGCTGCAGGTGTATCTCAGCGCGATGGGCATCGGGTCCGTGGTCGACGTCGTGGGCGTCATCTGGTTCTCGACCGCGCTGCTCATCATCTGCATCTTCGGCGTCGCGCAGGTGAACGGCTGGGCTGCCGACGATGCTGAGGGCCGCCTCGAGATGATCCTCGCTGCCGGCGTCTCGCGGACGCGCGTCGTGCTCGAGCGGATCACCGCGTTGCTCGTCGCGGCCGGCATCGTCACGATCGTGAGCACAGCCGGCGTCTGGGTCGCGGCCGGCTCGCTGGGCATCGCGGTGCCCGCTGACCGCATGCTGCTCGCCGCGCTGCTCATGCTCCCGGTCGTCTTCGCGCTCGGTGCCGTCGGCCATGCGCTCGCCGGATGGCGCCCGCGCGTCGCGGTCGTGCTCATCGCGGCGATCGCGGTCATTTCGTATTTCATGCAGGAGTTCGGGCCGGTGTTCGCGTGGCCGGAATGGGTGCAGCGGACGTCACTGTTCGTCCTGTACGGCGAGCCGGTCACGAAGGTCGACTGGGCCGGCACGGTGACCCTGCTCGGGATCGGGGTCGCCGGGACCGCATTCGCGCTCGCCGCGATGCGGCGTCGCGACGTCGGGCGGTAGTCCCCGCTCAGCGGACGGTCACGTACCAGAAGACCCCGATGTCCTCCATCCACTGCGCGCCCTCGATGAGCGGCCGGATGTAGAGGCGATATGTGCCCGGGACAGCGGGCGCCTGGATCGTGAACTGGAACCATGCGACCTGGTTCGGCCCGACGTAGTCGGCCGGCTGGACCGCCACGCGATTGAACCGCGGCCAGCCGGTGTTGGGCGAGCCCTGCTGCCCGTCGCCGCCGATCGCGCTCGGTCGATCCTGACCGGGGACCGGCGACCACGTGCCGAGGTACGCGACCTCGCCCATCCGGCCCTGGACCCAGCCCTTCGAACCGGAGTTGTAGTACGCGACGGTCGCCGTCGAGCGCTCGCCGGCGCAGAGCGTCGGATAGCCGGACTGCCCGTACCACGACGCGTGGAATCCCGGCTGGCCCGACGGCAGCGACGCCGGCGGCGGGATCCCGGGGCCGACGCTCGAGGTACACGGGGCCGCGGCCTGCGGCGCGGGTGCCACGTTCGCGACCGCGCCGGCGGTCACCGTGACCATGCCACTCGATGCCGTCGCCCGGCTCGAGTCGATCGTCGCGCGGTACGCGCCGGGTGCCAGGTCCACGAATCCGAACCATCCTGATCCGTCGGTGGTCCGCTGCCCGACGACGATGTCGTTCGCGTCGTACAGGGTCACCCGCGCGGATCCGATGGGCGTGCCCGCCTGGTCGGCCGCGACTCCCCGGAGCTGCCCGAGCGACGGCTGGTCCTTCCACGGCATCGCGGGCACCGGTACGGGGACCGCGAAGACCGCGGGCGTGGCCGGGTCGTCGGCACTCGGCTTCGTGAGCGCCGTGATCAGCTCCGCGCGTGCGGACGCACCGGTGCGGGTGCCCGCGTTCGTCGCCGCGTCGGGCGTTCGGTACGAGTACCCGTTCCAGCCGGCCGACGGCGCCCCGGCGGTGCTGCTCGCGACGGCCGTGCGGACCTGGCGGATCGTCGATGGAAGATCGTTCAGGTACATCGCCGAGCCGATCGCGCTCTGGCGCTGGAACTGCGAGTCCTTCGTGAAGTCGGACCACTGGGCGTACCACGTGCGCTGGGTGGGATCGGTGTCGCGCTTGTAGTTCATCGCGATGTTGAGGTCGAGGATGCCCTCGCGAAGCCAGCCGACCCAGTCCTGGAGCACCTCGGCGTACGTGCGGGTGCTCTCCCACCCACCCGCGCTCTGCGGTCCCGCGCCGTACGTGATCGTGTCGGCGCTGATACGGATGCTCGGACGGATCGCGTAGGTCTCGAGGTAGATCCGGCGGACGATGCCCGTGACCTGGTCTCGGCGCCACTGCGTCCACGCCGGGTCGGTGTTCGATGGACGGTCCGTGCGGCCGGTGGCCGCATCGAATCGCGCGAGCGCGGTCGGGTTGTAGCCCCACGACGGGACGTTCGTGCCGAAGTTGCCGTCGGGGTACCGGATCCGGTCGAGGTTGATGCCATCGACGTTGTAGTTGCGCGCGATGCTCGTGGCCATGTTCACGATGTACGCCGCGGCGTCCGGGTGGCCTGGGTCGATGAAGTACTCGTCGCTGAGGTTCGACGCGCCGTCCGACCGGTAGTCGATCCAGTTCGCGGCGCCGGTCGTCGAGGGCCCGTGCTGGTTGAACGCGTGCGTCGGGTCCGTCGGGACCGAGGGCCCTTGCCAGATGCCGGTCGTGATGATCCAGGCGTGCACCTGGATGCCCTGCGCGTGCGCCGTATCGATCAGCGACTGCAACGGATCGAACGGAGCGGGAGATACGCCGGGGATCGCGGTGCGCGGGAGGCTGGAGCGGTTGCAGAGGCAGTCCCCGCGCCGGACCACCTGCGCGACGATCGCGTTCATGTTCGCGGCCTTGGTGTCCGCGACCAGCTGATCGATCTGAGCCTGCGTGTACATGCCATCCCCGAACGCGTCCACCCAAAAGGCACGGAGCTGCCCGCCGGTGGCCGCGAGCGGCGCCGTGCCCGGATCGGCCATGGTCCCGGCGGCGTTCGCGCCCGTGGCGCAGGCGAGCGCGACGAGCGCTGCGACGAGCGTTCGGGCGAGCCAGCGCGCGATCAGCGGACGTACGCCGTGCGGTATGTCTCGAACCGCGCGTAGAACGCATTGGTGTCTTCGCCGAACGCCTGCGCGAATGCGGTGTGCCAGTCGGTCCCTCGACCGACCGCCTCACACCACGCGCGCAGCGGCAACGGGCCGTTCGCGGCGAGCAGCCGGTCGACGGCGAGATACGCGACGCTGTATGGGTTCGCGCTGTCGGGCCATTGCGTCTCGAGCTGCACGAGCGCCGGATGGGTCGTCGCGGTGATGAGCTGGCGTTTGGTGAAGGTGTCCATGTTCGCCTGCGGGATGAGTCCGTCGGCGACGAGCGATCGGTACGCGAGCGACTCGGCCATGCCTTCCGAGAGCCAGCGCGGGCCGAGCATGCAGGCGTTCCCGCCCAGCTCGCCCTGCCACAGGTGCACGTACTCGTGGCCGGAGAGCTCCTTGCGCTCCGTGTCGGCGCTCCACGTGTCGGCGGCGGCCGCGCGGGGACTCACCCACTCGCTGTTCCCGGTGACGATGTCGATCCCGTCCAGATGCGTGAGGCAGCAGTACGTCGCGTTCCCGGAGCTGATCCGCGTCGTCGCGGTCCGAGAGCGGTCCCCGCCGACCGACCGCGCGAGGTAGGCGCTCACGCGGTCGATCCCCTCGTGCACGTCCGCGATCGATTGAGCGTCGACTGCGGCGCCGACCGCGAAGTACATGCCGCGTGGATCGGGGGGCGTCGCGGCGGGCGCGGTCCCATCGGGGTTCAGGACCGTGACCTGCCAGAAGACTCCGTAATCCTCCATCCACTGCGCGCCCTCGATGAGCGGCCGGATCGCGACGCGGTACGTGCCCGGCGTCGCCGGCGCCTGGACCGCGAACTGGAACCACGCCACCTGGCCGGGACCGACGTACGCCGCCGGCTGGACGGCGGGGCGGTTGTACCGAGCCCAGCCCGTGGCGGGCGAGCCGAACGCCCCGTCACCGCCAAGGATCGATGCCGCGTCCTGGCCGGGGTTCGAGTCGGCGGTGCCGAGGTACGCGACCTCGCCGAGGCGACCGGCGACCCACCCGCGCGAGCCCGAGTTCGAATACGCGACCGTCGCGGTCATCCGGTCGCCGGGGCAGAGCGACATGTAGCCCGATTGGCCGAACCACGCAGCGTGGAAGCCAGGGACGCCGGACGGGACGCTCGCCGGTGGTGGGACGCCCGGACCGACCGAGGAAGCGCATGTGGCTGCGTGTGCCGGACGGCCGAGCGCGACCACAGACACTACGAGCAGCAGCGCTGCCATCCCGATCCTCACAACTCGGTCAACTCCGCCGCGAACCATGCGTCACGGGTGAACGTGAGCGCTTTCTTCGTCCACTTCTGGCTGCGCTTCATGTTCGACCGCCTCGCCGCCTCGACAGTGAGGTCGCACGCCGTAAGCGGCCGATCGGCTACGTCCCCAATCCCTCCCGCAGCACTTCGGCAACGTGGCGCACGACGAATCGGTCGTGCGCCACCTCGGCGGCCCCGCGCAGATGCAGCAGGCAGCCGGGGTTGTCGGTGACGAGCACCCCCGCACCGGTCGC
>DATJHW010000035.1:0-2899 GCA_035493615.1 Saccharimonadales bacterium (SeqCode) | reverse complement strand
GATCCTCAAGGCGGCGCGAGCGCTCCTTGAGGAGCGGGGCTATTTCGGCGTCGGGCTCGAGGACATCGCGGCCGCGGCGGGGGTCTCGCGGCAGGCGATCTACCTGCACTTCCGATCGAAGTCGAACCTGCTCCTCGAGCTCGCCCGTCAGATCGATGAGAGCCAGGGTCTGCCCGCGCTGGTCGGGCAATTCCGGAGTGCCCCGACCTCGCTCGAGGCGATGGATCGGTTCATCCACGTGCTCGCGACGTACGGGCCGAAGGTGCTGCGCATCGCGCTCGTGATGGATGGCGCGCGCCAGTCCGATCCCGATGCGCTGGCCGGGTGGCGCGACCGGATGATGAGCCGGCTCGGCGGGATGCGCTGGGTCATCGAGTGGATCGCCCGCGACGGCCTGCTCGCGCCCGGCTGGACGGTCGAGGAGGCGGCGGAATGGTGGTGGGCACTTGGGTCGCCGCCGGTCCAGGAGCTCCTGACCCGGGTGCGCGGTTGGTCCGATGAGCAGTACGAGGCTGCGATGCGGGCCTCGGTACGCGCGACGCTGACGACCGTCCCGACTACGCGAACGCCTTCGGCTGGAGGCGGCGGAGCACCCCGCGGTCGCCCTCGAACAGCACCCGGGCGGACGCGAGGTGGGTCCGTCCGGCGAGGACCGGAAGGACGAGCCGCACCGGGCCACCGATGACCGCATCGGGCTCGTCCGGCCGGCCGGGATGGATCTTCACCACGCCCTTGGCGACCTCGACCGTGAGCGGCTCGTCACCGGTGCGGACCTCGAGGGTCTGCGGCCGGCGCGACGGCGCGTGGTCCGCGAGGAACTCCTGGAGCGGCAGCGCGAGCCAGTGACTCTGGAACCGCTCGTGGGGCACGGTCTGGGCGAGCAGTGGCGCGCCCCAGCGGCCGATCGCTCGCATGACCGGCTCCAGCTGCCGGCCGCGCGGGGTCAGGGACACGACGCCGCCCGTTCGCGTGACGACGTCATTCGTTTCGAGCTCGCGCAACCGGTCGGCGAGCAGGTTGGTGGCGATGCCCGGGAGGCCGCGCTGCAGCTCGGCGTAGCGCGACGGTCCTTGGAGCAGAAGCTCGCGCACGATGAGGAGCGTCCAGCGGTCCCCGATCACGTCGAGCCCGCGGGCCATCGCGCAGTACTGCCCGTAGGTGCGCATGGCGCCACGCTAGCAGGCTCGCTTGACAAACTCAAGTAAGCTGCTTGATATTCTCAAGCGACCGCGAAAGGCGGATCCACGAACACGGGGGAGACGACATGGGTGATCCGGTCAACACGTTCGAGATCGCGGGCCACGACCTCAAGAAGCTCGGCGCGTTCTACCAGGGCGCATTCGACTGGCAGCTCGGTACACCACAGCCGGCCTACACGATGATCTTCCCGAAGGAGGGCCTGCCGGTCGCGGGCGTGCTGTTTCCGGCGCGGCCAGGCGCGCCGGGCCATGCGATGTTCTACGTCGAGGTGGCCGACATCGAGGAGAAGCTGAGAACGATCGAGCAGCTCGGGGGCCGGACGGTGCTTCCGCGCACGACCGTGCCGGACGGTCCGACCATCGGGCAGTTCGCGGATCCCGAGGGCAACGTCGTCGGTCTCTGGATCCCGCGACCGCGTTAGGCTGCGGCGCGCATGGCCACACCGATCGACGAGGCGACCGAGCTCCTCCAGGAGATGATCCGCAATCAGTGCGTGAACGACGGCCGCCCGGAATCGGGCGGCGAGGTCAAGAACGCGAAGACGCTGGGCGCGTATCTCGCCGGTCCCGGAATGGACATCGAGCAGTACGAGTCGCATCCGGGACGCGGGAGCATGTCGCTGCGCATCGAAGGCAGTGACAAGAAGGCGCCGAGCCTCCTGATGATGGGCCACATCGACGTCGTGCCGGCCGACCCGAACGGCTGGAAGCGCGATCCGTTCTGCGGCGATCTCATCGACGGCGAGGTCTGGGGTCGCGGGGCGATCGACATGCTCAGCATCACGGTCACGATGGCCGTCGCGGTGAAGAAGCTGCTGCGCGAGGGCTGGAAGCCGAAGGGCACGCTCATCTTCAGCGGGATGGCCGACGAGGAGGCGCTCGGCACGTGGGGCGCCGAGTGGCTCGTGAACAACAAGTGGGACGACGTGAAGGCCGACGCGGTACTCACCGAATCCGGGGAGCCGCCGCTGCCGATCCCGACCCGAGGCGGTCCGAAGGCGATCATGGTCGTGGGCGAGAAGGGCTCGCACTGGGTCGGCCTGAAGGTCAAGGGGACGCCGGGCCACGGCTCGATGCCGTACAAGACGGATAACGCGCTCGTGAAGGCTGGCGAGGTCGTGAAGCGGATCGCGGCCTACCAGCCCAAACGGCATCTCGATGGCGCGTGGCGCGAATTCGTCGACGCGATGCAGTTCGAGGAACCGCTCGCGTCCGGGCTGATCAGCGACGCGGGGTTCGCACAGACGGTGGCTCAGATGCCGGTCGGGCTCGCCCGGGCCTTCGACGCCTCGGTCCACACGACGTTCTCGCCGAACATCCTGCACAGCGGGCAGAAGACCAACATCATCCCCGACAGCGCGCTTTTGCAGATCGACATCCGCACTGTTCCAGGCGAGGAGGGCCCCGAGGTCCGCGCGATGCTCCGCGAGGCCATCGGCGACCTCTGGGACCAGGTCGAGATCGTGGACGAGGATCCGAATCCGGCGAGCACGTCGAAGACGAACACCCCGATCTTCGACGTCATGCGGAACGTCACCCGCAAGGTCATGAAGGGTGCGGAGATCGTGCCGTCGTTCACGATCGGCGCGACCGACTCCCGCTTCTTCCGCCGCAAGGGCGTCCCTGCGTACGGCTACAGCGTGTACAGCTCGAACATCCCGTTCGGCGAGTTCATGACGATGTTCCATGGCCGCAACGAG
>DATJHW010000034.1:0-8344 GCA_035493615.1 Saccharimonadales bacterium (SeqCode) | reverse complement strand
GATTCGCTGGTCGACGCCGGCGTGGCCCGCAGCCGCAGCGAAGCGGTCGCGTGGTGCATCCGCCTTGTCGAGCAGCACGAGAGCGACTGGCTCACCGAGCTCCGCGAAGCGATGTCCAAGGTCGCCCAGGTGCGCTCCGGTGGACCGCTCAACTAGCGCCATGATCGAGACCGGTCCCGACGTCCTCGACGCGTTCTCGGCGGCCGTCATCTCGGTCGTCGAGCGCGTCGGGACATCCGTCGTCCACGTGACCTCGGGCCGGGGTGGAGCGAGCGGCTTCGTCATCGCGCCGGATGGCTTCATCCTCACGAACGCGCATGTCGTCGAGGGCGGCCGCTCGCCTCGGATCACCCTCCACGACGGCGCCGAGCTCGCCGGCGAGGTCGCCGGATCCGACCCGAGCACGGACCTCGCGGTCGTGCGCGCCCTGAACGCCTCGACGCTTCCGGCGGCGACGCTGGGCGATTCCGACGCCCTCCGCGTCGGCCAGCTGGTCATCGCGATCGGCGACCCGCTCGGCTTCCAGTCCACGGTCACGACTGGCGTGGTGAGCGCACTGGGTCGATCGCTCCACGCACAGGACGGCCGGCTCATCGAGAACATCATCCAGACCGACGCGGCCCTCAACCCGGGGAACTCGGGCGGACCGCTGGTCGACACGCGGGCCCACGTCGTCGGCGTGAACACGGCGATCATCCCGAACGCGCAGGGCATCTGCTTCGCGATCCCGTCCGCCACGGCGCGCCGCGTCGCGGGCGCGCTCATCCGCGACGGCCGCATCCGCCGCGCGATGCTTGGCATCGCGGGTGCGGCGACGCCGCTCGGCCGCGGGCTCGCGAGCGCGCTCGGGGTGCCGCTCGCCGGCATCCGGGTCGTTGAGGTCACCTCGGCCTCGCCGGCGGACCTCGGCGGCATCAGGGCCGGTGACGTCATCGTCGCCGTCGATGGCGAGCCCGTCCCGACGCTGTCGCGCCTGCAGGGTGTCCTGACGGACCAGCGGATCGGCCGCGCGGTCCCGGTCATCGTCGTGCGGCGCGGCGAGCGGCTCGAGCGGTTCGTGGTCCTCCGAGAGGCGGAGTCCCCGCCGAAGCGCTAGCCCCGCGCTCGATACTCTCGCGTGATGGCCCGTCCGGTGTTCCTCGATGTCGACAACACGCTGCTGGACAACGACGGCGCCAAGGCCGCCCTCGAGTCGCGGATCGCGGATGCGGTCGCCCCCGACGTGGCCCATCGATTCTGGGAGCTCTACGAGCGCGTCCGGGACGCGAAGGACTACGTCGATTTCCCGGCGACCATCGAGCGGCTCGGCCTCGAGCACGCGGCCGCCGCCGCGCGCATCCGCGGGATCCTCGATGCGCTCCCGTATCGGGTCTTCGTCTATCCGGGAGCGATGCAGATGATCGAGCGCCTCTGGCGCGCGTGGACCCCGGTCATCCTGAGCGACGGCGACCCGGTGTTCCAGCCGCGGAAGATCGAGCGCGCGGGTCTCGCCGCGGCGGTCCGCGGCAACGTCCTCATCTACGTGCACAAGGACGATCGGCTGGCCGACGTGACCGCGCGCTTCGCGGGTCCGCGGCCGGTGTTCGTGGACGACAAGGCCCGCATCCTCGGCCATATCGAGCGCGAGATGCCGGATGCGGTCACGGTCCACGTCACGCAGGGGAGCCACGCGGGCGAGCCCCTCGCGCCGGACGATCCGCCGCCGGACGTCGAGATCGTGCGCATCGTCGACCTGCCGGACGCGATCGAGGGCCGCTGAGGCTCAGGCCGCTCGGGTCGATCCTTTGGCCACGCTCGCGTGCAGGAGCCGGAGCACGCGCTTCTCGTCCGCGTCGAGATCGCACGGTCCAACCCGCCGCTCCGCACGGCGGCGCATCGCCCGCCGGAGCGAGCCGTCGAAATGCGCGGCCACGATCGCCGGGTGCACGTAGCACCTCCGGCAGATCGCCCGACTGTTCCCGAGCCTCCGAGCCACGACGTCGATCGCCACCACGAGGTCGCGCTTGGCCTCCGTCTCGTTCGCGTGCGGCTCGAACCCGGCGAGCTCGCGCGCGGCCAGGATGGTCCCGGCCCACGTCCGGAAGTCCTTCGCGGTGAAATCCTCGCCGGCGGCCTCGCGCAGGTACTCGTTCACGTCATCGGAGCCGATCGGGCGCGGCTCCCCGCTCTCGTCGAGGTATTGGAAGAGGTGCTGACCGGGGAGCTCGTCGAGCCGCTCGACGATCCGCGCGAGCCGCCGGTCCGAGATGTCGACCTCGTGCGGCACGCCGCTCTTGCCCCGGAAGCGGAATCTGATGCGCGAGCCGGTCACCGCGACGTGATCGTCGCGCAGCGTCGTGAGCCCGAAGGACCGGTTCGCTCGCGCGTACTCGTCGTTGCCGATGCGGATGTGCGTCGATTCCAGCAGCCGGACGACCGCGGCGAGGACCCGCTCGCGGGTCAACCCGGGGCTCCGGAGGTCGGCGTCGGTGCGGGCCCGGATCCGGGGCAGCGCGGCGCCGAACTCGAGCATGCGCGCGTACTTCGTCTCGTCGCGGACGTGCCGCCAGCGCTCGTGGTAGCGGTACTGCTTCCGGCCACGGGCATCCCGGCCGGTGGCCTGGAGATGATCGTTCGCGGAGGGCGAGATCCAGACGTCCGTCCACGCTGGCGGGATCGCGAGGCGGCGGATCCGGCGGAGCTCGTCCGGGTCCGCGACCGCCGACCCGTCGGGCGCCCGGTAGCTGAACCCCCTGCCGGACCGGCGTCGGGTGATCCCCGGTCGCGTTGGGTCCGTGTACCGGAGGCCGGCGGTGCGGGCGACGCGGGCCGGGTCGGCTGGCGAGCTGGCCATGACCTGCCGGGAAGCAACGGCCGTGCCATCCGTGTTCAATGCGAGGACGACAGGAGGGCGAGATGAACGCGATCGACGGTGCGCGCTTCGCGACCGGCTTGACGTACGACGAGTACAAGGCCCAGATGACCCGGAACCTCGATCGGGTCGAGGCGAACGAGGCCCGGGTCAAGATCGATCCCGAGGACCTCCGAGCGTTCCGCTCGCTCAGCGGGCCGATCCACGTCCTCGCACTGGCCGAGGACTGGTGCGGAGACGTCATCGCGAATCTCCCCGTCCTCGGGGTGCTCGCGCGCGAGGCGGGCACGCTCGACCTGCGGATCTTCCTGCGTGACCAGAACAAAGACCTCATGCAGCGGTACCTGAATCAGGGAAAGTTCGAGTCGATCCCGGTCTTCGCGTTCTTCGACGATCAGTTCAACGAGCTCGGCGTGTTCATCGAGCGGCCGGCCAGCGTGACGGAGCGCCGCGCCGAGCAGCGCAAGCGGATCCACGCCGACCATCCGGAGTTCGGCGCCTACGGCTCCTCGCCGGATGACCTGGCCGAGGACGTCCGCGCGCGGCTCACCGCCGAGATCACGAAGCGTCGCGAGGATGACGTCGCGTGGGCCAATCGCGAAGTGGTCCGCGCCCTGCGCGAGATCGTGGAACGGTCGCCGGCCGCGGCGTGACGGCGGTCCGGATCCGCATCACGTACTGCGCCGAGTGCGGCTACGAGAATGCGGCCACCGACCTCGCCCGCGATCTGATGGTCGAGTTCCGAGAGAAGCTCTCCGCGATCGAGCTCGTCCCCTTCGTCGACGGCACGTTCGACGTCCGCGTCGGTGACGAGCTCGTCCACTCGATGGCGCGCGACGGCGGCTTCCCGAATCCAGATTTGGTGAAGGCCGCGGTCCGATCGCGCCTGGGCGCCTGACGGGTGGGTGACGCCGTCCCAGCCTGATCGACCGCGCCGCCGCGCGCGTACCATCCGCGGGCGCCGGCGGTATGGCCGGCAAGGAGGGGCAGATGCACATTCGCCGACGTATTGCCGCGGCCCTGACGATGGCCGCACTCATCTTGGGCGTGGTCCTGACGGGCACCGCGGCCAACGCCGGGCCGAACCCGTTCCTCGACAAGGCGAACGGACATTCGACGCTCGAGAACGGCAAGCCGATCGCGCACCCGTCCAGCGGCAGTGAGGTCACGTTCGATGACGAGCGCGCCCTAGGTGCCGACGTCCAAAGCAGCGCGTCGTCTGACGCACCGCCGGACGCCACGGCCACGGCGCTCGGGTGCGCAAATCGCGGAAGCCTGGCCAATCCGCGCATGAATCAGGACTGCACGCTCCGCCGGCAGGCCGAGGAGCAGATCACGGTCAACCCGATCGACGCCACGAACATCGTCGGCGGGCAGAACGACAGCCGGATCGGCTTCAACAAGTGCGGATACGACTACTCGCTGAACAGCGGGGCGACCTGGGGCGACGGGCTGCCGCCGTTCTACCAGCACCTCTCGCCGATCGGTCACACGTATGACGCCGGTAGCGACCCGGCGGTGACCGTGGATGGGACCGGTCGAGCCTGGTACTCGTGCGTCCTTTTCGACCTCGCGTCCAACGCGTCCGCCGTCGCCGCGACCCGGTCGACGCCGGGCCTCAAGGGCTCGGCGTACTCGAACATCGGCGCCGGCCCGTCGCCGTTCATCGTGGCGGAGACCGCGAACGGCACGGACTTCTTCGACAAGGAATTCATCGCCGCCGACTGGCGGGCCGGCGAGACGTCGGTCTACATCACGTTCACCGATTTCCAGGCCTCGTCAAGCTGCAAGCGGTCGTTCAACAAGGGCGCGTTCTGCGCCTCGCCGATCATGCTGTCGAAGTGGACCGAGACGGCCACTAGCGGGTCGTGGTCCAAGCCGATCGAGATCAGCGGCCACAGCGCGCTGTGCGTCGGCGGAAGCACGTTCAGCAACAAGCAATCGAACGCCGACGCCTGCAACTTCGACCAGGGCTCGTTCCCGGTCGTGCTTCCCGACGGCAGCGTCTACGTCGTCTTCAACAACTTCAACACGCCAACGCTGGTCGACCAGCAGCTCGGCGTGCACGTTAGCGCCGACCTCTCGTCGGTGAGTGCACCGGTCAAGGTGGGCTCCGATGACGAGAGCAAGGCCGCGCTCTGCGACTTCGGGCGCGGGCCCGAGCAGTGCGTCGACTCCCTCGACATCCGCAGCGACGACTTCCCAGCACTCGCTGTCGACCACACCACCGGCCGTCTGGCCGCGGTCTGGACCGACACCCGCAACGGGACGATCGGCAAGTACGACGTCGTCGTGTCCGAGAGCGCCGACGGCGTCACATGGTCGGATGCGACGTCGGCAGGAGGTGCCGTGCTCATGCCGGCCACGGGCACCTACTTCGAGCCGTCCGTGGCGATCACTGCGACGGGCAAGGTCGTGGTCAGTACCTATCGGGCGAACACCGTTCTCCACGGCGCCCACAAGGGCGATGGCACCTTCGGCTATGGCTACCTGGTCGAGTCGAGTGGCGTGTTCGGCTCATACACGAACGCGAGCGACTCGCAGAGCAACCCCAGCCCTGAGACCAACGCCGCGCAGGCCGGCTTCCTCGGTGATTACTCGAGCATCGCCGCCGCGCCGACAGGCAACATCGTGTACATGACCTGGTCGGATACGCGGAACAGCAACTCACTCGGACCGGACGAGGACGTCTTCATGTTCAGCGTCGCGATCCCGTGACCGATGCGTGGACGGGGCCGGTGACCGGCCCCGTCCACGCTTTTCATCGAGCATGGTTCCCATCCCCTCGAGCACCGGCTGCGCGTCTGGCGAGCGGTCGCGGCACTTTGCGGCTGGGCGGTCCGCGGATATCCTGACCCGCGCCTAGTCCAGATCGACTAGTCGATACGGACTAGGCGCAGAGGAATCTCGGGAGGGTTCATTGGCTCGGGTGTTCGCGTACGGCTTTGCCTTGGCGCTCACAGCATCGCTCGTTCTGATCTCGTCGACAGTCCCGGCGAACGCGGGCGGGGGGCCCGCAAAGCTGAGCAAGGCGGACCGTCAGCTTGTCGCCGCCGCAAGTGTGAATGGCCAGCGGGTGACACTGCTGTTCGCGACGCTCGAGACGAGGACGGCAGCGGTGGCGAGCCAGCTCGGCAGCCTCGGCGCGATCGTGCGCAAGCAGGACACGGACGTCGGCTACATCCGCGCCGACGTGCCCGCCGACCAGGTCGACGCCGCGGCGAAGATCGACGGGGTGCAGGGCGTCGAGGCGGATCAAACGTTCAGCCTGACGCCGCCGGACCTCGGGGACACGCCTGCCCCCGAGCAGCTTCCGCCCGACGGTTCCACACCGGCTCAGAACGCCTACATGCCGACTCGCGACACCGGCGCGCCGCAGTTCGTAGCCGCGCACCCGACGTGGGACGGCCGCGGGATCACCATCGGCCACCTCGACACGGGCGTAGACATCGGTCATCCGGCCCTCCAGACGACGACGACCGGCGAGCGCAAGATCGTCGACTGGGTCTCCTACACCGATCCGGTGACCGACGGCGACCCGTCGTGGATCAAGATGGATCGGACGGTCAACGTCGTCGGCGGCACGTTCACCATCGACGGACGGACCTACACCGGGGCGCCCAACGGCACGTGGCGGTTCGGCTCGTTCAACGAGAACAACGTCGACTTCTCGAGACTGAACGGCTCGGCAGCGGCGGAATATGACGTGAATTGCACGAACCGCTCGGGTACGAGCGGCGATCTCAACCGCAACGGCAGATGCGACGAGGTCTTCGCGCTGCTGTGGGACGGCACCCAGAATGGCTACGTCTGGCACGACTCCAACGCGGACGGCTCGTTCGCCGACGAGGTCGGCATGCGCGAGTACAAGAAGGACTTCGCGGTGGGTCAGTACGGTCGCGACAACCCGGCGACCGCGATCCGTGAGTCGGTCCCGTTCGTCACGCAGATCGACGCGGCCGACGGCTACGTGAGCCTCGGCATCGTTTCCGGTGAGCACGGGACGCACGTCATGAGCATCATGGCGGGCGGCACCCTTTTCGGGAGCGCCACCGGCGCCGCACCGGGCGCGAAGGAAGTGTCCATCCGCGTCTGCCTCTTCACGAGCGGCTGCACGGCGCATGCGCTCACGGAGGGCATGATCTACGCGGTCAAAGACGCGCATGTCAACGTCGTCAACATGAGCATCGGCGGACTCCCATCGCTCAACGACGGCAACAACGCACGCGCGATCCTCTACAACCGGCTCATCGACAAGTGGGGCGCGCAGCTCTTCATCTCGGCCGGCAACAGCGGCCCCGGCGTCAACACGATCGGCGACCCGTCGGTCGCCACGAAGGTGATGAGCGTCGGTGCGTACTGGACCAGCGACTCGGTCTTCGCCAACTACGGCAACACGGCCGTCAACAGCGAGGCCCTGCACGACTTCAGCTCGCGCGGGCCGGCTGAGGACGGCGGCTTCAAGCCCGACGTCGTCGCCCCGGGCAATGCCACGGGGGCGATCCCGACCTGGCTGGCGGGCCAGTGCCTCAGCACACCGAACTGCGGACCCGGCCTGGGAATGCTCAATGGCACGTCGATGGCCGCACCGGAGGCCACCGGAGCGGCGGCCCTGCTGCTCTCGGCGGCGATCCAGACGGGTCATGGCCACAACCCGGCGCAGCTGCGCCAGGCGATGCGGTCATCGGCTCGGTTCATCGCGCACTACCAGGCCCACGAGCAGGGCTTCGGCCTGATCAACGTGAGTGGCGCGTGGGCGCTGCTCGCGCAGGACGTCAAGACGGCGGACATCAGCTCCGCGGTCGCGACGAACACAAAGCTCAGCGGCTTCCTCGCGACACCGGGCATCGGCACGGGCATCTACGACCGTGAGGGTGTCCACGTGGGCGCTGCGGCGTACACGCGCACGTACACCTTCAGCCGGACCGATGGCGGTAGCTCCACCTTCGGCCTCAGGTGGATCGGCAACGACGGCACGTTCGCCCTCCCGGCGGCCGTCACGAGCCTGACGTTCAACAAGAACGGCTCGGCCACGCTTCCCGTCACGGTCACGCCCGGCGCCGCCGGCGTGCACAGCGCGATCCTCGTCCTCGACGATCCGAAGACCGTCGGTATCGACTACGCGACGCTCAATACGGTGATCGTGTCGATCCCCTTGAACGCCGCCAACAGCTACAAGGCGACCGTCGCGGGCAGCGCGTTCCGCTTCGAGGCCGGACAGCCCAAGGCGTTCTTCGACGTGCCAGCGGGCACGACCGCGATGCGGATGACCCTGCATGTGATCAGCGGCCGCGTGAACGCGACCGCACTGCACCCGTACGGCGTGCCGCTCACCGCATCCTCCCAGGCGATCCCGCTGACCACCGGGCCGGCCACGATCACCCGCATCATCACGGCCGGCCCGACCGACGGGGTCTGGGAGATCGTGGACGCGGCCTCGCGTGCCGCCGTCCCGGCCAGCTCGACCTATGAGGTCTCGTTCGAGGCCTTCAA
>DATJHW010000033.1:0-28305 GCA_035493615.1 Saccharimonadales bacterium (SeqCode) | reverse complement strand
ACGGGCCGTGCCCACGTTGTGTTGACGCGCGAGCGCAGACTTGCGCACAAGAAGACAGACTCCCGGCGCCGTATTGAGCGCGCGATGTGAGGCCCCCAATGGATCCGCGTGCAGTCGACAAGCTCGCGATTCGCGAGATCGTCGAAAACTGGGCGATGTGGCGCGACGCGGGCGACTGGGAGCGCTTCGCCAGCGTGTGGCACGCGGATGGTTGGATGACCGCCACCTGGTTCCAGGGGCCAGCGCACCGGTTCATCGAGGTAAGCCGCGAAGGATTCAACAACGGCGTGAACATCCTGCACTTTCTCGGCGGATTCACCTGCGATGTGATCGGCGTTCGCGCTATCTCGCAGACGAAGATGGCCATCAATCAGCGCGCATCGGTCGATGGGATTCTCGCTGATGTCGTCTGCACTGGTCGCTTCTACGATTTCTTCGAGAAGCGCGATGAGCGCTGGGGCATCGTGCGGCGCCAGCCAATCTACGAGAAGGATCGGATCGATCCGGTTGATCCGGCAGCAAGCCTAAAGCTGGATGCAGGCACGCTCGCACGTTTCCCGGAAGGTTATCGCCACCTCGCGTACCTCCAGAGCAGAAACGGCTTCACCGTGAAGGTCGGCTTGCCGGGGCTGCGTGGCGCGGCCGTCGACAAGCTCTACGCCGAGGGCCGAGCCTGGCTCCTCGGATCGGACAGGCCAGGGGAAGCACCCTAGGTGTGAGCGTGTCACGATCCAAGACAGCCATCGGGCTGGATCGCGCGCGTGACCGGCGACCCAGCGCGCGGCTCTCCGATGGCCCACGACGGGTCTCGTCCCGTTCGTTGGATAAGGAATGGAACGCGCCGCTTGTACGTGAGTGAGCGCAACGAGGTGGGGCAGAACTCAATCGGCATGATTCGCGCCCAGCAAGAGAGGCCGCCGCGCGGCACGCTGTCACCTCCTAAGACTCGCACTCGACTTGTGCTGCTCGGGACTGCTGGTGGCTCGGTGTACTACGCCGGTCAATCGCGACGCGGCGTGGGGTCGGCGGTCGTTATCGATGGCTCGATCTATTTGATCGATTGCGGCGAGGGCGTCGCCGCCCGATATCGTCAGGCCGGTCTCGGCCCGCCGGGCTTCGCGCACGGCCTCGAGGATCTCTCGGCAGTGTTCTTCTCCCACCTGCACTCCGACCACACGATTGGCTATCCGGGTTTGCTGGTCGCAGGCTTCCTGAATGGGTTGCGCAATCGGACAGAGCCGATCCAGATATACGGCCCCGGACCACGCGGGTCGACCACGGATATGTTCGCTGACCGACCCACCAGCATCCTGGTCAAGCCGCAGAACCCGATGCCGGGAACAGCAGACCTGACGAGAGACCTCCTTACCGCATATGCGACCGACCTCAACGAGCGGTCACTCCGCCGAGGAAGCGCCGCAAACCCCGAAGCATCGTTTGACGCGCACGACATTCAGCTTCCAGCGGGAATCGAGTACGTCCTCGGGGCCGATCCAGCGCCTGAGATGGAGCCGTTCGCGGTCTTCGAGGACGCGAATGTTCGCGTGCTGGCCACGCTGGTCGATCACCGGCCGGCGTTCCCCGCGTTCGGTTTCCGCTTTGAAACCCCGGACGGGGTGATCGTGTTCTCCGGGGATACGCGACCAACACACAACGTCATCCGCTTGGCCCGCGGGGCGGACATCCTTGTCCATGAAGTGATCGCGGTGCCCGCGATGGAGCGCCTATTGGTGGAACCAGCGGCGCGGGCGCGTCTCGGCGACATCGCGAGCTCCCACACAACCGCCGACGCGGTGGGGTCGGTCGCCTCGGCCGCAGGTGTCACGAAACTCGTCTTGAGTCCAGTTCTCCCACCAACCGCGGACGACTCCGACTTTGACATCGTGCGCGCAAGTTTCGCCGGGGAAGTCATCGTCGGTCGGGACCTCGACCAAATCGCGGTCGGCCGGTAACCGGCACATGCTCCGGCATCCACCCGCGTGCAGGGCCCACCTGACCTCGCATGACGTGACCAGCATTCGATCATTGCCGTCCGGCGCCTGATGCTTCTGTAATTCGGTCAGCCGGTGGCCACGTCTAGTTCGTGGGCAGGCGGGAGCCAGAGAGGTCATTGGTCTGCTGATAGCGACGGTCGCGCTGATGTTCATTGGCGGCGGTCTCGTGATCCTCTCGTTTCCGGTCGCCCTCGGTCGCACTCCGGAGGGGATCGCACGCCCAGCTAGTGGTGTGCTCTTTCTCGGGTCTGGTTCATTGGCGCCGACTGCGCGTGAGCAGACCGGGTTGAGATTTCGTCGGTTCGAGGGTGCGGGCCACTTACACATGCGGAAGCGTCTGCCAGTCGTGATGATCTTCGGAGGGGTCGCTGAGTCAGCGGCCGCGTCGGCTCGGTGCTAGCCGCGCTAGAGTCGGGCCACCGCGGTGCGCATCGCGCGCGCGTATTTCTGGGACGCGACGGCGCCTCTTACCGCCCACCTAGGCCACTGGGCGGCGAGGGGCGCGGGATCGGCAACGGAAAATGAAAGAGGGGGATCCAATTCTTGTCGCGTCTCGAGCCCTTGGGGTGGCAGCCGGGGCCGCGGCGCTGGTGGGCGGCGTACTCGGAATACGTGCGTGGCAGCAACCGGGTGTTCCGCCACCTCGGCTGAGCGATCTCACCGCTCTCGGCAATCTGGTGGTCGTCGTCACCACGGGACTGGTCTTGGTCGTGGTCGCGGTCGCCCAGCACCGCTCAGGCCGGACCGGCTTACTCATTGGAACCGGCTTGTTGCTCCTACCAAGTGGCGCCGGCTACGGCGGAACACCGGAAAGCTTCGCGTCCCTTGGCGGCTTGTGCGCGTTCGTTGCGGGCTCCCTGGCGATGATGCGCACGACGCGTCCGGATCGAGCGCTGGTCGCGGTCCTCATTACGGTGCTTGCTGGGTTCGCACTGGCGGTGGTCTCCGGGAATGCAGCGGCCGTCTGGCTCGGTCTTCACGCCGGCCAAACGAGCAGCTATTCCGGGTCCTCGTGGCCATGTAGACGATTGCCTGCATGTACCTACGCGATGAGCGATAACAAAGGGGACAGCCATAACTGAGTTGGTGCTACGCGCCGGCTATCACCAGTCGCGGCGACAGGCTGTGCGCTGTGTGTTGACGAGCCGGTTCATAGTTGCCTCGTGGGCGAGCAAGGTTGGATCGAGCGCGAGCACCTCGGTGAGCCGCTTGCCGTCGTTCCTGTTCTCGACTGCCGAGTGTCATTTCGCAGGCAGCTCGAAAGCAATGATCTTTGGTGCATCGTGACTGGCCCGCTCGGCACCTTCGCGCACAACGTCCTGCCAGAAGCCGTGCTCAGACAAGTGCAGCGGGGAAGAGCAACGCGTGACTCGTCCCGCGACGCCGCGGCTCGAAAGCGGACCCAGGGCTGGCAGCAGGTGAGGATCGAGGACGACCTCACCATCGCGCTTCGCGCCGGGGAAGGGCGACTGTCGATGGCCTGTCTCTTCGGGGACGGTGCGCCATTCGGAGGGGCCGAGACCGGACTGCCGACAACGCTCCGGCCGGGGCTATTCGATCGGGTGCGCTCGTTGCTGCCTGGCGCGCCTCGGAAGGGGCTCCGCGTCTACCGACACGCCTAACGGCGCCTTCGCGTCGACCACCGGCGGCGAGCACGATCCCGCAAACACCACTCATCGTTCGCGAGTCCCAATCAGGTCGATCCCCCCGGCGAGCTGCAACTACGTTCGGCTCCTCGCGCTTCTGCCTCAGAACCTTCGCTGTTTCATGGACGGCGTGGACGGCGTCGATGATGCAACTGCGGACGACCGAGATTGGCTGCAGGTTGGCTGCAACCGGCAGTCGGGATTCATGCGGGTCGCCAAGTTCCCCCAACGAATGCTGAGCCGACGGGCAGACTCGAACTGCCGACCGGCGGTTTACGAAACCGCTGCTCTACCAACTGAGCTACGTCGGCCTGGTAGGCCGAACATCATTTTATGGCGTTCGGCCTCGATCAGGCCGACACGCGAAGCGACGAACTCAGTCGGCTCGCACGACGCGCTAGCTGCGGCGGGTCCGCTTCTTCGGCCGAGCCGATGTCGTGCGCCCCCGAGCGGCGGTCGACTTCTTCCGCGGGCGCGTTGCCTTCGCTGCCGTCGTGCGCTTGGTGGTCTTGCGCCCTGTCGCAGCGGGCGGTGGCTTCATCACGCCGAAGGTGTTGCCGGCCGGGTCCATCAGCATCGCGATCGTCGTCGTCGGCGTGATCTGCGTGACCGGCATGAGCACGGTCGCACCGGCGGCGACCGCCTTGTCGACGAACCGCTGCGGATCCGGCGTCTCCACGTAGACGCTCACCCGCGCGTCGCCCTCGCCGATCCCGCCGCCGATGCCGGTGTCGGGCCGCTCGAGCATGCTGTAGTTGCCCATCTCCTTCACCGGCGGCGTCAGCTTCCATGCGAAGACCTCGCGGTAGAAGCGCTGCAGGCCGGCGGAGTCCTTGCCCATGATCTCGAACCACATGACCGGATTCGCCATCGCAGTTCCCCCCAGTGCGTGATCGCAGCGGAGGATACCCCGGGTCAGAAGAAGCGGTGGTAGTGGAGGAACTCGTCATCCTTCGTCCAGCCGCACGCCTCATACAGCCGTTGCGCGTCAAGATTCGTGATCTGCGTGCTCAACGTGAGGCCCTTCGCGCCGGTCTCCGCCGCCCAGCGCTCCGCCCGCTCCAGCAGCGCGCGTCCCGCACCCGACTTGCGTGCGTCCGGGGTCACGAAGAGATCGTTCAGGACCCACAGCCGCTTCATCGAGACCGATGAGAACGAGGGGTACAGCTGGGTGAAGCCGACGATCGCGCCGTCGACGACGGCCAGGAAGATCACTGACTCGCCGCGCTTGAATCGGTCGCCGAGGAAGACTCGCGCGCCCGTGAGATCGGACGGCTGTCCGTAGAACCGGCGGTAGGCATCGAACAACGGCGCCAGTGCGTCGAGGTCGTCGAGCTCCGCGCGCACCGAGCGGACCTCAGGCATGCATGAATTCGGCGAGCAGCCGGTGGAAGTGGTGCACGCCGCCCTCGCGCGTGGGGGAGTAGCGGCCCCGGACGTACAGCCGCGAGCGCACCCCGCGCTGCACCGCTTCGACGATCGCCTCGTCCTCGCGCTCGACCCGGTCCAGCCCCGAGCCCGCACCCTCGCCGCGTGCGCCTTCGTCCCAGACGAACGGCAGGAACGACACCCGCGTGCGATCGACCGCGAGGGGCGTGACGACGTTCACCGACACGCCCCACGGGTACACGTTGAACATCGTGGTGGGAAAGAGCCAGAAGTAGTACGCCGCGATGGACCGATCGGCGTCGCGGTGACCGGCAGGTAGCGCGAACGACCGTTCGCCAGGCTTCGCGACGCCAAGCTGCAGGACCACGTACCGCTCGAGCTCAACGGCGTATGCGCCGTAGTCGAGCGTCGTCGCGAGGCTCGAGTGGACGTACGGGATGTGGAAGCCCTCGAGGTAGTTGTCGACGTACAGCGCCCAGTTCGCCTCCACGAGGTAGTCGCGCGCCGCGCTCGCGTCGTAGACGAGATCCGCGAACGGCAGTCCGCGAAGCCGCGCCCTGACCGGTGCGGCCACCTCGTCGAACGGCATCGCCGGCACGAGCGCCACCATCAGGAACCGCTCGAGCTGCGCGAGCGCGAGCTGGGGCAGGTCGTCGGCCTTCGACGGGAAGTTTGCGGTGCTCTCGAACTCCGGCATC
The DNA here is from genome assembly GCA_035493615.1 of Saccharimonadales bacterium (SeqCode). GTDB lineage: Bacteria > Chloroflexota > Limnocylindria > P2-11E > P2-11E > UBA4735. Next base: position 22,578 of record DATJHW010000033.1, on the reverse strand, counting down.
GAGTGGAACCGGCCGTCGAGCGTGAACCTTCGGCCGTGGTAGCGGCACCGCAGCTGCTGGAGGTGCCCGGCGCCCTCTACGACGAGCGTCCCGCGGTGCGTGCAGACGTTCGAGAGGCAGTGGAGCCGGTCCTCCGCATCGCGCGTCAGCACGAGCGGCTCGTCGAGCGCGCCCGGCAGGAGGGTGAACGGGAACACCTGGCCGGCAACGCTCACGAGGTCGTCGTGCCCGGCGTACTGCCACGTCCGCGCGAAGACGCGCTCCCGCTGCAAGCGGAACAGCTCGGGATCCGAGTACACGCGAGCCGGCAGCGTCGCGGCGCGGCGGATGTCCGGATCGATGTCGAACGGCCGCGCCCCCACGCGGGGATGCTATTCGGGCGCACCGTACGCGCGAGCGTACGCTCCGTCGATGGCCCGACCACCGCGTCGACCGCGCGCTACGCGTCCCCCGAAGGCTCGACCGGCCAGGGCGACCGCGGGCCCGAGCCGCGCTCAGCTCGCCATCGTCGCCGCGGTCGCCGTCGTCGGCGTGGTGGCCGTCATCCTCATCGCCAACACCACGCAGAACACTCCTCCGCCTCCACCGGCTGCCTCCGGGATCCGGGTATCGGGGAACGTCATGGGCGAACCCAATGCGCCGGTCACGATCGAGGAGTGGGCGGATCTCCAATGCCCGGCGTGCCGGCAATTCGCGCTCGGCACCGAGCCCCAGCTGCGGACCGCGTACATCGCGACAGGCAAAGTGCGGCTCGTCTTCCACCACATGGCGTTCATCGGCCAGGAGTCGATCTGGGCCGGTGAGGCCGTCGAATGCGCGGGGGACGTGAATCGGTTCTGGGACCTGCACGATCGGCTATACGCGACACAGGGTGGCGAGAACGGCGGGACGTTCTCGAAGCAGAATCTCGACAAGATCGGCGGCGACCTCGGCCTCGGTGGCGCGTTCAACGCATGCCTCGACTCCGATCGCTACAAGCAGCGCGTCACCGACGACACGAAGGCCGGTCAGGCGAAGGGCGTGAGCGTCACGCCGACGTTCTTCATCAACGGCCGCAAGCTTGAAGGCGTTCTGTCGATCGACCAGCTCCGCGCGGCGATCGAGCCGCTGATCAAGTGAGAGTCCGGGCGGCCACGCTTGCGGTCGCCGCGGTGGGGACCCTGGTCAGCGCATATCTCACCTGGGTGCACTACTCGGGCAGCCTTGCGCTCTGCGCGGGTGCCGGCGGCTGCGAGACGGTGCAGGCCAGCCGCTACTCGATGGTCGGCGTCATACCGGTCGCCGTCATCGGCCTCGTCGGTCTCGGGATCCTCGCCGCGGTCGCCGCGTGGCGGCTGAGGCCGGACCCGCCCGCGTGGACGCTGACCGCGCTCTTTGGGCTGAGTCTCGCGGCGTCGCTCTACGTCGCCTACCTCAGCTACCTCGAGCTGTTCGTCATCCGCGCGATCTGCCCGTGGTGTGCCAGCGTCGCCATCGCGACCGTCCTCGTCCTCATCCTCACGGTCAGCGAGCTTCGCGCCATCGACGGGGGCTAGGCTCAGGGCATGACCGACGCCTACGCCCTCGTGCTCCATTCCCACCTGCCCTACGTGCGGGGCGCCGGACGCTGGCCGCACGGAGAGGAGTGGGTCCACGAGGCGATTCTCGGCACGTACCTGCCGCTGCTCGTGCTCCTGCACGACCTCCGCGACGAGGGCGTGCGCTACCGCATCACCATCGGGCTCACCCCGACACTGCTCGAGCAGCTGGCCGATCCCGATATCTGCACGCGCTTCCTCGCCTACGCCGACGATCAGATCCGGCGGGCGGAGCTCGACGCCTGGGACTTCGGCATCGCCGGAGCGTCGGCGAAGCAGGCGGTCGCGGAGTTCTACCGAGGCTCATATGGCCGGCTGAAGCTTGCGTTCACCCAGCGTTTCGGGCGCGATATCGTCGGCGCCTTCGCGGACCTCGCGCGCACGGGCGAGGTCGAGATCCTCACCTCCGCCGCGACGCACGGTTATCTGCCGCTGCTCGACGCGCGCTCGGTCGAGGCGCAGCTCCGTGTCGGGCTCGCGTCCACCAAGCGCCTGGTCGGCATCGAGCCGACCGGCATCTGGCTTCCGGAATGCGCGTACAAGCCCGGCCTCGAACGCGCCCTCGAGCGCCACGGGTTCACGCACTTCTTCACGGACGCGGCACTCATGCGCGGACGCGAGGTCGGGCTCGCCGCGAAGCCATTCCGCTCGAAGCGGGCCGAGCGCCACTCGGGGACCGGCGCGCACGTGGCGGTGCTGGATCAGGCCGAACCGCTCATCGACCCCGAGGTCGACCTCTTCCGGCCGTACCTCGTCGCCGACTCGGGGGTCGCCGCCGTGTCGCGCCATCCCGAGATCTCCGGCCAGGTGTGGTCGGCCTCGCAGGGCTACCCCGGCGACCCCTTCTACCGCGAGTTCCACCGTAAGGACGACCGCTCCGGTCTCCGCTACTGGCGCGTCACCGGCACGACCGATCTCGGAAACAAGGCCGAGTACTCGGTGCCGATGGCGGGCGACCGCGTCCGCGCACATGCCGAGCACTTCACGGCATCGGTCCGAGATGAGCTCGCCGCGCACCGGAGCGCGACGGGGCGCGACGGGATGCTCGTCACGACCTTCGACAGCGAGCTGTTCGGCCACTGGTGGTTCGAGGGCATCGACTGGCTCGGCCTCGTGTTGCGCGACCTCGCTGACCTCGCGACGACGGTCGCCGGAAGGCTCGAGGCGCAGCCGCCGCGCGAGCGGATCGCGCTCGCCGAGGGCTCGTGGGGCAAGAACAACGATCACTCGACCTGGATCGCGCCGCAGACGAACTGGATGTGGGACGGGATCCGGAGCGCCGCATCGAAGGTGCAGCCGCTCGCGGACGACCCGCCGCGCGACGCGCTCCGCAAGCGGGCGGCGGATCACGCGCTTCGCGAGCTGCTGCTGCTCGAGTCGAGTGACTGGCCGTTCCTCGTCACCACCGGCCAGGCCGGCGACTATGCCGCCGAACGCTTCCGCTCACACGCCCAGCGGCTGCAGCGCTCGCTCGAGATCGCGGCACGCGGCACGGCCGAGGATCAGGTCGAGCTGCGCAGCCTCGAGCGAACGGACAATCCGTTCCCCGGCGCGCGGATCGAGGACTTCGCCAAGGTCAGCTAGCCAGCCGCGCACAGCGCGTCGAAGCCGGTGGTCCAGGTCGCGCGCAGATCCCGGCCGATCGCGTAGGCCTCGTAGCCCGGCAGGCCTTCGAGGTAGTCGATCGCCCGCCCGCCCATCGCGAATGCCGCGGTCGCCTGCACGTCCGCCTCGACGATGCTCGGGCCGACCACGGTGAGGCTCACGAGCTCGTCCGCCGGCTCACCCGTATGCGGGTCGTAGATGTGCGCGCCCTTCTCGTAGGTGCCGGACGTAGCGACGGCGAGGTCGCCGCCGAGCACGACCCGAACGACGGATGACCGCTGGACGGGGTGCCGGATCCCGATGCGCCACGGTTGGCCGTCGTCGCCGGACCCGCGCGTCATCACGTCGCCGCCGGCATCGACGTAGTACGCGCGATGACCATGCGCGTCGAGGACCGCGCAGGCTCGCTCGATCGCCCAACCCTTCACGTAACCGGACGGATCGAGGACCGCGCCATGCCATGGGCTGAAGAACCCGCCGGTCGACGCCTCGTACCGCTCGCAGCGCGCGAGCACGTCCTGCACCTCGGCACTCGCGTCGTCGATCCGCAGGCGACCATCGTTCATCCGCGACACGGCGCTGTCCGGCGCGAACGGGCTGAAGACCGCGTCGATGCGCCGGAGCTCCGCGAACGCCTCGTCCATCCCCATGCCCGCCTCGCCGTCGCGCACGTCGATCGTGATCGGCATCCCCATGATCTCCTCGGTCCGGCGCATCGCTACTGGCCCACCTGCTTCAGGGCGCTCGCGAGGGACTGGGCGTATGCACGGCTCGTGTAGGTCGCGCCCGAGACGATGTCCACGCGCGCCGACTGCGCTTGGATCGCCTCAGAGCGAAGGATCGGCGCCGAGTATTGGCTGATCCGTGCGGACCGCGAGCGGTCGCTCGGCAGCTGGAGCGCCTGGACGTCGAGGACCTTGCCGCCCGACATCGCGATCTGGACCTGCACCGGCCCGAACGGCGTCTCGACGGTCGGTCCGGTGAACGCGGTCCCGCCGGTGGCACTGCCGGTCGCGGGCGGATTCGTCGCCCGCGCGGTCGGCTGAGGCGCGCGCCCGGGTGCCGTCGTCACCCGCGGCGACGGCACGCTCACGACCGGGACCTCGATCGGCTCGGCCGAGACCTTGAAGGTCACGACCCAGTACACGCCGATGACGGTGGCCGCGAGGGCCGCAAGCGCGCGTCTCATCAGAAGGCGAACGCCTCCGTGTGAATGCGGTCGGGGGCCAGGCCGAGTGCCCGCAGCGTATGGACGAGCTGCCGCGTCATACCGTGCGGCCCGCAGATGAACACGTCGCGCTGGAGCACGTCAGGCACCAGTTTGACCAGGTTCGCCTGCTGGAACCAGTCCGCATGGATCCAGCCCTGCGGCCCGCGGTTGCTCACCAAATATTCGACCCGGACGCCGAACCGCGATTCGAGCGAGTCGAACTCGCCGCGGAAGGCGATGTCGCGCTGGCGCCGGCAGCGGTACAGGACGCATACATCCACTCCGTCGCGTGCGAGGACCTCGGCGAGGGGCCGGATCGGCGCGATCCCGATCCCGCCGCCCACCAGCAACGCCTTGGCGCTCCGGCAGGCCTCGCGCGTGAACAGCCCGAACGGTCCCTCGACGATGACCGGCGTTCCCCGTCGGAGCTGCGGGAGGCCGGCGGTGAAGTCGCCGATGCTCTTGGTGGTGAAGCGAAGATGCCGCGCGCCCGGACCCGACGAGAGCGAGAACGGATGCGCCTCGAACCAGCGCGAGCCGTCGAGGAACCGCCAGAGGAAGAACTGCCCGGCCTGGACCGGCAGCGCCGCGACGTCGCGTCCGGACACGTAGACCGAGATCGCCTCGTGCGCCTCGCGCTCCACGCGTTCGACGCGGAACCGGTGCCGGTCGTATCGCATCAGCGGTCGCGCCACGCGGTAGTACAGCAGCGCGACACTGACGACGACGTACAGCGCCCACCAGTACGCGACCGACAGCGGCGCGCGGATGAAATCGATGCCCACGGTGAGCTCGTGCGCGAACGCAAGCGCGATCGCCACGTACGAGTAGAGATGGATGAAGTACCAGGTCTGGTAGGAGAGCCGTCGCCGCGCGGCGGACATCGAGAGCCCGGCCACTGCGATCAGCAGGAGCAGCGCGGCGATCGCCGGCACGAGGCCGTCGTAGTGGTCGATGAAATCGCCGAGCTGCTGGAGAATGCCGTAGCTGTTGTCCATCGCGTACGCGATCGTCTGTGTGACGCCGTGCGTCACCAGCAGCCAGATGATCAGGAACCCGTTCCGGCGGTGGAGGACGACGAGACCCTCCATGCCAAAGGCGTCATCGAGCCACGGGATCCGCGCCATGAGCAGGAGCTCCCACAGCACGAGGTACGTGCCGATGAGCGCGGTGACCCGGCCGATGACGTTGAGGGCGTCGGCGCCGGTCCTCACACCGTCGTGGCCGCTGCCGACCCACCAGAGGAGAAGGATGGCGGCCAGGTTCGCGTTGAAGACCGCCCAGATGATGTCGCGGCCGGCCTGACCCGCGAAACGGCGCGCCGGTACCCCGGCGGATTGCTCCACTGCCGGAACTACCCGGCCGGGAGCTACCTCGTTTCGGCTAGCCCTTCTTGCCCTTTGGGGCTGGCGCGGCCTTGGCTGCGGGCGGGGCACCCTTTGCCGCCGGGGCACCCGCGGCCGGCGCGCCGCCGGCGGCGGGCGCGGCACCAGCCGCCGCCGGTGCGGCACCTTCCGCTGCCGGCTCGCCCTCGACGGCCTCGCCTTCGACCGCGACGGCCGGCTTCTCGACGACTTCCTCGGCGCGCGGCGCGACGGCCTTCGCCACGACCTGCTCGCCGTCGTTGAGGATCTCGATCTTCGAAGCATCGACCACGAGGTCTCGCACGTAGAGCGTGTCCTCGATCTGCTCGATCTTGGCGAGATCGACCTCGATCTGGTGCGGGATGTCCTGTGGGAAGGCCTCGATGCGGACCTCGCTCAGGGCGTGGACCATGACGCCGCCGTGCGTGCGGACGGCGGGAGACTCGCCGGTGAAGTGCAGCGGCACGATCGCGTGCGTCTTCTCGGTGAGCGAGACACGCGCGAAGTCGACGTGCAGCAGCGAGCCGCTCTTCGGCTCGCGTGAAACGTCGTGCACGAGCACCGCGACGTCGCCGCCGTCGAGTCCGGTCAGCGACAGGAGCGTCGTCTGGCCCCAGCGGCGATAGCCCTTCTGGAAGACGCTCGTGTCCGTCTCGACCGGGGTCGAGTCCGCGTGGCCCCCGAAGATCACGGCGGGCAGGCGCCCTTCGCGGCGCAGCGCGCCGACCTTCTTGCCGAGCACGGTGCGCGGACGGACCTCGAGCTTCGGTGCATCAGCCAAGTGGATTCGCTCCCCTGATCGCGGTCTTGAGAGACCCGATTATCTCAGGGTGGGGTCGGGAGGTCCACCACGAGCCGGACAGGGCTCGCCAGCTGGCTGACCTTGGCGCAGGCCAGGCGCTCGAGCCCGAGGCCCCAGGTCATCACCCGTTCGAAGTCCTCGACGAGCTTGACCTCTCGCACGAGCGGGAGTCCGGGCCGGAGGTCCGTTTGGGTGAACGTCTGTATTCCGGTATTGGGATCGACGGTCGACGCGTTGCTCAGGCGCATCGACAGGAAGGCGTTGCCGTCGACGGGTACCTGGCGCCCGCTCGTCCCGATGAATTGCGTCGCGACGGCGAGCGACCAGGGCGGGAGGCCGTAGGGGCCGACCGTCGTGGGACCGAATTCGAAGACCACCCGGTCGAATCCCGGGTTGTGCGCGGCGCGGACCGCGGTGATCTGGGCCTGGAACGTGGTGCTGCCGCCGCTCTGGGCCGGGCACGCCACCGGTGTCGCGCCGGGCGAGGGGCTCGGGCCGAGCGTGGCGCTCGGGCTGGACGTTGGCGTGGGCGGAGGCGTCGTCGGCGACGGCCGGGCAAGCGTCTGGGTCGGCGTCGGCGCGGCGCTCGTGCGCGCAGCGGACGAGGCCGGTGGGGTGACCGCGACGGGCGTGCAGCCAGCCACGGCGATCAGGGTCGCTGCACACAACAGGAGGAAGCGCTCTTTCACGCTGTCGCCCAGTCTGACGGAATCCATGCGGTGTGTCGATAATCCTTACAAGCAGCCGCCGATTTTGTACGCAGACCGTACGGCGAAATGAAATTTGGTAGAATGCCTCCAAGTGGCCGATCGGCTGCGTTTGGCGCTGGTTTTTCACCAGCACCAGCCAGCGGGGAACTTCCCCCATGTATTCGCTGACGTAGCCGAGCGCGCGTATGCGCCGCTCGTGGCTGCGCTCTATCGGCACCCCGAAGTCAAGGCGACCCTCCACTTCTCCGGCCCGCTCCTGGACTGGCTCGAGGGCAATCGTCCCGACGTGATCGGCGACCTCGCCGACCTCGTGAAGCGCGGCCAGATCGAGCTGCTCTCGGGTGGCTACCACGAGCCGATCCTGGTCGGCGTCCCGCGACGTGACGCCGTCGGGCAGATCCGCGCGCTCACCGATCGGGTGGCCGCCATCTTCGGCCGGCGTCCGCTCGGGGCCTGGCTCACCGAGCGCGTGTGGGAGCCGCACCTGCCCTCGATCCTCGCCGAGGCCGGCGTGGCGTACACGATCCTGGACGAAGAGCACTTCCTGCAGGCCGGTCTCCGTCGCGACGAGCTCGGGGAGTCGTTCATCACCGAGGATCAGGGCTTCCCGCTCGTGCTGTATCCGGCGAGCACGCGCCTGCGCTACCTCATCCCGTTCCGCGACGTCGGGCAGACGATGAAGGAGCTGCGCGAGCGTCACGCGGCTGGCGCGAAGCTCGTCGTGTACGCCGACGACGGCGAGAAGTTCGGCGCGTGGCCCGGGACGTTCCAGCGCGTCCACAAGGACGGCTGGCTCGAGGACCTCTTCACGCAGATCGCCCAGGCCGACTTCATCGAGACCACGACGCTCGAGGACGCCTGGATCTTCCAGAAGCCGTCGCGCCGGGTCTACCTCCCCGGCGGTACGTATCACGAGATGGGCGAGTGGTCGCTCGACGCGAGTGCGGCGCGTCGGTTCACGCAGGCCCGCAACGCGTTGAAGGACGACCTCGCGTCGCTGGTGGCGCTGCCGCCGTGGCGGAACTTCCTCGCCAAGTACCCGGAAGCGAACGCGCTGCACAAGCGGATGCTCATCGTGTCCGAGGAGCTCGCCCGACGCAGCATCCTCGATGCGTCACCCGAGGTGCGGCAGGCCCAGCAGAACCTCTGGCGCGCGCAGACCAATGACGTCTACTGGCATGGCGTGTTCGGCGGCCTGTACCTGCCGCACCTTCGCGCCGACGCCTACGGCGCGCTGCTCCGCGCGGAGCGGCTGCTCGCCGAGCGTCGGGTGGCCGCGGGCGAGCAGCGCGATTACGACGTCGACGGGCTCGACGAGTATCTGTTCCGCGGGAACGCCGGCGCGGTGTTCGTGCACGTCCACGGCGGCTCGATCATCGAGTGGGACATCTACGCCTCCGCGACGAACCTCATCGACACGCTCGCCCGCCGGCCGGAGAACGAGCACGAGATGCTGCGCCGCGCGGAGAAGGCGGGCAAGGTCAAGATCGGAAAGGCCTCCGAGAAGGATTCCAAGTCGATCCACGAGGTCGTTCGCGCCAAGGAGCGCGGGCTCGTGAAGCTACTCGAGTACGACGACGCGCGCCGCGCGTTCTTCCAGGACAGCTTCCGGGTCGGTCGCGCGGATCCCGTGAGCCTCCACGCGTTGCCCTATCAGCTCACGCCGCAGCGCGAGGCGCGCACGGTGAGCCTCATCCTTGAGCCGCCGGCGAAGTCGCTCGCGAGCGTCCCGGGTCTCGGCATCCGCAAGGACATCCGGATCGCCGACGAGGGCTTGGCCGCGGGCGTGCGTTACCGGCTGCGCAACGAGGGCGAGGAGACGATCGAGCTGACCTTCACGAGTGCGTCGAATGTCGCGTTCGTCGGCGAAGCGAACGCGGGCGACCTCATCACCCTGGGTACGCGGAAGACGACCCCGGGCAAGGCCCTCGACGGCGTCCGCAACGTGACCGAGATCGCCGTGCATTCCGAGGCCCGCCACTTCGACATCACCTTCGCGATCGACCCGCCCGCGGAGACGTCGGTGCAGCCCATCTACGCGATCGCGAACTCCGAGGAGGGCTTCGAGCGCCTCTACGAGCAGACCGAGATCGCCTGCTCGTGGAACGTGACGATCGAGCCCGATTCCCACGTGGATCTGGAGATCCGGGCCACCGCCGTCGGGCAGCTCGTCGAGCCCGAATTGATCAAGCCCGCCGCGCGGCGCAAGCGGACGGCGGCCGTCCCCGCCTCCGCTGACACGGTGGCACGTTCTAAGCGGTAGCTTCCCGCGATGAGCGACGCGCCGTTCTGGTCCAGCCCCGCGCCACAGCCACCCCCACCGTCGCCTCGCCGCGGTCTCAGCGTGGCCGCGATCGCGATCATGGCGCTCGTCGTCGGCGCGATCGGTGGCGGCGCGGCCGGTGGCTATGTCGCCGCGACGCGGTCGGGGCCGTCCGGAGAGGCCGTCGCCACCGCCGCCACCTCCACCGCGGCGCCGGGGCCGCTCCCGACCGCTCCGCCGGTCATCGCGTCCGGCGGCGGCCCGGGCGACGTGGTCGGCGTCGTGAACGAGCTGCTGCCGACGGTCGTTACCGTCATCAACCGGCTTCCGAACGGCACGGCGCAATCGAGCGGCTCGGGCTTCGTGATCGATGCCTCGAACGGCTACGTCGTCACGAACAACCACGTCATCGAGGACGTGCGCGACACGAATGCCGGCGCGTCGTTCGACGTCATCTTCGCGGACAACCGGGTGGTCAAGGACGTGAAGCTCATCGGGCGCGACGACAAGACCGACGTCGCGATCCTGCAGGTGCCGGCGCAGAATCTGAAGGCCGCGGTCCTCGCGAACAGCGACGATGTGCCCGTTGGCACGACGGTGGTCGCGATCGGCAGCGCGCTCGGCGAGCTGCAGAACACGGTCACGACGGGGATCGTGTCCGCGAAGGGCCGGCGCGTGCCCGAGACCGATACCGTCACGCTCGAGGATCTGATCCAGACTGATGCCGCGATCAACGAAGGCAACTCGGGCGGTCCGCTCATCTGGGCCGCGACGAAGCAGGTGATCGGCATGAACACGCTCGTGAACCGGCAGGCCGGGGCGGAAGGTCTTGGATTCTCGATCGCGAGCAACACCGTGCGCGACATCGCCAACGAGCTCATTACGAACGGCAAGATCGACCGCGGCGCGATCGGCATCGCCTACACCCTGCTCAGCCCGCGCCTGGCCGCGACGCTCTCCCTGCCGGCGCAGACGCAAGGGATCATCGTCACGCAGATCATCGCCGGCTCCGGCGCCGCGCAGGCCGGCCTGAAGGTCAACGACGTCATCACGAAGATCAACGACCAACAGATCGACGGCACGCACCCCATCAGCTCGATCCTCCTCCACACCCGACCGGGCGATAAGGTGAAGCTCACGATCATCCGGGATGGAAAACAGCAGACCGTCGACCTCACCCTCGGCCGGCAGAGCTGACGCGGCACCGGCCCTCCGCCGGCACGATGCGTCGCTGTACATCGTCGCGAGCGGACTCGGCGGCCTCGGCCTCGGGATCGCGCTCTTCTACCTGAACTTCCTGTATCGCGCGCTCGGCTTCGACGCGCGGGCCATCGGGGTGCTCGGCGGTGCGCAAGCGCTCGGCGCGCTCGCGGGCGCGGTGCCGGCCGCGCTGCTCCCGCGGCGGATGCCACGCCGGAACGCCATCTTCGTCGGGGGCTGTGTCACCGGGCTCGGCGTGATCGGGATCCTCACCCAGACCGCGCTGCCGGCGCTGTTCGTCGCGGCGGCCCTGACCGGCCTCGGCGGGATCGTCGTGGCCTCGTCGGGCAGCGCGCTCGTCGCGGACGCCACCACGGGCCTCGACCGGCCGCGGATGTTCGGCAACCAGGTCGCGCTCGGCGCGCTCGCGAGCTTCACCGCGATCGCGATCGCCGGCGCGCTGGCCGCGCCGGTCGGCGCGGTGCTCGGTCTCCGCGAGACCGACCCGCTCACGATCCGGACGGTCATCGGGATCGGGGGCGTGCTCGCGATCGCCTCGGCGATCCCGATCTTCTTCGTGCGCCCGGCGGCCGTCGCCGTCGGCGCGCTCGACGCGCCGCACCGGCGCAGCCTGCTGCTGCGCTTTGCGGCCATCGAGATGGCCTTCGGATTCGGCGCCGGCAGCTTTCTGCCATTCGCGAATCTCTTCTTTACCGATCGGTTCGGCCTGCCGATCGCGGGTGTGGGCCTCGCGATCGGCGCGCTGGCGGTCGCCGGCAGCGCCGGCGCGATCCTCAGCGGCCGGCTCGTCGTGCCGCGGCTGCCGCCGCTCCTCGCGATCGTGCTACCGCTGGTCGCATCAGTGCCGTTCGCCTTGGTGGCGGCGGTCGCGGGCCAGCCGCTCATCGCCTTCGTCGCGCTCGCGTTCCGCGCCGCGCTGACGTTCGGCTGGGTGCCCACGTTCACCGCGCTCGAGCTCTCGTCCTTCGCCCCGGTAGAGCGCGCCGGCGCCGTCGCGGTCTTCGCGATCAGCTGGAACGGCGCATCCGCGGCGGGCGCCGCGCTCTCGGGTGTGGTCCGGGCGGAGCTTGGGGCGTCGGGCTACACCGCGAACCTCGTGACGCTCGCCGCGTCGTACCTGGTCGCCGGCACGCTCCTCGTCGTCTTCTTCCGCGGACACGTGCCCCGTGGCGACGCGGCGGCGGCACTTCGGGCAGACTCGGCCCAGTGACCGGCACCGCGCGCGACCTCGTCCGCGACGCCGTCGCTGCCGGAGTGCTGGCCGCGAGCGATGCGCTCGGCTGGGGTGACGCCGCGCGCGCGGCTACGGTCGACATCGAGCGTCCGGCCGACAAGAGCCATGGCGATTACGCCGCGAACATCGCGATGCGACTCGCGAAGCCGCTCCGCAAGCCGCCGCTCGAGATCGCGAAGGCCGTCGCCGAGCGCGTCCCCGCGCGCGACGGCGTCGCCTCGGTGGAGGCGGTCGCACCCGGGTTCATCAACGTCCGCCTCGACCCGGCCTGGCTTGCCGATCAGGCCGGGGTCATCGCGAGCGCTGGTGTGCGGTTCGGTCGCAATGACGTGCTCAATGGCCAGACGATCCAGGTCGAGTTCGTCTCCGCGAACCCGAGCGGCCCGGTGACCGTCGCGAACGCGCGTGGTGGCCCGATCGGCGACGTGCTCGCGAACGTCCTGGCGTTCTCCGGCGCCACGGTCCAGCGCGAGTACTACATCAACGACGCCGGCACGCAACAGGAGGTCTTCGGCCGGAGCGTGGCCATCCGCTATCTCGAGCTGGGTGGTCGGACCGGGCTCACGATCCCCGACGACGGGTACCCGGCCGAATACGTGATCGACATCGCCCGCGAGATCCGCGACAAGACCGGCGGTGCGTTCGACGATCGCTCGCCCGAGGAGCTCGGCCCGCGGTTCGCCAGGACGGCGATGGACGTGGTGCTCGACTGGCATAAGGCCTCGATGGAGAGGTTCGGCATCCGGTTCGACAACTTCTACCGCGAGACCGAGCTCATGGAGTCCGGCTATTTCACGGCCACGATCGAGGCGTTGCGCACGGTCGGTGCGATCGAGGAGCGCGACGGCGCCGTCTGGCTGAAGTCGACGGACCAAGGCGAGGACATCGACAGCGTGCTCATCCGGAGCACCGGCGTCCCGACGTACTTCGGTGTCGACGTCGCATATCACCGCGAGGCGCTGGTCGAGCGCGGTTTCGATCGAAAGCTCGACGTGTGGGGCGCGAACACCCATGGCCACGCCCGCCGGATGAAGAACGCGATGGCCGCGCTCGGCCTCGAGGGTCGGTGGGAGGTCCTGCTCTACCAGTTCGTCAAGTTCCTCCACGAAGGCCTGCTCGTGAACATGGCCCGGCGCAAGGGTCAGTTCATCCGGCTCGACGACGTCATCGACACCGTCGGCAGGGACGCCGCGCGATGGTTCTTCCTGATGGCGAGTGCCGATCGGACGCTCGATTTCGATCTGGAGCTCGCGGTCCAGCAGTCGAACGACAACCCCGTGTACTACGTGCAGTACGCCCACGCGCGGATCGCGAGCATCTTCCGCACGGCCACGGAGCGCGGCCTGACGGCCGACGATGCAGACGTTGGGTTGCTCACGGACGCGGCGGAGCTCGACCTGGTGCGGCTCATGCTCCGCTTCCCCGAGCTCGTCGAGGAGATCGGCGACAAGCACAACGTGCACCTGCTCACCGGCTACGGTCTCGAGCTCGCCGGTGCGTTCCACGCGTTCTACAAGGGCAACCGCGTGGTCGGTGAGGACCACGCTCGGTCGAAGGCCCGCCTCCGCCTCGTCGAGGCGGTCGGGCTCACGCTGCGCCAGACGCTCGGGCTGCTGGGGGTCAGCGCACCCGAGTCGATGTGACGATCAGCGCGGACGGAAGAGCGTGACCGTTCGCCCGCTCGGGACGACCGTGAACCAGAGAAGCGCGTCGTCACTGGCCTCCGGTGCGACGCCGACCGGCACCTCGCGCGCCGGCTCGAGCGTCTCGACGTCGCGGATGCCGTTCACGCTCGGGGAGCAATACCACGCGACGTAGCGGGTGCCAGCGGTCACCTGACTGCACGACGATCCGCCCGCGTCGATCGTGCGCACGCCGCCGCTGACGACGTTCACCGCGCGGATCATCCCGGCCGCCGCCGACCGCGGTGTGTCGAGCCAGACGGCCCAGTCGCCACTGAGCACGGCGGCATTGAAGCCCGGGATCCCGCCCTCGCGCTGCTGATCGCCGACCGCTCCGGCGACGACGACCTTGTCCGCGCCGCTGTCGAGATCGCGGAGGTGCAGCTCGTCCTCGGTCTTTCCGCCGAGCACGTAGAGGAGCCGGTGCGCGTCGAGACCGAGCGGGCCGATCCATTCCGCGGATGCGGCGATGAGCGTCGCTCGTGCCGGATCCGCGAGCGATGCGACGCGGAGCTCACCCGTCACGGATCCGCCGGGCCCTTCGACGAGGCTGGTCCACGCGACGCGATCCGCCCCGAGGACGATCGAGGCGTTCGGTCGGCGGCTATTGCTGCCGCCGCCGCGGTACGTCGCGCTCGTCATGGCGAAGCGATCGATCGCGGTCGCGGTGCCGGTCGCCAGGTCCACCACGGTGAAGTCCACCGAGTACGCGCCGCCGCCCTGGAACGGCTCGCGGTATTCGAGGAGCGCTACGCGTCCGTTCGCGACACGGCCTCCGCTGAAGTGACTGTCCGACGTGTAGATCGTCCGCCACGCGATCGCCCCCGGTTCGGCCCGCTGGACCTTGGATTCGTAGGGTGGCGGCGCGTCCCTGGAGCTGAACGCGATGAGCGCGCCACGGTCCGCCGCGAACGTGATCATGTCGCGGTCGGTCGGCATCGTGAACGTGTTTCCCGTGGCGGCGGATGCGGCCGGCGTGACGCTCGCTGCGATGGCCGGTGACGGCGACGACGGCGAGGCGGACGGCGGCGTGCCGGCGGGCGCGCACGCGGTCAGTCCGAACGCGATGAGCACGAGCCACTTGCGCATGTGGCGATGATGCGCGGCACGCGCCGCGCCGTCGTCACACTTAGCGCGCGCTCAACTCGTACCAGGCAAACGAGCTCTAGCGGGTCGGGCTGGGCCTCGGGCTCCCGCTCGCTCCGGCGCCGCGCACACCCGGGAATCCGGCGCCACCCAGGATGTCCCCGAGGATGTTCGTGGCGCCGACGACGATCGTCTGCGCGGAGATCGTCCCGCTGGCCGTGTCCGGCGTGCCCGCGACGGTGATCTGGTCGCCGACCTTGAGGTCGCTGAGCTTGACGTCCGACTCGACCGCCTTCACGACGCGGGTCCCGCTGCCCACGAGCACGAGCTCCGTCGTGGTCGTCCCGGTGGCGCCGTTCGCGCCCCCGGCGCGGACCGAGACGGTGATCGAGTCCGTGTTCACCGAGAGGATCTGGCCGGTCGTGACGCCGCCGCCCGCGCCGCGTGCTCCGGCGCCGCCGTTCGCGCCGCCGGCCCCGCCGAAGTTGCCCCGGGCACCGGTCGCTCCGGTCGCGCCGTTCGTGGCCGCGGGCGCGGGTGTGCGGGTCGAGCCGAGCGCGTAGCCGCCGCCGAAGAGCGCCAGGGCCACGATGACCCCGACGACGATCTGGACCGGACGCCGAGCGAGCACGTTCATGTCCGTTCTCCCTTGTCACTCATAGCGAAGTGCCTGGATCGGATGCAGGCGCGCTGCCCGCATCGCCGGATAGAGGCCGAAGACGACGCCGATCGCCACCGACACGCCGACCGCGATGGCGACCGTGCCCGCCGTGATCGCGATCGGGATGTTCGCCGCGGCCGGGATCTTATGGACCACGACCGTGATGCCCCAGCCGAGGAGGATCCCGAGGACCCCGCCGATCCCGGTGAGCCCGATCGCCTCGATGAGGAACTGCACCAGGATGTCTCGGCGCCGCGCGCCCACGGCCTTGCGGATGCCGATCTCGCGCGTCCGCTCGTTCACCGAGACCAGCATGATGTTCATGATCCCGATGCCGCCGACGAGGAGCGAAATGCCGCCGATCGCGGCGAGCAGGATCGTGAATGTGCCGGTGACCTGGTTCAGCGCGGCGAGCGTGTCGTTCTGATTCGTGACCGTGAAGTCCGCGGATGCCGGATCGCTGATCTTGTGGCGCTGCAGCAGCACGTCGGTCACGTCCGCGGTCGTGTTGGCCATCTGATCGCTGCTCGCCGCCTTCACGATGATCGAGCTCACCGAGTTCGTCTTGCCCGTGAGGACGCGCTGCGCGGTCGTGGTCGGAACGAGGATCTGATCGTCGCGCGAGAAGCCGAACGTGGTGCCCTTCGTATCGAGCATCCCGACGACCTTGAAATTCACGATCCGCGCCCGCGAGGCCGCCCCGCCAGCACCGCCTCCGCCGCCGAAGGCCTGGCGCAGCTGGATCGTCTGACCGGTCGGGTCGACCCCCTCGCCGAAGAGGTTGGCCGCGGTCACGGAGCCGATCACCGCGACCTGGGCGTATACGCGCACGTCGTCGTCCGTGAAGAAGTCGCCGTACGCGAGCGCCCAGTCGCGGACCTGCGGGTAGCCGGTGGTCACCCCGGTCACCTGGGAGTTCCAGTTCTGCCCCGCTGCGGTGACCTGCCAGCGACCGGCGCTCTGCTCCGCTTCGACCGCCTCGATGGTCGGCCCGAGCTGGGCATCGATCGCGTTCATGTCATCGAGCGTGAGGTTCGCGCTCTGCGCTCCCGCCCCGCGAAGACCCGTGTCGCTGTTCTGATTGCCGGGCGAAACGGTCACGAGATTCGAGCCGAGCGACAGCACCTGCTGCTGCACCTGGATCGAGGCGCCGTTGCCGACCGCGACCATCGCGATCACGGAGGCGACGCCGATGATCACACCGAGCATCGTGAGGGCCGAACGCAGCTTGTTGACGATGATCGACTGGAGCGCGGAGCGGAACGAGTCGAACAGCTTCATCGTGGCGCTCCCAGCGGCACGGTCGCGACAGGCCCGGTGTGCAGGTCGACCGAATGGCCCTGGCCCGCAAGGCGGAGCTCGTCCTCGGCGCGCCGCGGCCGGGTGACGAGCTCGTCACCCGAGACCACGCCGTCGCGCATCCGCACGATGCGCTTGCAGTGCTCGGCGACATCCGGCTCGTGGGTCACCATCACCACGGTCTTCCCCTGGTCGTTGAGGCTCTGGAAGATCGCGAGGATCTCGGCGCTCGATCGTGAGTCGAGGTTGCCGGTCGGCTCGTCGGCGAGGATGATCGCCGGGTCGTTGAGCAGCGCGCGCGCGATCGCCACCCGTTGCTGTTGGCCACCGCTCAGCTCGCTCGGCCGGTGATGCATGCGCTCGCCGAGCCCGACGGCAGCCAGCGCGTCCTTCGCGCGCTGCGTGCGTCCGCGGCCGCTCCCGCCGTACAGGAGCGGCAGCTCGACGTTCTCGATCGCGTTCAGTCGGGGCAGCAGATTGAAGGTCTGAAAGACGAAGCCGATGTGCTTGTTGCGGATCGCCGCGAGCTGATCGTCGTTCAGCTGGCGGACCTGCTCGCCGGCCAGCACGTAGGTGCCCGCGTCCGGGACGTCGAGGCAGCCGAGGATATTCATCATCGTCGACTTGCCCGAGCCCGAGGGGCCCATCAGCGCGACGAACTCACCCGGGTACACGTCGAGATCGGCGCCCTGGAGCGCCTGGACGATGTTGTCCTTGCCCATCCGGTAGGTCTTCGTGACCCCGCGGAGCCGGATGACCGGATCTGCCGCGGCAGGCGCGTACGCGTTCATCGGCCTGGCACCGGATTGCCGCCGCCACCGCCGCCGAACTGGATACCGCGTCCGCCGCCGGCATTGGTCGCGCTCGCGCGCGGCTGCGGCAGCACGACGACGTCACCCTCCTGCACGCCGGTGAGGACCTCGGTGACGGTGTCGTTGGTGAGGCCGAATGTCACGTCCGTGTCGACCGGCTGCCCGTCCTTCATGACGGTGAGGTAGCGTCGGCCACTTGCGGTCTTCACCGCGAGATTCGGCACGGTGAGGGCGTTCGGGCTGCTCGCGATGATCACGTTCGCCGTCCCGCTCATGCCGGGCTTCACGGACTGATTCGGCAGGTCGATCGTGACGTCGACGCCGTACACCGGAACGCCGCCCGAGATCGTCGCCACCGGATCGAGCGACGTGACCTTGCCCGTCATCTTCGCGGTCCCGATCGCGTCCACGGTCACGGTCGCGACCTGGCCGAGCTTCAGCTTCACGATGTCGGCTTCGCCGATCGTCCCGTGCAGGGCCATCGACCCCGTGTTGGCGATGACGATGAACCCTGTCGTGCTCGTGCTGCTGACGTTCTCACCGACCTGGGCGCTGATCGCCGTGACCACGCCCGCCACGGTCGCCTTGATGACCGCATTGTCGACGTTGGCCTGTGCGGTCGCGAGCGCGGTCTGGGCGTTGTTGAGCGAGTTCAGGGCGCTCTGAACATTCGACGGCTGGTTGTTCAGCGACGTCTGGGCGCTCTGGAGGCTCTGCGCGGCGCGGAGCTGGGCCGCGGCCACGTTCTGGACCGCCGTCGCGTAGCTGCCGGAGATCGCGTCGCTGATCGTGGTCACGGTCGTCCCGACCTGGGAGATCTTGCTTTTCACGTTCGTCGCACCCTGGGTCTCGCCGGTGAGCGTCACGAGGAGCGGCACGATATCCGCGCGAGCGGCATCGAGGGTCGTGTCGACCTTGGCGTTCAGCGTGTTCAGCGAGTTCTGGGCCGAGACCGCCGAGGACTGTGCGCTCGAGACCTGACCGTTCGGCGCGTCGATCGCGGTGGTCAGGCGAGCGCTCGCGGTGGTGTAGGCGACCTGCGCGGTCGACAGCTGTTGACCGGCGGCCGTCGTGTCGGCGTTCGCCGCGACGGCCGCGTCGAACGCCGCGACGGCGTTGAGGATCTGGTTGACCGCCGAGATGTATTCGGCCTCAGCGGCCTGATACACGCCGGTCACGTAGTTCTGGGCGTTCCCCAGTGTCGCGCTCGCCTGGTACATCGCCGTCTGCGCCGACTTGTTGTCGCTGATCTGGTTCGCGAAGGTGAGGTCGTTCTGGACCTTCGTCACCTGTTGCTGCGCGACGCTGATCTGCGAGACGTACGTCGCAAGGTCGTTGATGACCGCGCCGTACAGGCTCGAGAAGTTGCCCTTTGCCGCCGCGTAGTTCGCCTTCAGCTTCGCCAGCGCGGCCTGCGCGGTCGCGATGTCGCTCGCGGTGGACTGCTGGGTCTGGCTATACGAGCTCTGCGCGTCGCTCACGCCGGAGAGGGCCTTGTTGTAGTTCGTCTGCGCCGCATCGACGTTGTTCTGCGCGGTCGTGAGCGCGGACTGCAGATCGCTGGTGTCGAGCGTGGCGAGCGGCTGGCCGGCGGTGACCTGCTGGCCGACCGCGACCATCAGCTGCGCCACCTTTCCGTTCGTCGGAGGATTGAGCTTCACGGTGCCGGCCGAGCTGACCGATCCGGATACCGCGACCGACTGGGTGACCGCGCCGCGGGTGACCTGCGCGGTCCGCGTTTCCGCGGCCGCCGGCCCGCCACTGCACGCCGCGGCGAACAGTCCCGCCAGTGCGGCGGCGATGACGCTCTTTCGGATGGACATTGACCCTCTTCCCTTCTCCACGCGAGGCCCCGTCAGGTGATGATCGACGCGGGTGCGGCGCCGAGCCGTGCGACGACGACGGCACCAAGCGCGTACGCGACGACGGCGAATGTGATGACCCCGCCGACCGCGGGCAGCTGCATGAGGACGTACAGGATGGTCGCGCCGATGAGCGCGACCAGCGGGCCCGGGATACCGGCGGCCCAGCGGTTCACCGCGCGCAACCCGAGCAGGGCGTCGCCCAGCCGCCACGAGGTGGCCGCGAAGCCGACGAACGTGACGAGCAGGAGCGCGGCCACGAACACGGCCATGGTCATGAGCCCGACCTGCAGCCCGAACTGGATCGCCGCCGGCGCTTCACGGAACCCCGCCGCGAGCGCCCCGAGCAGGACGACGCCACCGAGGAACGCCGCCGAGGCGAGCAGCAGCAGCACCGCGACGCCGGTCCCGAGCACGCGCAGCTGGTCGCGCCAGGTGCCGCGCGCCGCGTGATACGCCCCGAGGACCTGCGTGCGGCCGAGCACGAGGACCGCGGCGACCCCGATCACCACCAGCAGGTAACCCGCCGCATCGCGCGCGGTGTCCGAGACGCCGCGCTGGAACGGCACGACCGCGCGCAGGGGGATGGGCACGTCGCCAGCGGCCACGGCCGTGCGGACCGGCACGGCGCGGTTCCCGAAGTTGACGAAGAAGAACGGGGAACGCGTCCGGCCGGTCTCGTCCGCGCCCGCGGCCATCGAGCCGACGAGCAGGATGGTGGCGATCGCGAGCGCGATCACGATCGCGCCCAGCGCGAAGACGGTGTCGCGTCCGGTCATCGGGCGATCATCCGGTGCTGCTCGGTCCCGCGGAGCATCGCGTGCGCGGCGACCGCGCTCCCGATGCCGACGAGCGCGAGCGAGACGATCAGGAGACCGTCGACGGCGACGTCGGCGCCGGTGGTCTGATCGAGCCCTTGGGCGGCGACGATGATCGCGCTGAGCGACGCGCCGAGCTCGGCCCCATGCGCGACGAGACCCCACGCGAGGTAGGCGAGGCTGGGCAGAGCGAGCACGGCGGCGAAGATCCATTCCCAGCGCGTGGCGGGGCCGTCGCCGCGGACGCGCGCCATCACCCCGTCGCGGAAGCCGACCGGGAGCGCAGCCGGCCTGGCGGCGCTGAGGAGTCGGTGGATGTCGAGCTCGTCGCTCTCCAGATCGTTCATGACCGCTTGGCCCTCCGTTCGGCGAGCGTCGTCTTGAGCGCGGCACGCGCCCGGTGCAGGTGCGTCTTCACGGTGCCGAGCGGGATCCCGAGCGCGTCGGCCACCTCTTGATAGGACAGCTGTTGCATGTGTCTCAGTGTGAGCGCCGCCCGGTAGGCCGGCGGTAGCAACGCCATCGCGTCGAGGACCTCCTGGACATCCTCCTTGCGGACCGCCGAGAGCTCGGGCCCGGCTTCGACCGGCTCGGGATGGTCAGGGAGCTCCTCGACCGTGATCTCGCGGCCGCGGCCCCGCTGGAGGAAGTTCAGGCTCGCGTTCGTCGTGATCCGGAAGAGCCACGGCCCGAATGGGTAGGCCGGGTCGTACTGGTGGAGGGCTCGATACGCCCGGATGAACGCGTCCTGGGCGCAGTCGCGCGCGGCGTCGGGGTCATGCGTGATCCGGAGCGCGACGTTGTACACCCGACCTCCATAGCGTTCGACCAGCGCCTCATACGCGTCCGCGTCACCGGACAGGCACCGCTGCACGATCTCCTGGTCCGTCCGAGTCAGCACGGATCTCCCGGCCGGCAGCTGGTGCGGTCAACAAGGGATACCCGCACCGTCGCTGCCATGTTTCGGCGTATTCTCAACTCCTCCATGGACCTGACCTGGCTCGGCCACGCGTGCTTCCGGCTGCGTGGCCGCGAGGGGGTCGTGCTGACCGACCCGCCCGACCCACGGTCCGGGGCGGCAATCCCGAAGACGGCCGCCGACCTCGTGACCATCTCCAACGACGACCCCCGTCACAACAGCCTCCGGTCGGTCGGCGGGGAGCCGGTGGTCCTCCGCGGCCCGGGCGAATACGAGGTCAAAGAGATCCTCGTGACCGGCATCGGCACGTTCCGCGACGACGAGAGCGGGGCCAAACGGGGCCGGAACACGATCTACGCGATCCGGCTGGACGACCTTGTGATCTGCCACCTCGGGGGCCTCGGGCACGTCCTCCCGACCGCCGACCTCGAGAAGCTCGGTGACATCGACGTGGCGCTCGTCCCGATCGGAGGCCACGACCTGGACCTCAGCGCGACCCAGGCGGCCGAGATCATCCATCAGCTCGAGCCGAAGGTCGTCGTGCCGATGTCCTACGACCCGGAGAGCAACAAGAAAGACAGCCCGTTCGAGCGCCTGCTGCACGAGCTCGGGGTGAAGGACATCGCGCCCACCGCCAAGCTGTCGCTGTCGCGCAGCTCGCTCCCGGAGAACGTCCAGGTCGTGACGCTGGACTCCCGCGCCCGGTAGTGGCACTGTGCCGCCCCAGTAGGAGGGGGATGGCATGATGACCGCAGATCGAGCTGTCTACCGCGCGTTCCAATTCGGCCTCGGCATCTTCGGCTTGACCGCGCTGCTCGGGCTCGCGAACGCCACTCGCATCTTCGGCGCCCTTTCGCAGGACACGCTCCTCACGCATCTGCACTCGGGTACCCTCGGCTGGATCACCATGGGCGTGATCGGCGTGGCGCTCTGGATGTTCGCCGGCCGTGGCGAGACCCTCGCGCGCAATGTCATGATCAGCGGGCTTGTCACCGCGGCGTACGTCCTCGCGTTCTGGTCCGGCAACTTCGCGGCGCGTGCGATCACCGGAACGCTCGAGCTGCTCGTGATCCTCTACTGGTGGTGGTGGGTGTTCGCACAGGCGCGCGCGGAGGGCTTCGGCCGGATCGACGTGCCGAAGCTCTCGCTCGTGCTCGGTCTCACCATCCTCACCATCGGCGCGATCATCGGCGTGACGATCCAGGTCTTCCTGGCACTCGGCATCACGCTGCCGACCGCGCCGGACCTCATCGGAACGCATGCCTCCGCGCAGATCGGCGGCTATCTGGTCCTCGTCTCGGCGGGCATCGCCGAGTGGCGCCTCGCGGGCGGCGGCTCGCGGAGCCGGGCCGGTCTCGCGCAGGCGTACGTGCTGTTCCTGGGCGGGCTCTTTCTCGCGATCGGCGTCGGGATGAACATCGCGCCGCTCCAGGGCATCGCGACGCTCTTCCAG
>DATJHW010000032.1:0-8019 GCA_035493615.1 Saccharimonadales bacterium (SeqCode) | reverse complement strand
GCTGGAACCTTCCTCGGCGATGATCAGCGTGCGCTCGAACTGGCCGGCGTTCTCGCTGTTGATGCGGAAATACGCCTGGAGCGGGATCTCGACGTGCACGTTCTTCGGGACCCACACGAACGAGCCGCCTGACCACACCGCGGTGTTGAGCGCGGCCAGCTTGTTGTCGTTCGCCGGGATCACCGTGCCGAAGTGCTCGCGGAAGATCTCCGGATGCTCCTTGAGGGCGGTGTCGGTGTCCATGAACACGACGCCCTGCGCCTCGAGATCCTTGCGGATGTTGTGGTACACGCTTTCGCTATCGAACTGCGCTCCGACCCCGGCAAGATATTTCTGTTCGGCCTGCGGGATCCCGAGCTTGTCGAACGTCCGCTTGATGTAGTCCGGGACGTCGTTCCAGTCCTTCATCGACTTGTCCGACGCCTTGAGGTAGTAGTAGATGTCCTCGAAGTCGATCTCCGAGAGATCGGCGCCCCACGTCGGCGTCGGCCGGCTGCGATAGTGCTTGAGGGCCTTCAGGCGCCGCTGGAGCATCCACTCGGGCTCCTGCTTGTAGGTCTGCGAGATCTCTTTGACGACGTCCTCGGAGAGACCCTTCTTCTTGACGTTCCGATATACGGCGTCGGCGTCGTACCAACCGAACTTGTAGTTATCCGGGAGCTGGTCGACTGCTGGATTCACTGTCATGGTGTTAATCCTACTCTCGAAGTCGGAATTATTTCGGCCGATTTCATGACGTTTTCGCCTCTTCGCCAGGCCACTCGTGGAGGCCCCAGGCGCTGCCTTTGAGGGCCTTCAGGCTGAGCAGCGCGCACTTGAGGCGCGCGGGGGTCAGGGTGATCCCGAGGTTCTCGAGCACGTGCTCGCGGTCGATCGCCTTCAGCTCGTCGAGCGTCTTGCCCTTCACCTCATCGGTGAGGATGGAGGCCGAGGCCTGCGAGATCGCGCAGCCTTTGCCCGCGAAGCGCACGTCCTCGACGCGGTCTCCCGGGCCGACCTTCAGGTACATCGTGATCTCGTCGCCGCAGAGCGGATTGGTGTCGTGGTATTGATGCGTCGCGTCGGGCAGCTCCCCGAAGTTGTGGGGATTCTTGTAGTGGTCGAGGATGAATTCGCGGTAGAAGTCGTCCATCTAGTCTCCCGGCTTCGCCGGAGAGACACGCTCAGGGCTGGCGGACTCGTTCCTCGCGGCAGAGCCGCTCGTCGCTCGATTCATCTCGGCTAGACCTTGAACAGCGTCTTGGCCTTGGCGATCGCGGCCACGAGCAGGTCGATCTCGGCGAACGTGTTGTACAGGTAGAAGCTCGCGCGCGTCGTCGCCGCCGTACCGAGACGCGTCATGAGTGGCTGGTTGCAGTGGTGCCCCGCCCGGACGCAGATCCCCTCGCTGTCGAAGATCTGGGCGACATCGTGCGGGTGGATGCCCGCAAGGTCGAAGGAGATCACGCCCACCCGGTCGTCCGCCGTCTTGGGTCCGAACACCGTGAGGCCGGGGATCGCCATGAGCTTCGGCAGGGCGTACGCGACGAGGGCGCGCTCGTGCTCGTGGATCTTCTCCATGCCGACCGCTTCGAGATAATCGACCGCCGCCCCGAGCCCGATCGCGTCGACGTAGGCCGACGTGCCGGCCTCGAACTTCCACGGCAGGTCGTTCCAGGTGGTCAGATCCACCGCGACGCGCGAGATCATGTCGCCGCCGTACAGGAACGGCCGCATCTTCTCGAGGATCGCGGCGCGCCCCCAGACCACACCCGAGCCGGGCGGCGCGAGCATCTTGTGGCCGCTGAACGCGAGGAAGTCGCAGTCGAGGTCCCGTACGTCGACCTTCGCGTGCGGCACCGACTGGGCGCCGTCGATCACGACGAGCGCACCCGCCGCATGGGCCTCGGCGGTCAGCTCCCTCGCGGGCGTCACCGTACCGAGACCGTTGCTCGTCTGGGTGAGGGTGACGAGCTTCGGCCGTTTCGCCATGGCCGCGGTGAACTGGTCGCGACGGAGGCGCCCGTCATCGTCGATGTCGACCACCACGAGCGACGCACCGACCTGCTGGACCAGCTGCTGCCAGGGCACGAAGTTCGAGTGGTGCTCGAGCACCGTCGTCACGATGACGTCGCCGGGTCCGATGTGCTCCCGCCCCCAGGTGTTCATGACGAGGTTGAGACCCTCGGTCGCGTTGCGGCAGAAGATCACCTCGCGGGTCTGCGGCGCGTTGATGAACTTGGCGACCTTCTCGCGTGCGCCCTCGAACAGCGCAGTGGTGCGCTCGCTGAACTCGTACACGCCGCGGTGGATGTTCGCGTTGTGCTCCTCGTAGACGCTCGACATCGCATCGATGACGGCCTTCGGCTTCTGGCTCGTCGCCGCGTTGTCGAGATAGACCAGGGTCTTGCCGTGCGCCGTGCGCGAGAGGATCGGGAAATCCGCACGGATGCGATCCACGTCGAGCGCCGTCCGCGCCTCGCGGGCCGGAGCGACCGTCACTACTTGCCCACCCCGGCCGGCTCCTTGTAGAGCTCCTCGCGGACGAAGTCGTAGCCCTTCTGCTCGAGCTCGGCGGCGAGCTCGCGGCCGCCGGTGCGCACGATCCGCCCGTCGACCAGGACGTGCACGAAGTCCGGCTGCACGTAACGGAGGATCCGCTCGTAGTGCGTGATGAGGAGGATCCCGATATCGGGTCCGCGCAGAGACTCGATCCCCGTGGCGATCGTCTTCAGGGCGTCGATGTCGAGGCCCGAGTCGGTCTCGTCGAGGATGGCGAACGACGGCTGGAACATGTGCATCTGAAGGGTCTCGAGGCGCTTCTTCTCGCCCCCGGAGAATCCGTCGTTCACGGCGCGCTTCAGGAAGTCGTCCGGCACCTGAAGCAGCTGCATCTTCTCCGCGAGCATCTTGCGGAACTGGGGGATGGGCATGTCGTTCTTCTTCTCGACGCCCGGCGTCGCGCGGCGCGCGTTGATCGCCGTACGAAGGAAGTTCGCCACGGAGACGCCCGGGATCGCCGACGGATACTGGAACGCGAGGAACAGCCCCTTCCGGGCGCGCTCGTCGACGGGAAGCGTGAGCAGGTCGACGCCGTCGAGGAGCACCGACCCGCGCGTCACCTTGTACCGCGGGTGGCCCATCACCGCGAGCGAGAGCGTGCTCTTGCCCGAGCCGTTCGGACCCATGATCGCGTGGACCTCGCCACTTTGGACGGCGAGGTCGATCCCCTTCAGGATCTCCTTGTCATCCACCTTCACGTGGAGGTCCTTGATCTCGAGCGTCGACACGATGTCTCCCCCTGCGACGCGCCCTTACGGCGCGACGGTGACGTTCTGCTGCTGCGTTTGCCGCGCGAGCTCGGCGAGCGTCATGCCGTCGAGCGCCGTCGCGATCGTAGATTGGAGCTTGAGCCAGACGAGCCGCGTGCCGCACCCTTGCTCGCGCACGCAGTTGAGGACCGGATCACCCTCGGCCGTGCAGACCTGCGGTTCGATCGGTCCCTCGAGGGCGCGCACGACGTCGCCCGCGCTGATCTGCGCCGGTTCGCGCGCGAGGATGTAGCCGCCGCCCGCGCCACGCTTGCCGGTGACGAGTCCCGCCTTGCGGAGCACCGCGACGAGCTGTTCGAGATACGCCTCGGGCAGCTGCTCGCGCTCCGCGACCGCGTGGAGCGAGACCGTCCCGTTGCCGTAGTTGCGGGCGAGATCGACCATGAGCCGCATCCCGTACTCGCCTCGGGTCGAGACGTGGAACGCGGCGGGGGTGGCTGGATTTCCGAGCACGACAGTCGGAATTCTAGCTCCGCGCGCGCGCGGCGGCTAGTGGTCCGTAGGCTCGGCCGATGCGGCTCGAGTTCGCGAACGCGACGGTCGGTTCGACGAATCCGGCGAAGGTCGCCGCGGTGCGCGAGGCGCTCGTGACGCTGGCGCCCGGCTGCGTGGTCACGCCGGTCGACGTGCCCTCGGGCGCCGGCCACCAGCCGTTCGGCGACACCGCGACGCGTGCCGGAGCGCTCGAGCGGGCCCGCAAGGCGCTCGTGGCGACCGGCGCCGAGATCGCCTTCGGGCTCGAGGGCGGTGTGGAGCTCGACGGCCCGCGGGTGTGGCTGCTCTCGTGGGTCGCGGCGGTCGATCCGGCGGGGAGGCAAGGCTACGCGAGCGGACTCCGGATGCTCCTGCCGCCATCGCTCGCCGCCGGCCTGCGCGCGGGCGAGGAGCTCGGCACGCTGGTCGATCGGTTGTTCGGGGTCACGGACAGCAAGACCGCGAGCGGGGCGATCGGGCTGCTCACGGCCGGCGCCGTGTCACGCACCGATGCGTTCGCCGACCTCGTCGCCATGAGCCTCGCCCCGTGGATCCATCCCGACCACTATCGGTAGCGACGGCTCGGCCGGCCGATCGTCCTTGAACGCGCGCGTGTACAGGCGCCAGTACAGGGCCTTCGCCGCGATGAGCTCCGGATGCGTGCCGTCCTCGACGATCCGTCCGCGATCCAGCACGAGGATCCGATCGGCCCGCTCGACGGTCGTGAGCCGATGCGCGATCACGATCGTGGTCCGGCCCAGCATGAGCCGGGCGAGCGCTTCCTGGACGAGGTACTCGCTCTCGTTGTCGAGCGACGAGGTCGCCTCATCGAGGAGCAGGACCGGCGAATCGCGCAGCAGCGCGCGGGCGATGGCGATCCGCTGCCGTTGCCCGACCGAGAGCTTCACGCCACGCTCGCCGACGATGGTCTCGTACCGCTCGGGCAGCCGGTCGATGAACTCGATCGCGTTCGCGGCCTCGGCCGCGCTCCGGACCTGCGCGTCCGTCGCGTCCAGACGGCCGTAGCGGATGTTGTCGGCCACCGTCGTCGCGAACAGGATCGGCTCCTGCGGCACGACGGCGATCTTCTCGCGAAGGGATCGCACGGTCAGCGCGCGCAGGTCGTGACCGTCCAGCGTGATGCGGCCCTCGGTCGGGTCGTAGAACCGCGCGACGAGGCTGACCAGGGTCGTCTTCCCCGCGCCGGACGGGCCGACCAGCGCGGTGGTGCGACCGGCGTCGAAGGTCGCGGAGATGTCCGCGAGCACGAGCGGCCCCTGGGCATACCGGAAGGACACGTGCTCGAAGGCGATGCGCCCATCGGCCGAGGCGAGCACGGTCGCGTCCGGGCGATCGGCGATCTCGGGCGCCGTGTCGAGCAGCGCGAAGATCCGATCGGCGGCGCCGAACGCCTCCTGCACCTGCGTCCACTGCGACGCGAGCGCGCCCACCGGCCCGGCGACCATGCCGGCGTACAGCAGGAAGGCGACCAGCTGCCCGGTCGTCGCCTCCCCGCGGATGACCTGGTGCCCGCCGTACCAGAGCACGACGATCGACGCGGCGAAGCCGAGGAAGCCGATGAGCGGGAACAGGGTCGACGACAGCCGCGCGCGCTCGAGGACCTTGGCCAGCGTGATGAGGAGCTTCGTCCGGAAACGTTCCGACTCGTACTCCTCGCGCGTGAACGCCTGGACGGTGCGGACCTCGGCGATGGCCTCCTGCAGCACCCCCACGGCCTCGCCCTGGGCGTCCTGCGCCTCGCGGGAGATCGCGCGGATGCGGCGCCCGAGGAACTGGCCGATGAGTCCGATCGGCGGCGCGACCACGAGCGTGAGCAGGGCGAGCCGCCAGTTCATCAGGAAGATCACAACGACGCCGCCGACCAGGGTGAGGACCTGGCCGAGGACGGTGATGATCGTCTGGGTGATCACGCCGTGGACGAGCGTCGCGTCGCTCGTGACGTGCGACATGAGCTCGCCGGTCTTGCGTCGGGTGAAGAACGAGAGCGACAGCGACTGCAGGTGCCGGACGATCTCCATCCGGAGATCGAAGATCACCTTCTCGCCGGTCCAGGTCATGACGTAGCCACGCAGGCCGTCGATGGCGGCCCGGACGAGCAGGACGGCGATGAGCCCGAGCACCAGCTGGTCGAGGAGCGCCGCATCCTTCAGGCCGAGGTCGAGCACCCGGAGCACGACCTGCGGCCAGACGAGTCCGAGGACCGTTGAGAGGATCAGCAGAGCCGCCGAGAGCGCGAGGTTGCGCCGGTACGGGCGCACGAAACGCAGGAGCCTCCGGTACATCGCGATCGAGGGCTTCTTCTTCGGCTGGCCGCTGCCGCCCATCATCATGAACGCGTGGGCGCCGCCGCCCCCGCCCCCGCCAACACGCATCATCATGCGTTCAGGGTAAGGCTCACTTCCCCATCCCCACGTCCGCGAACAGCCCGCCCTGCGCGTTGACCACCTTCTTCGTCGCGGCGGCCGGCGGAGCGCTCCAGGCGAGCGGGATCCGCGGCACCTCGCGCTGCACGATCTTGGTGACCTGCTTGTACAGCTCGGCGCGCTTCGACTGATCGGGCTCACTGTGGGCCTTCCGAAGCAGGCCGGCGACCTCCGCGTTGATCCAGGCGCCCGCCTCGGTGGGCTCGTCCGTTCCGGTGCCGATCCCGATCTTCGGGATGAAGAACGCGCCCAGCAGCTCATCGGGGTCGAACGTCGGCGGCGACGCCACGCCGAGCCACATCGGGTAGCGGTTGTCCCGGACGCTCGCGGCGAACGTCACCGGATCGATGGTGCTGAGCTCCGCGCTGATGCCCGAAGCCGCGAGGTCGGCGGCGACGGCCTCAGCGACCTTGCGCATGTCCGGGACGGTGACGCTGGCATCCAGCACGTACCAGAGCGCCACCTCAAGGTTCGGGTGCCCCGAATCGGCGAGCAGCTTCTTGGCGGCCGCGACGTCGGCCTTCGCGAACTGCGTGACCGAGTCGTCGTAGCCGAGCATGGCCGGCGGCGGGAACTGCGAGGCCGGGGTGGCGGTCCCCGAGTACAGGCGGTCGACGAGTCCCTGGGGGTTGAGGCTCTGCGCGATCGCCTGACGGATCCGGAGGTCGTCCAGCGGCGGCAGCGACAGGTTGAGCCCGAGGTACAGGACGGTCGTCGCGGGCCGCGCGATGAGCTGCAGGCTCGGATCCGTTCGGATCGTGCCGATGTCCCCGGTCGCGAGATCCTGGACGAAGTCTTCGTTCCCGGCGCGGATCGACGCGAGCCGGGTGCCCGGATCCGGGATCGCGGTGAAGCTGAGCGCGTCGAGGTACGGCAGCTTCTGCCCGGTCGCATCGGGTCGCCAGTACCGATCGTTGCGCTGAAGGACGAGCGGTCGGGCCCCCTCGGCGCCGGCCGGGACGCGGAACGGACCGGTGCCCGACGTCCGCGATGCCGGCGACACGATGAGATACGGCGTCGTGGCGAGCGCGCTGAGGAACGGGCCGTACGGCACATGAGTCGTGACCACCACCGTCCGCGGGTCGGCGGCCTCGGCCGTCTCGATGAGCGGGTCGTTCGCCCGCCCGAGGCTCTTCGCGACCGCGGCCGCATCCACGGCCGTCCCGTCGTGGAACGTGACGCCATCGCGAAGGGTGAACGTCCACGAGCGTGCGTCGGCTCCGACGAGCCACTTCGTCGCGAGCGCCGGCACCGGCCCGTTCGGCCCACGGGCCACGAGCCCCTCGAAGATCTGCGCCACGACGAGCGGGTTGGCACCGGCGATCTGGGGATCGAGCGATCCGATCGGCGCCGCCAGCGCTACGCGCAGCGTCCCGCCCAGCGGCACCTTCGCCGTCGGCGATGGCGTGATCGTCGCAGGCGCGCTCGACGGCAGCACGGCCGCCGATGGGCTCGGTGTGGACGCCGGCGGCGTCGCCTCGCACGCCGCGAGGACGATCGCCAGCACGGCCATGAGCGAAAGTGGTCTCACCGAATAGTCATACCACCGCGGGCGCGTGGCACCTTCGCCAAGGACGACCCATGAATAGGAGCGAGATGGACGCCGGGCCGATGGCGGCGGGCTGCGGGACCGGCGAGTTGAGCCGCTCTGCGGCGAGGCGCACACAAGAGGCGAGCGCAGAGCCGTGATACAAGCATCGCCGGGCGCGCAGCCCGCCGCCGTCGGCCGCTAAGAGCGCAGCGAGTGACTAGGCGCCGGGGAAGTGGCAGGCCGCCCAGTGCCGCGGGGC
>DATJHW010000031.1:0-2481 GCA_035493615.1 Saccharimonadales bacterium (SeqCode) | reverse complement strand
GACGGTGGCGCCCTCGTCGCGGCCCTTGTCGATGTACGACGCGACCTTGTCGCGATGCTCGCGCGTGACGAGCGGCCCCATCTCGGAATCGGGCTGCATCCCGTCGCCGACCTTCACCTTCGGCAGGCGCTCCTTGATCGCCCCAATGAGCTCGTCGCCGGCGTCGCCGACCGCGACCAGCATCGAGACCGCCATGCAGCGCTCGCCCGCCGAGCCGTAGCCGGCCGACACGGCCGCGTCGGCGGCCATGTCGATGTCGGCGTCCGGCAGGACGATCATGTGATTCTTCGCGCCGCCGAGCGCTTGCACGCGCTTCCCATGCGACGTGCCCGTCTCGTAGACGTAGCGCGCGATCGGCGTCGAGCCGACGAACGAGACCGCGGCGATCTCGGGGTGCTCGAGGATCGCGTCGACCGCGACCTTGTCGCCGTGGACGACGTTGAAGACGCCGTCCGGTACGCCTGCCTCTTTCAGCAGCTCGGCCGTGTAGACCGACGCAGACGGGTCCTTCTCGGACGGCTTGAGGACGAACGTGTTGCCGCAGGCGAGCGCCGGCGCCCACATCCACATCGGGACCATGGCCGGAAAGTTGAACGGCGTGATCCCCGCACAGACGCCCAGCGGCTGCCGGATCGAATAGACGTCGATCCCGGTCGAGGCCTGCTCGGTGAAGCCACCCTTCAAGAGCTCCGGAATCCCGCAGCAGAACTCGATCACCTCGAGTCCGCGCGCGACCTCGCCCTTCGCGTCCGAGAGCACCTTGCCGTGCTCGGCCGTGAGGATCTTGGCGATGTCCTCACGGTGCTCGTCCACGAGTGCGCGGATGCGGAAGAAAATCTCGGTCTTGCGCGAGAGCGAGACGGCGCGCCAGGAGGCAAAGGCCTCCTTCGCAGCCTGGACGGCGCGATCGACCTCCTCCGCGGAGGCGAAATCGACCTCGCCCGTCTGGATGCCCGCCGCCGGGTTGTAGACCGGGCCATTACGGCCGGAGCCGCCCTCGACGGCGCCCCCTCCGATCCAGTGCGTGATCCGCTTGAGCTCGTCTGCCCGCTTGGCGCTGGGTGCTTCCACTACTTCCGTCATCGCTGCCTCCTTCGTCGCCGCACCAGCCTAGCGCGGCCGAGGCATCGCTTGCGATGCCGCTCAAGAGGCCGCGCCGACATGTGCGGCGCGGCCGATGAACCCGCGTTTGGCTTGAGTGCCCGGATGAACCGCGATCCGGTGGTTGGGGCAGTAGGATCGCGATATGGCGGTCGAACAGGGCCTAGACACGAAGCGGATCCAACAGCTCGACCAGCAGTACGTCCTGCACTCCTGGTCGGTGCAGAACCAGATCTCGCCGCTCGTGGTCACCGGCGGAGAGGGCCGCTACTTCTGGGACGCCGACGGCAACCGCTACCTCGACTTCGCCTCGCAGCTCGTCAACGTCTCGATCGGCCATCAGCACCCGAAGGTCGTCGCTGCGATCAAGGAGCAGGCGGACAAGCTGACGACGATCGGGCCGCCGATGGCGCATGAGGCGCGCTCCGAGCTCGCGCGGCTGCTGGCGGAAGTGACCCCCGGCGACCTGACGATGTCCTTCTTCACCAAC
Organism: Saccharimonadales bacterium (SeqCode); assembly: GCA_035493615.1. GTDB lineage: Bacteria > Chloroflexota > Limnocylindria > P2-11E > P2-11E > UBA4735. The sequence continues at coordinate 890 of DATJHW010000031.1, read as the reverse complement.
GGCGGCGCCGAGGCCAACGAGAACGCGATCAAGCTCGCCCGCTGGTACACGGGCCGCGACAAGATCGTCGCGCGCTACCGCTCGTACCACGGCGCGACCGCGGGCGCGATCACGCTCACCGGCGACCCGCGGCGCTGGCCGGCGGAGCCGGGGATCCCCGGCGTCGTTCGCATGCTCGACCCGTACACGTACCGTTGCCCCGCAGGGCACCCCGATCCGTGCCCGGTCTGCACGGGCGGCCCGCACCTGGAGGAGATCCTCCAGTACGAAGGCCCGCAGAACGTCGCCGCCGTCATCCTCGAGACGATCGTCGGAACGAACGGGATCATCGTCCCGCCCGACGGCTACCTGCAGTCGATCCGCGAGGTTTGCGACCGGCATGGGATCCTGCTGATCTGCGACGAGGTGATGGCGGGCTTCGGCCGCTCCGGCAAATGGTTCGCCTGCGAGCACTGGGACGTCGTCCCGGACATCCTGACGGTCGCGAAGGGGATCAACTCCGGCTACGTGCCGCTCGGCGCGATGGTGATCGGCGAGAAGATCGCCGACTGGGTGCGCGACAAGTACTTCGCCGGCGGGCTGACGTACTCCGGTCACGTGCTCGCGTGCGCCTCGGCGATCGCCTCGATCGAGGCGTTCCAGGAGGAGGGCATCGTCGAGAACTCGGCCGCGATGGGCGAGGTGCTGGCCCAGGAACTGCCCCAATTGCAGGAGCGGCACCCGTCGATCGGCGAGGTGCGCGGCAAGGGGCTCTTCTGGGGGATCGAGCTGGTGCGCGACCGTGAAACGCGCGAGCCGCTCGTTCCGTTCAATGCCACCGGCGAGGCGTTTGCCCCGGTTGCGAAGCTCGCGAAGGCGGCGATGGAACGCGGCCTCTACCTGATGACCCA
>DATJHW010000030.1:0-14109 GCA_035493615.1 Saccharimonadales bacterium (SeqCode) | reverse complement strand
GCCGACCGGGATATACCAGGCGCTGTCGTATCTGATCCTGCCGGCGCAGAACGGCGTGTTCCGGCAGGGGGTCGGCGATTCGCTGCCGGGCGGCCTCGTGACGCTGCCGGTGTGGCTCATCTACCTCTGGCTCGTCGTGCGCGACCTGCGCGCCGCGCCGGCGATCCCGGCCACCGTCGCCTAAATGCCGCTCGACCACATCCACGTCAAAGGTGCGCGGGAGCACAACCTCAAGAACGTCGATGTGAAGATCCCGCGCGACAAGATGGTCGTGATCACCGGACTGTCCGGGTCCGGGAAGTCGTCGCTGGCCTTCGACACGATCTACGCCGAAGGGCAGCGGCGCTACGTCGAGTCGCTGTCGGCGTATGCCCGGCAGTTCCTCGGCCAGATGGAGAAGCCCGACGTCGACTTCATCGAGGGCCTCTCGCCCGCGGTCTCGATCGATCAGAAGGGCGCCACCCGCAACCCGCGGTCCACCGTCGGAACGGTGACCGAGATCTATGACCACCTGCGCCTCTTGTTCGCGCGTGTGGGGGTGCCGCACTGCCCGAACCACGGGATCCCGATCGTCGCCCAGCACGTCCAGGAGATCGTCGACCAGATCCAGTCGTACCCGGAGGGGGCGCGGCTCCTGATCCTCGGTCCGCTCGTGCGCGACCGCAAGGGCGAGCACCAGCAGCTCCTGGTCACCGCGCGGCGCGGCGGCTTCGCGCGGGTGCGCGTGGACGGCTTCGTCCGTGACCTGTCCGAGGACATCGTCCTCGACAAGATGAAGAAGCACACGCTCGAGGTCGTGGTCGACCGGTTGGTGGTCCGCCGCGGTCCCGAGGCGGAGTCGGACCGCGCACGGCTCACGGATTCGGTCGAGACCGCGCTGCGGCTCGGCGAGGGCCTCGCCCTCGTCGCGGACGCCGACGCCACGTCGCCCGACCGGCTCTTCTCCGAGCGCTTGGCGTGTCCCGAAGGCGACTTCTCGATCGGCGAGATCGAGCCCCGTACCTTCTCGTTCAACTCGCCGCACGGCGCGTGTCCCGCGTGCACCGGCATCGGGACGCGGCTCGAGCCCGATCCCGAGCTCATCCTCGCGAACCCGGACCTCTCGGTGCGCGAGGGCGCGGTGCTCCCGTGGCAGCGCGAGAAGAGCACGGCCGCGTACCGCATGGCCATCCTCGTCGCCCTCGCGCGAAAGGTCGGCTTCTCCCTCGACACGCCGGTGAAAGACCTGCCGAAGAAGGCCGTCGACGCCATCCTGCACGGGGTCGGCGCTCCGCTGAGGCTCTCGTACGAGAACCGCAGCGGGAACAAGCGGAGCTACGAGGTGGACTTCGAGGGCATCATGGGCTGGGTCGAGCGCTCGTACAAGGAAACGACGAGCGACTTCACGCGCCTCGATCTCGAGCGGTACATGAGCGAGCGGCCGTGCCCGGTGTGCGGCGGTGCGCGGCTCAAGCCCGAGGTGCTCGCGGTGAAGATCGGCGACAAGAACATCGTCGACGTGTCGCGGCTCTCCGTGCTCGAGGCGGTCGAGTGGTCGAACCTGCTCGACCGGGTGAAGGGCGGACCGCTCGGCGTGCGCGAGCGGACGATCGCGCGCCAGGTGCTCAAGGAGATCCGCCAGCGGCTCGGCTTCCTGAAGGACGTCGGGCTCGACTACCTCACCATCGACCGCGCGGCGACGACGCTGTCGGGCGGCGAGGCGCAGCGCATCCGCCTCGCCACGCAGATCGGGTCGGGCCTGATGGGCGTCCTGTACATCCTCGACGAGCCTTCGATCGGCCTGCACCAGCGCGACAACGCCCGGCTGATCCGCACCCTGCTGGGCATGCGCGACATCGGCAACACCGTGCTGGTGGTCGAGCACGACGAGGAGACCATTCGGACGGCGGACTGGGTCATCGACGTCGGTCCTGGTGCCGGCGAGCACGGCGGGCACATCGTGGCCGAGGGACCGCTCGATGCGATCGTCCGCTCGCAGCGGTCGGTCACCGGCGCGTACCTCTCGGGCCGCCGGCGGATCCAGGTACCGCCACGGCGGCGCACGCCCAAGCGCGAGGCGATCACCGTTCGCGGCGCGAAGCAGAACAACCTGAAGGACATCGACGTGCGCTTCCCGCTCGGGGTGTTCATCTCGGTCACCGGCGTCTCAGGCTCGGGGAAGAGCACCCTCGTGAACGACATCCTCTACCGCCGGCTGGCTCAGGCGCTCTCCAAGGCGAAGGACCGGCCGGGCGCTCACCGCGCGGTCGAGGGGATCGCCCACATCGACAAGGTCATCGACATCGACCAGTCGCCCATCGGCCGCACCCCGCGCTCCAACCCGGCGACGTACACCGGTCTCTTCACCCCGATCCGCGACCTGTTCGCGGCGATCCCCGAGGCCCGGCTGCGCGGCTACACCGCGGGCCGCTTCTCGTTCAACGTGAAAGGCGGCCGCTGTGAGGCGTGCGCCGGCGATGGGATCATCAAGATCGAGATGCAGTTCCTGCCCGACGTGTATGTGCCGTGCGAGGTGTGCGGCGGCAAGCGCTACAACCGCGAGGCGCTCGAGATCCACTACAAGGGCAAGAGCATCAGCGACGTTCTCGAGATGACCGTCGAGGAGGCGCTCGCGTTCTTCGCGAACGTGCCGGCTGTCGAGTCGAAGCTCCGCACCCTGAACGACGTGGGCCTGAGCTACATCCACCTCGGCCAGCCGGCCACGACGCTGTCCGGCGGCGAAGCGCAGCGGGTCAAGCTCGCGACCGAGCTGTCGCGCCGTGCGACCGGGCGGACGCTGTACATCCTGGACGAGCCGACGACCGGGCTCCATTTCGCGGATGTGGAGAAGCTGCTCGAGGTCCTGCACCGCCTCGTGGACGCCGGCAACACGGTCGTGGTCATCGAGCACAACCTCGACGTCGTGAAGACCGCTGATCACGTGATCGATCTCGGCCCCGAGGGCGGGAAGGCCGGCGGCGAGGTCATCGCCGAGGGCACGCCCGAAGAGGTCGCCAAGGTGAAGCGATCGTTCACCGGCCGGTACCTCCGCGAGATCCTCACGACCGGCGAGCTGCGCGGCATCGCCTGAGACCGCGCCGCTGAACCCCGTCGACCTGCTCATCGGCGCGGCGCTCGTGCTGGCCGTGATCACCGGTTTCCGGGCCGGCTTCATCGTGACGCTGTACGGCCTCATCACCTGGGTCGTCGCGATCCCCGTCGCGTTGCTGCTGCAGGGCCCCCTCGGTGCCGAGATCGCGCGCGTCGGTCTCGCGGTGCCTGCCGCTCGAACTGTGGCGTTCGTGGTCGTCCTGCTCCTGATCGAGGCGTTCTTCGGCATGCTCGGCGGGCTCGCGATCGTGCCCTTCGCGAAGCGGCTCCACGCCGCGCGCGTCTTCGGGGTCATCGATCGCGTGCTCGGCGTCGTCCCGTCGGTCCTCCGGACGCTCGTGATCGCCGCGATCGCGCTCTCCGCGGCGCTCGTCCTACCGGTCGGGAACGACGTCCGGGCGGCCATCGACGGCTCCCGGATCGGGCAGGTCCTCGTCGAACAGGTCGCGGCCGCGCAGCCGCTGCTCGGCGCGCTCGCTGGCCCGGACGACAGCGCGCCGCTCTTCGTCACCAAGCTCGGCGCGGACCAGAGCCAGGCCCTCGATCTGCCCGACGGCCTCACGCTCGTCGCGGACCCCGAGGCCGAGCAGGAGATGCTGAAGCTCGTGAACGACGAGCGGACCTCCCGTGGGTTGCCGGCGCTCGAGCTCGACCCGCGGCTCGTGCCGATCGCGCGGCAGCACTCCGAGGAAATGTTCACCCTGAAGTACTTCGGCCACCAGTCGCCGGTCACCGGATCGCCGTTCGACCGGCTCGCCGCGGCGAAGATCACGTACAGCCGCGCCGGCGAGAATCTCGCGTACGCGCACTCGGTGGCAGTCGCGCATCGCGGCCTCATGGATAGTCAGGGCCACCGCGAGAACATCCTGCGGCCCGAGTTCACGCGCATCGGGATCGGCGTGATCTCGGCCGGGCCGTACGGCCGGATGTTCACCCAGCTCTTCGAGACGCCGTAGGGCGCAGCGGCCCGGAACGTGCAGCGTGCGCCGCGATGCACAAGCCCTTCGCGGCGGTCACGAAGTGGATCACCGAGTTCCTGGCGAGCCCATGGGCGCTGGGCGCCGCGCTCGCCCTGATCGCGTTCTATCTGGTGGTCGGGCCGCAGCTCGGCTTCCCGGCGCAGAAGTTCGACCTCGCGTTCTTCATCACCTTCACGACCTTCGTCCTGGTCTTCGTGATCGAGCACCAGGGTTACGTCGAGCGTGCCGCGATGCAGGTGAAGCTCGACGAGATCATCGCCGCGCTCGACGCGGACCGCTCCAAGATCGGCATCGAGGACAAGCCGCCGAAGGAGATCGATCACATCCGGGACGAGACGCGCCAACGCGAGGGCCAGCGCAAGGTCGGATAGGCTCGGCGCGTGGCAACGCCGCTGACCGCGCCGGCCGATGATGACGCGCCGGTCCGACCGATCCGGTTCGCGGCGCTCCAGGTCCCTACGTTCCGCTGGTACTGGATCACGAGCTGGATCTCCTCGACCGGCGACGGCATGGAGAACGTGATACGAGGCCTGCTCGTCGTGCAGCTCGTCGGTGTCGCCGCGGCGCCGTTCTGGCTCGGGATGATGGTCTTCGCGCACTGGATCCCGTTCACCCTGTTCTCGCTCTACGGCGGCGCGCTCGCCGACCGCTACGACAACCGGAAGGTCCAGATCGTCGCGCAGCTGCTGCTCATGGCCGCGGCCTTCGGCGCGGCGGCCGTCACGCTGACCGGCGTCGTGACCGAGTGGTGGATCTTCGGACTGCTGCTCCTGCACGGCTTCGCCGGCGCGATCGGCGGTCCCGCCCAGCAGACGCTCATCCACTCCATCGTCGGCCGCGACCGGCTCCTCTCCGCGGTGAGCCTGAACTCCACGGCGCGCCAGCTCTCGCAGGTCATCGGCCCGGCCGTCGCCGGCGTGATCTACCTGCAGTTCGGCCCGGGCTGGGGCTTCTTCGTGAACGGACTCACCTTCGTCCCACTGCTCGTGTTCCTCGCGTTCTTCATCCGCCTTGCACCGAAGGCGAAGATCGCGCCGCAGGCGGTGCTCGACGCCCTGCGCGAAGGCATCGCGTTCGTGCGATCGCGGCCGCGCATCGGCGGGCTCATTGGCGTCGAGATGCTGCCGGTCATCTTCCTCGGCCACACCTTCAACTCACTGCTCGTCCTGTGGGCGACCGACTACCTCCACGCGGGCCCGCTCGGCTACTCATTCCTGCTCGTCGCGAGCGGCGTGGGGGCGCTCGGGGCGGCGCTGTGGATGGCCTACGCCCGCCAGCGCGGGGATCCGGCGCCGATCATCGTCGCGGCAGCGGCCGTCGAGGTCGCCTCGATCCTCATCTTCGCGCTTTCAACGAGCTACGTGCTGTCGCTGGCGCTCATGGTCGCCATCGGAGCGGCCACGGTGCTCACGCAGTCGTTCAACAACACGGCCCTGCAGCTGTCGGCCCCCGATGCGATCCGCGGCCGGGTCATGGGCGCGTACAGCTTCGGGACGCAGGGCTTCCGGGTGCTGAATGGACCGCTCCTCGGCGTCCTCGCGACCGTGCTGACGCCGCCGCTCGCGGTCGCGGGCTCGGCGCTGGTCGTGCTCGGCGGCCTCGGCGGCATCGTCGCGCTCGTGCCGCAGCTCCGGCGGCGCGACGGGCCGGCGGTCTAGCCCGAGCGCATCGCTTCGCGGGCGCGGCGCCCCGCCGACCGCAGGTTCAGGACGACGAGCACGAGGAGCATCGCGAGCAGCAGCCATCCGACCTGATCGCGCTGGGCGCCGGTCAGGGCGATCGCCGCGATCCAGGTCACCGCCAAGGCGGCGACGATGCCGATCGCGAGCGAGCCGTCCTCGACCAGCAGGCCCCAGACCGCCTCCCAGATCCCGGCGAGGCTAGACACGCTTGGCCGCGACCTCGGCGCCGCCCGGCACGATGACGCCGAGCATGCGGATGGAGAGCCAGCTCGCCGCGAGGAACGCCGCGAGGATGATCGGGATCGAGAGCGCATCGCCTGGCCACTGGGCTCCAAGCCCCTCGGCGAACCAGAAGACCCCGAACGCCGACAGGATCGCGCCGACCCCGAACTTCATCCAGTTCTCGGGGACCATGGTGAGCGGCGCGCGGAGCGCGGCGCCGAGCGCGACGACGACGATCCCCGCGGCGATCGCGCCGACGATCGCGGCGTTCAGAGCGGCGGCGCCGCCGGCGCCAAAGGCGATCACGATGAACGCCACCTCGGTGCCCTCGAGCAGCACGGCCTTGTACGCGACGAGCGCGCCGATCCGGTCGAAGCCGGTCCGGCTCTCGCCCCGCGCGCGGAGCTCGGCGACCTCGTTCAAGTAGATCCGCTCCTCGTCGTGCAGGGCCACGACCCCGGCGAACCGGAGCACGGCCTTGCGCAGCCACCGCAGCCCGAACAGCAGCAGGAGCGCGCCGACGAACCCCTTGAGCGCGTGTTCGGGCACGACGGTCACGATCGTCACTCCAAGCGCCGCGATGATGACGGCGAGCGTGGCCGCGGCTGCGACGGTGCCGTACAGCGGCGCGCGCCACCCGCGGGTCACACCGACCGCGAGGATGATCGTCGTCGCTTCAACGAACTCCACGCCGCTCGCGATGAACGCCGGAAGCGCTGAGACGGCCAGGGCACCGAGATCCACGGCTAGCTCCCCACGGTGGATGCCTCGAGTATCGGCGTTCGCGCCGGCACGTGGGGCACCGCCCGCATGAGTGCGGCGCCGAGGATCGCGAGCGCGCCGGCGGCGACGAACACCGGCGGGATGCCCGCACGCTCGGCGACGATCGCCATCGGGGCGACCGCCAGCCCCCCGAGGCCGATGGACAGTCCGAGCATCAGGCCGCTCACCATGCCGAGGCTCCCGGGCATGCTCTCCTGCCCGCGGACCGCCAGGACGACGAACGATCCGTTGAGCAGCATCCCGCTGACCGCCGTCGCGACGATGAACGCCGGACCGACGGCGTCCTGGAGCGCGAGCAGCACGCAGAACGGCGCGGCGCAGACGAGGCTCGTGATGATCACCCGGTCGCGGCCGACCCGGTCGGCGAGCCACCCGCCGACGAGCCCGCCGATCGCGCCGGACAGCAGGTACAGCGTGAGCAGGCGCGAGGCGTCGACGATCGACGCGCCCCGGCTCACCGCGTAGACCGGCAGGAACGAGCTCATCAGCGCGGTCGCCCAGGCCCGGGTCGCGGACACGGAGATGAGACCGGCGAGCATCCGGCGGTTCGCGCGCAGTACCGCGCGGAACGGGAGCGCGGGCGCGGACCGCGGCGGCAGGTGCGGTCCGACCCGCCACACGAGCCCCGCGAGGATGAGCGCCGGCAGCGCGACGAGCCAGCTCCCATCGAGCCCGATCGTCGCGATGATCACGCCGATCAGGAACGGGCCGATCGGCAGGCCGAAGTTGCCGGCGCTGATGTACACGCTCATCCAGCGGCCGCGCGAGCGCCGCGGCACCGAGCCCGCGACGAGCGCGGCGCTCACCGGGTGGTACAGCGCCGTCCCCAGACCGCCCGCGAGCAGCGCGATCGCGACGACCGCGAGGCTCGGGGCGAGGCCGAGCGCAGCGGCCGCGACACCCGAGACGGCCACACCGGTCCACGCCATCCAGCGCGTACGCCCGCCGCTGTCGGACATCTGACCGAAGACCGGCTGGGTGAACGAGGAGGACGCCTGGTAGAGGGTGACCAGGACTCCCGCGAGCCCGAGTCCGATGCCGAGCTTTCCGAGGAGCAGCGGGAGGAGCGCCGGCAGCATGTACGCGTACGAGTCGTTCGTCAGATGCGCGAGCGCCATGACCCCGACGGATGTGACCCTGCCGTGCTCGTCGCTCATCGCGACGCGTAGGCGCGGTCGAGGAGATCCATCAGGTGCACCACGGGCACGCGGCTGCCCTCGCGGCGGAGCGCGGCCTCGATCTGCATCTGGCATCCCGGGTTCGCCGTGACGACCATCCCGGCGCCGCTCCGCACGATGTGCTGGGCCTTGCGGTGACCGAGGCGCGCGGCGAGCTCCGGCTGGGTCACGTTGTACGTGCCCGCGCTGCCGCAGCACCAATCGGCTTCGGCGAGCGGTACGAGCGAGAGCTCCGGGATCGCCGCGAGGAGCGCCCGCGGCTGCGCGCTGATCTTCTGCCCGTGGATGAGGTGGCACGGGTCGTCGTACGCCGCGGTCACGCGGACCGGTCCGGGCGGCTCCGCGAGGCCGACGGCCGCGAGATACTCGCTCGCGTCCTTCACGCGCGCGGAGAACCGCTCGCCCCGCTCCGCCCACCGAGGGTCGTCCTTCAGGAGCCAGCCGTACTCCTTCAGGTTCGCGCCGCAGCCGGCCGCGTTGACGATGAACGCGTCCACGGCGAGCGGCTCCAGGACCTCGATGTTCCGTTTCGCGAGGGCGCGCGCGTCGCCGCGCTCTCCGGCGTGCGCGTGCAACGCGCCGCAGCACGTCTGCGCGTCGGGGACGAGCACCTCGATGCCGTTGCGCGCGAGCACGCGCGCGGTGGCAGCGTTCGTCGCGCTGAACGCCGAACGCATGACGCAACCGGTGAACAGCGCGACCGTGCCGCGCTTCTCGCCGACGGCCCGATACCGCGCGGGCAGCGGTGCGGCCGTGGGCGCGCGATCGGGGACGAGATCGAGCAGCTCCGCCAGCCGCGAGAGGCCGACGAGGCGCAGGACCGCCCGCGCGCCGAGCCGCTTGGAGAGGTACCCGAATCGGGCGAACAGCGCGAGGCGCGTCGGGGAGGTGATGAGGCCGCGGAACGCGATCCGCCGCAGCACCGCCTCGGCGAGGCCGGGCCTCCGCGCGGCAACGACTTGCGAGCGCGCCGCCTCCATCAGCTTGCCGAACGACACGCCCGACGGGCACGCGGTCTCGCACGCGCGGCAATCGAGGCACTTCGCCATGTGATCCGCGAATGCGGCGCTGTCAGCCTCGAGCCGTCCGTCGTACACGCTCTTCATGAGCCGGATGCGCCCGCGCGGCGAATCCATCTCGACGCCGAGCTCGGCGAACGTCGGACACGTCGGGAGGCAGAGCCCGCAGTGCACGCAGCGCGCGATGAGCTCCGGGAGCGGCGCGTCGCCATTCGGGAAGCCGATCGGCCGGATCATCCGGCCACGGTCCGCGCGGGCTCGAGGATGCCACGCGGGTCGAACGCGTCCTTCAGCCGGCGCATGAGGAACGCCCCGCCGGGCTCCGGCACGCTCCGGGCATCGAGCTCGCCGTTGACCGTCCGCTCCATCCGCGCACTCCCGCCGAGGACCCGCGCGCTCGCGAGCAACGCGTCCGCCGCCCTGCGCGCCGCCGACTCGTCCGGAAGATGCACCTGGACGATGCCGCTGGCAGCGTCCGCGACGAGGCGCGCCCCGGGATCCGCCGCCACGGCGGCGTCGGCGAACGCGATCTGCGTCGCGAGCGGGAGCGACGCGCGGAGCACGGCCCCGCCGGCCGAACGGTCGAGGAGCTCGCGCAGCGGGCCGAGGGCGGTCTCGGGATCGGCGATCGCCTCGACCGTGCCGGCGTGCGATGCCGCGACGCGTCCGAGCTCGGTCATCGCGCGTTCCACCGGCGCGGACTCCCCGGCCGCGGCGACCACGAGCCGCCACCGTCCGGGGCCGCTCCGCTCGACGACCACGGCCGTCGGCCGGAGCGACGTGCGCACGAGCGCGTCGGCGGCGCCGAACGCACCCGCCGCGGAGCCGAAGGTGGCGCTCGCCGCCCTCGAGACCGGCGGCAGCGGCAGGATCTTGAACGTCGCCTCGACGACGACGCCGAGCGTGCCGAACGAGCCGACGAAGAGCTTGTTGAGGTCGTACCCCGCCACGTTCTTCACGACGCGGCCGCCGGCACGGGCGATGGTCCCGTCGGGCAGCGCGGCGCGGATCCCGAGCAACAGGTCGCGGACGCTGCCGTACCGGTAGCGGCCGAAGCCGTTGCTGTTCGCCGCGACGACCCCGCCGACGGTCGCGCCGCGCGCGACGTGCGGCGGGTCGAGCGGGAGGAACTGGCCGTGCGACGCGAGCGCATCGCGGAGCCCGGCGACGGACGTCCCGGCGCGCACCGTGACCGTGAGGTCCTCGGGGACGTGGTCGACGATCCCGTCGAGCCCGCCGGTCTCGAGTACGACGTCGGTCTCCGGCCGTGCGCCCTGATCGCTCTTCGTCCCGCCGCCGCGCACCCGCACGGTGCGCCCGGCGTCCGCGCACGCGCGCAGCAGCTCGGCGCAGGCCTCGGGCGTGCCCGGCCGCTCAGCGCGCGGCATTGAGCGAGAACTCCTTGCACTTCCCGGGAGTGGGGAAGACCTTGCCGGGATTCGCGAGTCCGAGCGGATCGAAGGCATCCTTGACCCGCCGCATCACGGCCATGTCGACGGGCGAGTACTGCAACGGCATGTAGCAGTTCTTCTCCATGCCGACGCCGTGCTCGCCGGTGATCGACCCGCCGACCTCGATGCACATCTCGAGGATCTCGCGGCCGGCCTCCTTGACCCGCTCGACCTCGGCCGGTCCCTTGGAGCCGTCGAACATGATCAGCGGGTGCAGGTTGCCGTCGCCGGCGTGGAACACGTTCGCGATGCGCAGGTCATACCGCTCGCCGACCTCGATGACGTGACGGAGCACCTGCGGCAGCTTCGTCCGCGGGATCACGCCGTCCTGGACGTAGTAGTCGGACGCCAGCCGGCCCATCGCCGCGAACGCGCCCTTGCGGCCGGCCCACAGCTTGTCCCGCTCGAGGGCGGTGGTCGCAACGCGCAGCTGGGTGGCGTGCGACGTCCGGCAGATCGCCTCGATGCGCTCGAGCAGATCGTCGAGGCCGTCGCGCACGCCGTCCACCTCGACGAGCAGGATGCCGCCCGCGTCGAGCGGATAGCCCGCGCCGACCGACGCCTCGACGGCCTGGGTCGAGAGCTGATCCATCATCTCGATCGCGCTGGGCACGATGCCCGCGCCGATGATCGCGGACACGGTGTTCGACGCGTCGTCCATCGTCGGGAATGCCGCCATGAGCGTGCGCTTGTCCTCCGGGAGCGGCGTGAGCTTCACGGTGATCTCGGTGACGATGCCGAGCGTGCCCTCGGATCCCACGAACGTCCCGACGAGGTCATAGCCGTCGTACTCGAGGGCCTTCCCGCCAACGCGCACGATCGTGCCGTCCGACAGCACGAGCTCGAGGCCGGTCACGTGGTTCGTCGTCACGCCGTACGCGAGCGTGTGCGGCCCGCCCGAGTTCTCGGCGACGTTGCCGCCGAGGGTGCAGGCCTTCTGGCTCGAGGGGTCGGGCACGAAGTAGAGCCCGCTCGGCGCCGTTGCCGTCGAGAGATGGAGATTCACCAAGCCGGGTTGCACGACGGCACGCAGGTTCGGGACGTCGATCTCGAGGATCCGCGACATCCGCGCGAAGGAGATCACGACCCCGCCCTCGACCGGGATCGCGCCGCCCGAGAGGCCCGTTCCCGCGCCGCGGGGCACCAGCGGCACCGCGTGCTCCGCGCAGAACCGCGCGAGCTTCGCGACGTCGGCGGTCTCGTTCGGGAGCACGACGGCGTCCGGCGTCGCGATGTCGATCGCGCCGTCGTACTCGTAGAGCAGGAGGTCCTCGCGGGCCCACAGCACCTTGTCCGCTCCGAGCAGGTCACGGAGCGCGCCGGCGAGCTCCGCTCCGCGCAGGCCGGCGCGAACGATCGCCGGCGCCGCGGTCACGTCCCCGCGCTCTCGCGCGCCCTGAGCGTCTCGCCGAGCTCGCTCGCGGCGCGTCGCATCTGCGGGACGAACTCCACACACCGCTGCTTCGTCATCCGGCTCGCCGGGCCCGAGATCGAGATGGCCGCGACGGGCGCGCCGATCGGACCGACGGCGACGGCGACGCAGCGCACGCCATCGTCGTACTCCTCGTCATCGAGGGCGTAGCCCCGCTCGCGTGCCTCATCGAGCGCGCGCGCGAGGGATGCGCGATCGACCAGCGTCTTGCCCGTGTGCGGGCGCAGCTCGGTCCGGTCGAGGAGCGCCTCGCGCCGCGGCTGGGGCAGCGACGCGAGCAGGGCCTTGCCCGCGCCGGTGGCATGCAGCGGCACGCGGTTGCCGACGACCGTGAACAGCCGTACGACCTGGGGGCTCGCGGCGGTCTCGATGTACACGGCCATCGTGTCGTCGAGGACGCTCAGGTTGGCCGTCTCGCGCGTCGCCTCGACGAGGCTCTGGAGCAGGGGCCGCGCGGCGAGGCGCAGCTCGTTGTACCGGCTGCGGCCTTCGGCCAGGGTCGCCACCTTCGCGCCCGCGTAGTAGCGGCTGGTATCCGGGTTCTGCCGGACGTAGCCGCGGCGGAGCAGCGTCGCGAGGAGCCGATGGACCGTGCTCACGTGGAGCTTCGTCCGGGCCGCCAGGGCGGTGATGCTGACCTCTCCGTCCGCGCCGGCCAGCGCCTCGAGGAGATCCAGGGCGCGGTCGACCGATTGGACCGACCGCCGCGACCGGCGTGGCTCGGTGGCTTCTTTCACTGCTCGGAAGTCTCCATCTGAGGAGCGAAATCATAGGGCGCCTCCCGGTTCCTATCCTTTTCACATGCCGAACGCCGCCGACCGCCGGACCACGCTGCTCGCCCAGGCGGCCTCCTTTCCCGCGTCGCCGGGCGTCTACCTGTTCAAGGACGCCCGCGGCCGCGTCCTGTATGTGGGGAAGGCGGACATCCTGCGCGATCGGATCCGCAGCTACTTCGGCCCGAGCCTGGACGTACGCCATGTGCGGCTCGTCGAGCGGGCCGAGCGGCTCGAATACGTGCTCACGGGCAGCGTGTCCGAGTCGTACCTGCTCGAGGCCAACCTCATCAAGCAGCACCGCCCGCGGTACAACATCCGCCTCAAGGACGACAAGTCCTATCCATACGTGAAGGTCACGCTCGGCGAGGATTTTCCGCGCATCCTCCGCACGCGCCAGCTCGGCGATCGCACGGCGCGCTACTTCGGCCCGTACGCGAACGCGAAGTCGGTCGACGAATCGCTCGACCTCTTGCAGAAGCTGTTCCCGTATCGCACCTGCAAGCTGACCATCACCGCGGGCGAGGATGGCCGCGGGCGGACCATCCCGCCGAGCGCGCTGCCCGGGGGACGGCCGTGCCTCCTCTACCACCTGAAGCGCTGCACCGCCCCGTGCGTCGGCGCGACGACGCGCGATGAGTACCGCGCGACGGTCGAGCGCAGCGTCCAGTTCCTCGAGGGCCGGTACGACGCGCTCGCGCGCGATCTGCGCAAGGAGATGCTCACCGCCTCGGAGTCGCTCGAGTACGAGCGCGCGGGCCTGTTGCGCGATCGGGTCACCGCGATCGAACGGACGACGGACCGCCAGGAAGTGCACGCGTACAAGGGCGACGACTTCGACGCGCTCGGGGTCGCGCTCGCCGAAGGTGACGCGGCCGTCCAGCTGCTTCGCGTCCGCGACGGCACGATCGTCGGCCGCGATCAGTTCTTCCTCGAGGGTGCCGAGGGCGCGACCCCGGGCGAGGTGCTCGGGTCGTTCCTGCGCCAGCACTACGCCGCCGCGGCGACCTTCCCGCCGGAGATCGTGGTGCCCGAAGCGATCCCGGACGCCGCGACGTTCGTCGCGTTCGCCGAGGAGAAGCGCGGGACGCACGTCGAGCTCCACGTTCCGGTACGCGGCAAGAAGCGCCGGCTGATCGAGCTCGCGGTGCGGAACGCGCAGGACGCGCTCGAGCAGGAGCGCGTGCGCTGGCTGGCCGACAAGGGGAAGACCGACTCCGCGCTCGCGGAGCTGCAGCAGGCCCTCGGGCTCGAAGGGCCGCCGAAGCGGATCGAGTGCTTCGACGTGAGCCACGTCCAGGGCACCAACGTGGTGAGCTCGATGGTCGTGTTCGAGGACGGGAAGCCCGCGAAGCAGAGCTACCGGCGCTTCCGCGCGAAGCTGAGCGACCGCAACGACGACTTCGCGAACATGCGCGACACCTTGAGACGACGCTTCGCTCGTTCCATCGTCCGTTCGGGCCCGTCTTTGCCGGCCCCGAACGAGCCCCATTCAGATG
>DATJHW010000029.1:0-10071 GCA_035493615.1 Saccharimonadales bacterium (SeqCode) | reverse complement strand
TGACCTGGCCCGCGAGATCGGGGTCGAAGCCGAAGAGCATGCCGCCCTTCACGTTCGGGCAGGAGATGTTGAGCTCGTACGCGACGACGCTCGCGATCCCCGCGAACTCGCTCACGACGGTGACGTAGTCGTCCACGCTGTAGCCGGCGACGTTCACGATGACCGGCACGCCGAGCTGCGCCCATGCCTTCGCGTACTTCTTGGCGACGCCCGCGGCGCCGGGATTCTCGAGCCCGATCGAGTTGAGGATCCCTGACGGCGTCTCCGCGATCCGGTACTGCGCGTTCCCCGGGCGCGCGAGCACCGTCGTGCCCTTGTTCACGATGGCGCCGAGCCGCGAGACATCGATGAGCTCGGCGTATTCGACGCCCTGACCGAACGTGCCCGACGCCGTGAGCACCGGATTCACAAGGCGAAGACCGCGTGCCGCATCGACCGCGAGGTCGATGCCGTCCTCGGGTCGCTCCGCGGAACGCACGGGCGCGACGACCGCCGAGTCGCTCAGCTCGACGCGCGAGAGCTGGTCCGCGAGCGCCGATGGCGTCCGCTGCTCGGTGTCTGCCTCGCCGCTGGCCGCCTCGACGATCGAGGCGCCGTCCACGTCGGCGAGCTCGACGCTGTCGTCCTCGTCCTCACCGGCGCTCAGCTCCTCGAGGGTCTCCTCGATGGCCCGGCTCACGTTCACCGGCCGGTCGACCTTCTTGCGCGGCCGCCGCCACGGCATTACGCGGACAGCCCGACGGTCGCGGGCTCGCCCTCGGCGAAGCGCAGCTCGCCCAGCGGGAACACCGGCCCTTCGCGGCACACGCGCGCGTTGCCGCTCGCGGTCACGACGACGCAGGCGCGGCAGACGCCCATCGCGCAGCCCATGTGCTGCTCGACCGCGATCTCCGCGTCGAGGAGGACCTGCCGTCCGGGGAACACCGCGCTCGCGCGCGCCGCCTCGTCGCGCATCCGCCCGAGCGCGGCGAGCATCGGCCACGGTCCGCACGCGCAGAGCTGATCGGCCCACGCGAGCAGCGGCCGCAGGGCGTCGGTCACGCGGCCCCTGATCCCGAACGAGCCGTCGTCCGTGGTCGTCACGTACTCGACCGTCGGCGGGAGCAGCCGCGACGGCCAGAGGTACTGGATCGAACGGCCGCCCATGACGAGGGTCACGTTGCGGCGCGCCGACTCGTGCTCCGCGAGCACGCGCATCGGCGCGATGCCTGTGCCGCCCGCGACGAGGAGCAGGTTCTTCGTCGCGCGCTGGATCACGAACGCGCTGCCGAGCGGGCCGAGCAGATCGAGGTCGTCGCCGGGCCGGCGCGACGCGATCCACTCCCCACCCTCGCCGAGCGGCTTCACGATGAGCTCGATCTCGCCGGCCGCTCGGTCGATGCGGTTGAACGAGTACGGACGACGGAGCAGCGGATCGAACCGCCGTCCCGGCCGGACGTGCACGAATTGGCCCGCGCGGGCCTGCGCGGCGATGCCCGGGGCCGCGATGTTCAGCACGACGCCGAGGTCGCCGATCTCGCTCCGCGCGAGCACGCGCCCCTGCTCGAGGATCACAGTGGTGTGCCGACGGCGAACGCGTAGCCGTCCGGGTCCTCAAGGACGACATCGCGCCACCCGTGCGGCCATTCTTTGGTCCCGGTGAGGACCGTGACCCCCTTCGCGCGCGCCCGCGTTTCGGCGGCGTCGGGATCGATCCCCATGATCCGGATCTCGGCGCCGAGACCGCGCTTCCCTGTCTCGGCGAGGCGCGGCGCCCAGGGCTGCTGTTCGTACGTGTGATCGGCGTGCAGCTGCACCTTCGCACCGGCGATCTCGAGCGCGGCGAAGTCGGCGTCGGCGTAGTGGACCGTCATGCCGAGCACGTCACGGTAGAAGGGCACGCTCTTCGCGATATCGCGCACGACGAGGTTCAGCGACAGTCCGGTGAGGCTCCGGCCGTATTCGGTCGGCGTCATCCACGGCGTGCCGGTCCGCTTGGTCGTCACGCGACGACCGGCGCGCTCCGGTATTCGGAGAGCGGCGCGACGTTGTAGCTCTGCGCGCTCGCGCGCAACGCGGTGACCACGGCGAGCGCGGTATCGAGCGAGGTGAGGCAGGGCACGCGCGCCTCGACCGCGGCCCGCCGGATGAGGAACCCGTCGCGATCCACGGTCTTCCCGAGCGTCGGCGTGTTCACGACCGCGGCACAGGTGCCCGAGCGGATGAGCTGGAGGATCGTTGAGTCACCCTCGCCGAGCTTCGGCACCTCCGTCACCTCGATGCCCAGCGACCGGATGAGCGCGGCCGTGCCGCTGGTCGCCACGAGGTCGTATCCGAGCCAATGGAAGCCCTCGATGATGTTCACGACCTCGGCCTTGTCCTTGTCGGCGACCGTGATCAGGACCTTGCCGCTGGGCATCGGCGCCAGCCCGGCCGCGACGAGCGACTTCCAGAGCGCCGGCGCGAATGTCCGGTCGATGCCAATGACCTCGCCGGTGCTCTTCATCTCGGGGCCGAGGTACGTGTCGACATCCAGCAGCTTCGCCATCGAGAACACCGGCGCTTTGAGCGCGACCAGGTCACCGGACGGCCAGAGGCCATCGGCTCGCGCGTACCCCTCAACGGCCAGCGTGCTGCCCGCGCCGATGGCGACCGCGAGGTTCACGAGCGGTACCCCGGTGACCTTGGTGAGGAACGGCACCGTGCGGCTCGCGCGCGGGTTCACCTCGAGGCACCACACCCGACCACCCTCGACGATGTACTGGATGTTCAGGAGCCCGCGCACCGGCAGCGACGATGCGATCTTGCGGGTGAGCTCGACGATCAGGTCGCGCTCCGCGGCGCTGAGGTTCGGCGCCGGGTACACCGCGAACGAATCGCCCGAATGCACGCCGGCCCGCTCGATGTGCTCCATGATCCCGGCGACGAGCGTGTCCAAGCCGTCGCTCACCGCGTCGACCTCGACTTCGCGGCCGCGCAGGTACTTGTCGACGAGGACGCGACCGAAGCTCGCTTCGAGGGCCGAGGCGAAGTAGCGCTCGAGGTCGTCCGGTCCGTACGCGATCTCCATGCCCCGGCCGCCGAGCACGTACGAGGGCCGCACGAGCACCGGATAGCCGATGCCCTCCGCGATCTCGCGCGCCTCGCTCAGCGACTCGGCGGTGCCGCCGGGCGGCTGCGGGATCCCGAGGGCGGTCGCGAATTCGTGAAAGCGCCGGCGGTCCTCGGCAAGACCGATCGCGTCCGCGCTCGTGCCGCTGATGTGTCCGCCGATGTCGGCGATGCGGTCCGCCAGGTTGAGCGCGGTCTGCCCGCCGAACTGGCACAACACGCTGACCGACGACGGGTTCATCCCGGCGTCGGCCGGTCCTCCCTGAGCGGGCTGCGGGGCAGCCCCCTCATTAGCCAGGATGTTGGCCACGGATTCCTCATCGAGCGGCTCGAAGTACAGGCGCGCGGACGCGTCGAAGTCCGTGCTCACCGTTTCCGGGTTGCTGTTGATCATGATCGCCTTGACGCCGCGGTCCTTGAGGGCCATGGCGCTCTGCACGCAGCAGCAGTCGAATTCGATCCCCTGGCCGATCCGGATCGGCCCCGAGCCGAGGATCACGGTCTTTGGTCCGTCGAGCGGCGGCGCCTCGTTCTCCTGCTCGTAGGTCGAGTAGAAGTAGGGCGTCACCGCCTCGAACTCGGCGGCACAGGTGTCGACCATCTTGTAGACGGGGACGATCCCCCACTGCATGCGCAGCCGGCGGATGTCCGACCCGAGCACGCCGGCGAGCGACGCGAGATCCGCGTCGGAGAACCCCATGCGTTTCGCGCGCCGCAGCAGCGCGGGGTTCGGCGTCTTGCCTTGCAGCTCGTCCTCCGCGAACCGCACGATGTTGCGGAGCTTGCGCAGGAACCAGCGATCGATCTTCGTCGCCTCGTGCACGGCGTCCACGGTCGCGCCGCGGCGCAGCGCGGCGAGCACGCGCCAGATGCGGTCGTCCGTCGGCTCCGCGGCGAGGTAGCGCGCGATGAACGCCGCGGGGTCGCCCAGATCGACCCACGCGGGCGCCTCGGTGAGGAGGCCCTGGCCCTTCACCTCGAGCGAGCGCAGCGCCTTCAGCATCGCGGCCTCGAACGTGCGATCGATGGCCATGACCTCGCCGGTGGCCTTCATCTGCGTGCCGAGACGCCGGTCGGCCGCGCGGAACTTGTCGAACGGCCAGCGCGGGATCTTCACCACGACGTAGTCGAGGGTCGGCTCGAACGCGGCGGTCGTCTTCCGCGTGACCGCGTTCGGGATCTCCCAGAGGCGCTTGCCGATCGCGATCTTCGCCGCGACGCGCGCGATCGGGTAGCCCGTCGCCTTGGAGGCGAGCGCGGACGAGCGCGACACGCGGGGGTTCACCTCGATCACGTAGTACGGGACGCGCGCGTCCGGATCGTCCGACGGCGAGCGGTCGGGGTGCAGCGCGAACTGCACGTTGCAGCCGCCCTCGATGCCGAGCGCGCGGATGATCTTCAGCGCCGCGCTCCGGAGCTGCTGGTACTCCTTGTCGGAGATCGTCTGCGACGGCGCGACGACGATCGAGTCGCCGGTGTGCACGCCCATCGGGTCGATGTTCTCCATGTTGCAGACGGTGATGCACGTGTCGGCGCCATCGCGCATCACCTCCCACTCGAGCTCCTTCCAGCCGACGAGGCTGCGCTCGACGAGGATCTGCCCGATCGGCGACGCGCTGATCCCCCGCTGCGCGCGATCGCGCAGCTCGGCTGCGTCGTGCGCGAAGCCACCGCCGGTGCCGCCAAGCGTGTACGCGGGGCGGATCACGACCGGGTAGCCGATCCGCTCGGCGAAGGCGAGCGCTTCGTCCACGGTGTGGGCGGTCACCGACTCGGGGACCGGCTCACCGATCTCGACGAGCAGCTGCTTGAAGGCCTCGCGGTCCTCGGCCTGCCGGATCGCGGTGAGCGGCGTGCCGAGGACCTTCACGGCGTACCGCTCGAGGACGCCGGCGTCGGCGAGCGCGACCGCGAGGTTGAGCCCGGTCTGGCCGCCCAGCGTCGCAAGCAGCCCATCGGGCCGCTCCTTCGCGATGATCCGTTCGAGGACCTCGACGGTGAGCGGCTCGAGGTACGTCACATCCGCGACGCCGGGGTCGGTCATGATCGTGGCGGGGTTCGAGTTCACGAGGATGGTCTCGATCCCCTCCTCGCGCAGCGCCCGGCACGCCTGCGTGCCGGCGTAGTCGAACTCGGCGGCCTGGCCGATGAGGATCGGCCCCGAGCCGATGATCAGGACCTTCACAGGTCGAGCCACCCTCCCCCGGCGACGGCGCAGCGGCCGCCCACGTGCACGCTCGTGATCCGCTCGCGACCGCCGCCCACGCGCACGTACAGGAGGGACGGGCGGCCCATCTCGAAGCCCTGCTCGGAGACGATGCGCGCGCCGTCCGACAGGCCGTGCCGTACGAGATACGCGCCGAGCGGCCCGTTCGCCGAGCCGGTCGCGGGATCCTCCGCGATGCCCTGCCATGGCGCGTACATCCGTCCGTGCACGGTCGAGCCGGGCTCGACGGTCTGGGTGGTGAAGATGTACGCGGCCTCGGCGAGCCCGCGCGGCGACGCGCGCCTCACCGCATCGAGCGTCCTCACGGCGACGAACAGGAACCGGTTGCCGCTGGAGCCGACCTCGATCGGCAGCGCCGGATCGAGATCCGTGGCGTCGAGCGACAGGCTCGCGGCCACCGCGACGCGGTCGGCGACCGGTTCGAACGTGGGTAGCGGCTGCTCCATCTCGGTGAAGCCGTCACGCACCGTGACCTCGAGCGTCCCGACCTGCTCCTCGAGGCGCAGCGTCGCATCGCGCGAGTCCGATAGCACGTACGCGGTGCCGACGGTGGGATGGCCGGCGAACGGAAGCTCGCGCGCGGGCGTGAAGATCCGGAGCTTGCGATCGCCACCGCGCTCGGCGGGGACCACGAACGTCGTCTCGGGGAGATTCAGCTCCTTCGCCGCGGCCTGCATCGATCCGTCGGGGATACCCGCTCCGTCGCGGAAGACCGCGAGCTGGTTGCCGCCGAACTTCCGATCGGTGAAGACGTCGACGAGCACGTATTCGTGGCGCGTCACGAGCGGCGGGCCACGGCGTCGCGCACGTCGTCCATGAAGCGATCGAACACCGGCTCGTTGTCGCGCGGGCCGGGCGCGCCCTCGGGGTGGTACTGATACGTGCGGATCGGGAGCGTGCGGTGCGCGAGTCCCTCGACCGAGCCGTCGTTCAGATTGCGCTTGCTCACGTAGAACTGCGAGTGCGACGGCAGCGACGACTCGTCGACCTGGAACTCATGGTTCTGACTCGTGATGACGACCTGACCGGTCACGGTGTCCTGCACCGGGTGGTTGCTGCCGTGATGCCCGAACGGCAGCCGCGAGGTCGACGCGCCGATCGCGCGCGCGAGGAGCTGATGGCCGAGACAGATGCCGAGGATGGGGACCGGGCGGCCGCTCCCGCGGCCCACGGCCATGTCGAGGAGGATCTTCACGCTCGACGCGACATGCGGGATGGCCGCCGGATCGCCGGGACCGTTCGTGATGACGATGCCGTCTGGCGACCACGAGAGCAGCTCGCGCATGCTCGACTCGACCGGGTACACCCGCACCGTGGCGCCGCGTTGCACGAGGCTGCGCACCTGATTCTCTTTCACGCCCGTGTCGAGCAGCGCGATCTTCGGGCCCGCGCCGACGGTGCGCTCGGCGGACACGCTCGCCTCGGCGACGAGCGGCCGCAGCGCCAGCGCGGTCGTCGCACGGGCCTTCGCGACCGCCTCGCTGCCGATGTCGGGATCGAGCGCCCGATGCGGTGGGACCTGGATGAGCGCGCCACGTAGCGTGCCGGACGACCGCAGTCGCCGCGTCAGCGCGCGTGTGTCGACGCCGGCGATCCCGGGGACGCCGTGCGCGCGAAGATACGAGTCGAGGTCATCGGTGCCCTCGCGGCAGGTCGAGTTGAGCTCGCGGACGACCAGCGCCTCGACCCAGGGCTTGCGCGATTCGGCCGCCCGTTCGAACACGCCGTAGTTGCCGATGAGCGGATAGGTCATCACCACGAGCTGGCCGTTGTACGAGGGATCGGACGCGACCTCCTGGTAGCCGGTCATCGCCGTGTTGAAGACGACCTCCCCCGACGCGCTCGATGCGTCGCCGAAGGCCTCTCCCCACCAGACCGAGCCGTCCTCGAGACCGAGCACCGCCGCCCTGCTCATGGGTGCATAACTATACATATCTGATGCATAAAGATGCAATTGCCGCTCGAGCAGGAACGCTTCGCGCTCGGCCACCGCACTGCGCCTGCGGCTCACGACGCCCCGACCGGGGCGAGCTGCTGATCCAGGATCTCTCCCTCGACCAACGTGCTGATCACTCGTCCGACCAGCTCGCGCCCTCGCAATGGCGTGTTCTGGCCGCGCGAGAGGAGGACGGTCGGCGTCCAGCGGCGTGTGGGGTCGATGACCACCAGATCGTTCTGCGGCAGCTCGATGCCGAGGACACGTGCCGGCCCGCTCGTGAGCGCCTGGGCAACTCGTTCCCACGTCCCCCACCCGGCCGCGACACCGGCGAGCAGGAGCGGCACCGTGGTCTCGAAGACCGAGATCCCGAACGCGGCCTCCTGGTATTCGACGTCCTTGCGGGTCGAAGCGTGCGGCGCGTGATCGGTCGCGATCGCGTCGATCGTGCCGTCCATCAGCCCTTCCCAGCATGCCCGCACGTCCGCGGCGGTGCGGAGCGGCGGGTTCACCTTGGTCGCGGTGTCGTACGGCGCCACGCGGGGTCCGTCGTCCTCCCAGGCGAACGCGCGGGATCCGGCGACCCACTCGTCGGTCATCGCGAGGTGATGCGGGGTGACCTCGCACGTGACCGCCAGGCCGCCGGCCTTCGCTTGGCGCACGAGCTCGACGCTGCCGGCGGTGGACACGTGGGAGAGATGCAACCGCCCGCCGGCGAGCTTGGCGAGCGATAGGTCGCGCGCGATCGCGCTCTCCTCGGAGGCCGCCGGGATCCCGGCCAGGCCGAGCCGCGCCGACACGACGCCCTCGTGCATCACGCCACCCGCGGAGAGCGCCTGATCCTGAGAGTGCTCGAAGACCGGCCGGCCTGCCGCGCGGGCGTACTCGAGCGCGTTGCGGAAGAGCTGCGCGTCGGCGACGGGCGATCCGTCGTCGGAGAAGGCGACCGCGCCCGCGGCGGCGAGCTCCACGAGGTCCGCGAGCTCCTTGCCCTTGCGTCCGCGGGTGATCGTCGCGATCGGCAGGACCCGCGCGCCCCTTGCGGCCTCGCCGCGCGCGACGAGCTCCGCGATGAGGCCGGGTGAGTCGATGGCCGGCTCGGTGTTCGGCATCGCGCAGATCGTGGTGAAGCCGCCCGCGAGTGCGGCATGCGCGCCGGTGGCGATGGTCTCCGAGTCCTCGAAGCCCGGCTCGCGCAGATGCGCGTGCAGGTCGATGAACCCCGGAGCGGTGATGTAGCCGTGCGCTTCAGCAGCGCGCTTGTGATCCGCGATCGTGGTCATGCCAGCTGCTCCGGCCCGGCGGCGAGCAGATAGAGAAGAGCCATCCGCACCGCCACCCCATTTGTCACCTGGGTCTCGATGAGCGACCGCGCGCCGTGCGCGACCGAGGCGGCGATCTCGATGCCCTCGTTCATCGGGCCCGGGTGCAGCACCGGGGCATCCGGACGCATGCGCCGAACGCGCTCCTCGGAGAGGCCCCACGTGCGTGCGTATTCGCGCATCGACGGCAGGAGCCCGGAGTGCTGCCGCTCGGTCTGGAGGCGCAGCGCGATCACCGCGTCGGCGCCGTCGAGCGCGCGGTCGAGATCCGGCTCGTACGACGTGCCGCGCGGGGTCATCCCGCAGCGCCACGCGGACGGGACGAGCGTTGGGGGGCCGGACAGCGTGATCGTCGCGCCGAGCGGCACGAGGGCATCGATGTCGGAGCGGGCCACACGCGAGTGCGTGATGTCGCCGACGATCACGATCCGCTTCCCCGCGAGGTCGCCCAGTGCGCCGCGCAGGGTGTACGCATCGAGCAGGCCCTGCGTGGGATGCGCGTGCCAGCCGTCGCCGGCGTTGATGACCGCGGCGTCCGTGCGCTCCGCGACGAAGTACGGAGCGCCCGACGCGGAGTGGCGCATGACGATCACGTCGCCGCCGAGCGCGGTGAGCGTGCGCACCGTGTCGAGCAGTGTCTCGCCCTTCTCGACCGATGAACCGCTCGCCGTGATGTTCGTGACGTCGGCGGACAGGGCCTTCGCGGCGAGCTCGAACGACACTCGCGTACGGGTCGAGGATTCGGCGAAGAACAGGATCACCGTGCGACCGCGCAGGGCCGGCGTGCGCCGGATCGGGCGGCCGAGCACCTCGACCATGGCCCCGGTCGTCGAGAGGACCTGCTCGATCTCATCGCGCGACCAGTCGTCCGTCGCGAGCACGTGGCGCCGCTGCCAGCTCATGCCGGCACCGCCGCATGCAGGAGCTCGACCTCGTCCTTACCGCCCGTCTCGACGAGCTGCACCCGGACGTCATCGGTGATCGCGGTGGGCACGTTCTTCCCGACGAAGTCCGCGCGGATCGGCAGCTCGCGGTGGCCGCGGTCGACGAGCACGGCGAGCCGGATGGCCCGTGGCCGGCCGTAGTCGACGAGCGCGTCCATCGCGGCGCGGATCGTGCGGCCGGTGAAGAGCACGTCGTCCACCAGCACGACGACCTTGCCGTCGACCGAGAAGGGGATGATCGATTCGCGGACGACCGGCGCGTGACCGATGCGGGTCAGGTCGTCGCGGTAGAGGGTGATGTCGAGCGAGCCCAGCGGCAGGTCCACGCCCTCGTTGCGGCGGATGGCCCCGTGCAGCCGCGTGGCGATGAGGTCGCCGCGCGCGCGGATACCCACGAGCGAGAGGGCGGGAAGATCGCGGTCCCGTTCGACGATCTCGTGTGCGATGCGAGCGATCGCTCGCCGGACGTCATCGGGCGCGAGGATGATCGGCAGCTGCGCACTCCCTTTCCGGCCTCGCAGGACCGGTCGTTAAAGGTCGACGCGTGTACCG
>DATJHW010000028.1:0-32297 GCA_035493615.1 Saccharimonadales bacterium (SeqCode) | reverse complement strand
CGCGGGCGACCTCATCGAAGAGCTCACGGAGCGGGCGCTGCCGCCGGCTCTGAGCCTCCGCCAGCTTGGCGAGCTCGCCGGGCGGGAAGGCGTAGAGCGACGACGTGGCGAGGAAGTAGACGTGCGGCGAGTCCGACGGGGCCGCGACGGCGGTGAGGAACGAGACCAGCAGCCGGATCTCCTCCCGGTCGTACAGCTGCCCGCCGCCGGAGAAGTGCGCGGGCAGCCCGCGCCGGGCGAGCGAGTTGAGCACCCGCGTTGCATCGGAGTTATTGCGGACGAGGACGGCGAAATCACCGAGCGGCCGGCCGGTCCGGGTCGCGGCTTCGGCGATGCGATCGGCCACCGCCTCGGCCTCCTCGGCGCCGCTTGCGAACTGCAGGTGGTCGACCTCCACGGCGTCGGTGGCCGGGCGTCCCTGGAGCTTCTTGTCGATCCCGAGCCGTTCCTCGAGCCGGTCCGGATTCTTCGTGATGAGCGAGTACGCCGCATCGAGAAGCCCCTGCCCAGAGCGGCGGTTCTCGACGAGGGTCACGACCTTCGCGTCGGGATAGGCCGCGCGGAAAGCGTCGAAGTTCGAGAGCGTCGCGCCGCGCCAGGCGAAGATCGATTGATCGTCGTCGCCGACCACCGTGAGGTTCCGGTGCGGTGAGACGAGCCGCTCGATCAGCTTGAACTGCGCGTCGTTCGTGTCCTGGAATTCATCGACCAGGACGTACCGGTAGCGCTCGGCGAGCCGCCGTGCCGCGCCGGGGTGGTCGCGCAGGACTCGGAGCGAGAGCGCGATCTGATCGCCGAAGTCGATCACCCCGGCCCGCTCCTTCAGCGCCGTGTAGGCGGCGTACGTTGCCGCGAGCTCCGCCTGGGCCTCCGCGTCATCGCGCGACGCGTCGTCGCCGGCATTCGCCGCCATCTTCGCGGCGAAGGCCACGTACTCGTCGGGCGAGATGTCGTCGTCGCGCGCGCGCCCGAAGAGATCGAGCAACGCGCGGACGTGCCGGACCGGATCCCCGGCCGGCCGGTAGCGCTTCAGCGGAAGATCCGAGAAGAGATGCTCGCGGACGAAGATGACCTGCTCCGCCGGCGACAGCACCCGCAGCTCACCCGCCCGACCAAGCTCGAGGGCGAACTCGCGAAAGACCTCGTCGCCGAACGAGTGGAACGTGCGGATCGCCGCGTCGTTCAGCCCGAGCGGTGTGTACAGGTCGACCCGCTCCTGCATCGTCGCGGCAGCTTTCTCGGTGAACGTCAGGGCCAGGATCTCGTGCGGTTTGGCCCGTCCCGATGCGATGAGCT
Organism: Saccharimonadales bacterium (SeqCode); assembly: GCA_035493615.1. Classification (GTDB taxonomy): domain Bacteria; phylum Chloroflexota; class Limnocylindria; order P2-11E; family P2-11E; genus UBA4735. The sequence goes on along the minus strand of DATJHW010000028.1, from coordinate 31,001 downwards.
GGACGATCCGCGCGGTGAGGACATGGGTCTTGCCCGTGCCGGCCCCCGCGACGATGAGGAGCGGCCCCTCGCCATGCTCGACCGCCTCGCGCTGTTCGACGGTCAGCAGGGTGAGGATGTCGGGCCGCTCCTCGCCCAGACCGAAGCTGAGCTGCTCGGTCACGGGACCGGGGTGAGGGCCGCAGGCTCGGCCGTCGCAACCAAATCCGGTCGCGAGCCCAGGAAGCGCGCGAAGGAGACCCGCGCCTGGGCCAGGTGGCTGCGGGCGCGCGAGCGCCGGTCGGTGCGCTGCAGCGAGTCTTCGAGCCGCGGGAACAGGCCCCAGGTGGCGTTCATCGGCGCGAACTCGCGCTGCGGCGTCGTGACGTACCGGATCAGGGACCCGATTGCGGTGTCCGCCGGGAACACGACCTCGTCCCCGCCGGCCACCGCCGAGGCCACGTTCAGCGCGGCGACCAGGCCGCTCATCGCCGACTCGAGATAGCCCTCGACGCCGACGAGCTGCCCGGCCAGGTACGTACGCGTTGTCGACCGCAGGCGGTGGCTCGGCAGGAGGAGGGCCGGCGAGTTCACGTAGGTATTGCGGTGCATGACCCCGAGCCGCGCGAACTCCGCGTTCGCGAGTCCGGGGAGCGAGCGGAACAGGCGCCGCTGTTCGGGCCAGCGCAGGTTCGTCTGGAAGCCGACCAGGTTGTACAGGTCGCTCGCCGCATCGTCGGGGCGCAGCTGAACGACTGCGTACGGGCGCTTCCCGGTGCGGGGATCGGTGAGCCCGAGTGGCTTCAGCGGACCGAACCGCAGGCTCTCCGGACCGCGGCGGGCGATCTCCTCGACCGGCAGGCAGGCCTCGAACCACATCGTCTGCTCGAAGTCGCGCAGCTCGACCTGCTCGGCGGCGACGAGGCCGGCGACGAACGCCTCGTACTCGGCGCGGTCGAGCGGGATGTTCAGGTATGCGTCACCGCCCTTGCCGTAGCGCGACGCGCGGAAGAGCGCGGACTCGTCGATGGACTCACCGACCACGATCGGCGCGGCTGCGTCGAAGAAATGGAGGTGCGCCTCGCCGGTGAGCCGTTCGAGCGCCGCTGCGAGCTCGGGCGAGGTCAGCGGGCCGGTTGCGACGATCGTCGTGCGCCGGGGATCGATGGCCACGAGCTCACCCGGGGTCCGCCGGACGCCGGCTTCGGCGAGCCCGGCCTCGACCGTCGCCGCGAACGCGTCGCGATCGACGCTGAGGTCCTGGCCCGATGGCACCCGGGCGCCGTCGGCGGCGCGGAGCACGAGCGATCCAAGCTGCCGCAGCTCCTCCTTCAGGAGGCCGGCCGCGACTTCGGGGGCGTCCGACTTGAACGAATTGGTGCAGACCAGCTCGGCCGCCCGAGCGGTGCGATGCGCGGGCGTGGACTTCAGCGGCCGCATCTCGAGCAGCTCGACGGCGATACCGCGGCGCGCAAGCTGCCACGCCGCTTCGGATCCCGCGAGACCAGCGCCGACGACCAGAACGGATTCGCTCATCCGTTCTATCCTACGCAGACCGACGCGGGCCTACGTGCGGGCGTAGTGCTCCGCGAGCGCGACGAGCGTCCGGACCGAGGGGCCCTGGGGGCCCTTCGGTGCGTGCGACCGGTCCCGGTCGCTCCAGAACGTCCCCGCGATGTCGAGGTGCGCCCACTCGGTGCCTCCCTCGACGGCGGCATCGAGGAACGCCGCGGCCTTGATCGCGCCGCCCTCGCGGCCGGCGCTGTTGGTGATGTCGGCGATGTCGCTCTTGATCTCGTTGCGGTACTCGTCGGTCAGTGGCATCGGCCACAGCCGATCCCCCGCCTCGGCGCCGACCCGGCGGACCTCCTCGACGAACGTGTCCGGCTTCCCGAACAGGCCGCTGAAGTGGTTGCCGAGCGCGATCCCGATCGCGCCGGTCAACGTGGCGACGTCGACCACTCTCGTCGCGCCTTCGCGCTGGGCGTAGGTGATCCCGTCGACGAGGACGAGGCGGCCCTCGGCATCGGTGTTGATCACCTCGACGGTCTTCCCGCTCATGCTCGTGAACACGTCGCCGGGCTTCGTCGCGCCGCCGCCGGGCAGGTTCTCGGTGCAGGGCGCGATCGCGATGACGTTCACCTTCGGCTTGAGCGCGCCGATGGCGCCCATCGCCGCGATGACCGACGCGGCACCGGTCATGTCGGCCTTCATGTGATGCATGCCCTCGGCGGGCTTGATCGAGATGCCGCCGGAGTCGAAGGTGATGCCCTTGCCGACCATCCCGAGGTCGTAGCCCTTCCCGCCGCGCCCCTTGTACCGGAGCACGATGAACTGCGGCGGCTGGTGGCTACCCTGCGCGACGGAGAGATAGCTGAACATCCCGAGGCTCTCGCATTTCTTGCGGTCGAGCACCTCGATCTCGACGCCGGCGTCCTTCGCGACGGCCCGGGCCTCCTGCGCGACGATCGACGGGGTCATCTTGTTCGCCGGCTCGTTCGCGAGCCGCCGCGCGAGGTTGACCGCCTCCCCGACCGCATCGCCGCGTCGGAGCGCGTCCTTCACGTTCCCGTCGGCCGTGATCGTCACGGTCGCGAGCGGCGGCAGCCGACGGTCCTCGGGCTTGCTGCGGTGCGCCTCGGGCCGCCACATCGCGAAGTGCGCGCCCTCGACGGCGGCCTGGGTCGCGCGCTGCTCGCCGATCGTCGTCGGATCCGCGTAGATCGTGGCGGCCTTCGCGTCGGTCCGCCAGAGCGACTTGATCCCCGCGCTCGCGATGTTGCGCGCGCGTTCGGCGTCGTACTCGGCGCGCTTGCCCGCGCCGACCACGACGACCCGGCCGTCCTTGTCGCCGCCGACGTGCGTGAACACGTTGTAGAGCGTGGTCGCGCCGCGCTCTCCGGCGAGCCGTTCGACGATGGCGCGTTTGCCGCGGGCCAGCGACTTCGGCGTCTGCTTGTCGTCGAACAGCGGAACGATCGTGACCTCGGACCCGGATGCGTCAGCGGGACGGATGGCCCGGAACTTCATTCGCTCTCCCCTTTGCGCGCGGACACGCGATGGATCGCGCGGCGGAGCTGCTCCCGGCTGGTGGCCGGGTCGTTGATGAGGACGCGATCGTCGCCCACGCGCCGGGTGAGGCCGTGGTCGTCGAGGAATTGTAGCAACGGAAGGACGTGCTTCCGGCTCGATCCGGTGAGATCGCGGGCCTTTGCGACGGTGATCGGACCGTTGGCGAGCGCGTCGATGATCGCGTCGCCGAATCGCAGCACCGCATCAGGCAGGAACACGCCGTCGCTGCCGACACGCACGACGTCGCCTCGCTCGGCCAGCGCCACCAGGAGCTCGAGATCGATCCCGTGCTCGCGCTCGAGCGTCGCGACGCTCGGCGGCTGGAGCGGCTCTCGCGCGAGGGCCGCGCGCGCATCTGCCCACCGCTGCTCCTGCGCGGAGGTCAGGGTCGGCCGGTGCGCGGGCAGCGCGAGCGCGCTGCCCCGCTCGGCGATGCGCCCGTCGGCGACGAGACGAGCGACCAGGGCCGCGTAGCGCTTCGGCGCGAGGTCGAGCGCGCTCCGGACCTCCTCGCGTGATGCGCCGGCGCGCAGCGGCGCCCGGCGATGGGTCATCGCGACCGTGCGCTCCACCCGCCTGGCGAGCGCCTCGAACACATCGCGTGACACCGCCGCGTCGGCGAGCGCGACGGCCCGGCCGCTCTCGACGAGCGTCGCGTACGCGAGGTCGCGCGCGGTCGCATCGAGACCGCTCCGCTCGCCGGCCTCGGCCGGCGTGCGCGGCGTGTCGAACGACGCGAGCAGCCGGTCCGCGGCCGAGGGCGCGCTCCGACGTTCGAGCGCGGCCACCGCATCCGCCCGCGTCCGCGAGCGCTCGCCGCTCACATCCGCCACCGCGCCGCCGCCGAGCGTCTCCGAGGGCGACGGCCGCCGGACGACGAGCCGGTCCCCGACGGCGACGGCGATCGGCGTCGCGAGCCGGAGCTGTACCCAGCCGCTCCCGCCGGGCGCGATCGGCGCGGCTTCGAGCACCGCGGTGCGCGCGATCGCCTCAGCCGTGCCGGCGTGGACCCGGACCGCATCGTCGTGCTCGAGCGGACCGCTCGCGTCGGCCAGCAGCGCGAGGCGCACGCCGATCGCACTCGTCGGCGCGAGCGTCCCCGGACGCGCCAGCACCATGCCGCGCTGGATGGCTTCTTTCTCGATGCCGGTGAGGTTCGCGGCGACCCGCGAACCGGGCCGCGCGACGTCGATCGGCCGGCGGTGGGTCTGCAGGCCGCGGATCCGGCCGCGCAGCCCGCCCGGGACGAGCTCGACCTCGTCGCCGACGCGGAGCGCGCCGTCGACCAGCGTGCCGGTGACCACCGTGCCGAACCCGGTCATCGTGAACGCGCGATCGATGGGCAGGCGCGGCCGTCCAAGGTCGCGACGGGGGGGTGCCTCGCCAAGGACCGTCTCCAGCGCCGCGAGGAGCTCGTCGAGCCCGCTCCGCGTGGTCGCGGAGATCTCGACCATCGGCGCGGTGGCCAGGGGCGTGCGCGCGAGCGCCGCCTGGACCTCGGAGCGGACGAGGGCCGCCCACTCGTCGTCCACGAGATCACGCTTGGTGAGGGCGACGACCCCGCGGTCGATGCCGAGCAGGTCGAGGATCGCCAGATGCTCACGCGTCTGCGGCATCACGCCTTCGTCCGCGGCGACGACGAGCAGCACCGCGTCGATGCCGCCGACGCCCGCGAGCATGTTCCGGATGAAATCCTGATGGCCGGGCACATCGACGATGCCGACGTCCGCGCCGCCGGGCAGCGTGAGCCAGGCGAACCCGAGGTCGATGGTCATGCCCCGCTCACGCTCCTCGCGCAGCCGGTCCGGATCGATCCCGGTGAGGGCGCGAATGAGCGTCGACTTGCCGTGATCGACATGGCCCGCCGTGCCGACGACGCGGATCGGCGCGTCGCCGCTCATTGGATGCCGGGGTTGGGTCCGCAGGTCGCGAACAGCGCGGGCACGATCACGAACGCGAGGACCACCAGGCCGCCGACCCAGACCCCGAGCACGATCGATGTCGCCCGGAGCGGGAGCGGTTGGCGATCGTCTACGTGACGCGGATCGCGACGCACTCGATCTCCACGCGCAGGCCCTTCGGCAGCGCGGACACGCCGACGGTCGCGCGCGCCGGGCGATGCTCGCCGAAGCGGGCCGCGTAGACCTCGTTCATCGCCGCGAAGTCGTTGAAGTCGGTGAGGTACACCGTCGTCTTCACGACGTGCCGCAGGTCCGAGCCCGCGGCCGCGAGCACCGCGCCGAGGTTCTCGAGGACCCGCTCGGTCTGCGCCCGTACGTCGCCGGCGACACTCTCCCCGCTGGCCGGATCGAGCGCGACCTGGCCGGCGCAGAAGATCAGCTCTCCGGCCGCGACCGCCTGGCTGTACGGGCCGATCGCCTTCGGCGCTCCGTCCGTCGCGATGCTCCTCATCTCCATGTGGACACCCCCTTCCTACCGCTCGGCGCCTGCGAGCGCGCCGATCACCGCGCGAGCGAGCAGATCATCGTGCTCCGGCAGGACGCTCCGCAGGTCGAGCACGACGCGGTCGTCGATGATCCGCGCGATCACCGGCGGGTCAGCGCGCCGGAGGGCGCCCACGGCCCGGGCCGCGGACGCCGCGGACAACGCAACGCCGCGCGACGGCTGGGTCTCTTCGGGCAGCGAGCCGCCGCCGACGGTCGAGGTCGTCTCGATGACCCCGGCCGGGATACCCGCGCCCTCCAGTCGCGCCGCGATCGCCTTCGCGCGCCGACCGAGCTTGACGCTCGTCTCGGCGATGAGCCGCCAGACCGGCAGCGTCTCGAGTGCCGTACCGTCGCGGTACGCGGTCATGGTCGCCACGAGCGCCGCGATGGTGAGCTTGTCCGGCCGCAGCGCGCGCATGAGCGGGTGGCTCCGCAGCTTCGCGATGGCCAGGGTGCGCCCGACGGCGATGCCGGCCTGCGGCCCGCCGAGGAGCTTGTCGCCGCTGAACGTGACCACGTCCGCGCCGTCCTTGACCGCCTCCTGGACGGTCTCCTCCGTGCCGAGGCCGAACCGCGCGGTGTCGAGCAGCGTTCCGCTGCCGAGGTCGTGGATGAACGCGATGCCGCGCTCCCGCGCGAGCTTCGCCAGGTCGGTCGAGGTGGCCTTCGCGACGAACCCCCGAAGCGCGAAGTTGCTCGCGTGGACCCGGAGGATCGCCCCGGTCTTCTCCGTGATCGCGTTCGCGTAATCCCGGACGTACGTCCGGTTCGTCGTGCCGACCTCGACGAGCTTGGCACCTGAACGCGCGAGCACGTCCGGGATGCGGAAGCCGCCGCCGATCTCGACGAGCTCGCCCCGGGCCACGATCACCTCGCGCCGGGCGGCGAGGGCCGCGAGGGCGAGCAGCACCGCGGCGGCCCCGTTGTTCGCGACGACAGCGTCCTCCGCGCCGGTGACCTCCGCGAGGAGCCGCGCGGCGTGGCCGTGACGCTCGCCTCGCGCGCCGCGCTCGAGGTCGTACTCGACGCTCACCGTCCCGCTCGCGTCGCGGATGGCCCCGAGCGCGGCCTCCGAGAGCGGCGCGCGCCCGAGGTTCGTGTGCAGCACGACGCCGGTGGCATTGATCACCGGACGCAGGGTCGGTGCGTCGCGCTTGGCGACCCGCTCGCGCGCGAGCTTCGCGTACGCGGCCGGGTCCAGGATGTCCGTCCCTGCCGAACGCGCGTCGGCGAGGACCTCGCGGACCGCGGGCACGAGCCGACGGCGCTCCAGGGCATCCGCGGGCGTCGCGCGAAGGACCGCGTCGACGGATGGCACCCGCCGCCGGGCGTCGCTCACGCGGCCAGGACCGCGAGCGCGCCGGGCCGGATCTTGATGGCGACGTCGCTCGCGTAGATCACTTCGCCGTCGATCTCCACGGCGACCCGACGGTCGAGCGCGATGTCGACGCTGCGGGCCCGGATCGCCTGGATCGTGGTCCCGTTGTGATGCGTGCCGCGATAGAGGCGCGCGAGCGCTCCGAGCGTCGCGACCTTTCCCAGCTCTCTGGCCACGGTCAGGTCGAGCCAACCATCGTCGAGCGCGGACTTCGGTGCCGGCTGCATGCCGCCCCCGAAGTAGCGGCCGTTCGACGCGACGACGATGAGGTGGCGCCCGTCGCGCGACTCGCCGTCGATCGTGATGCGCATCGGTAGCGCGCGGTACAGCGCGATGGCCCCGATCGCGCCGGCGAAGTAACCGAGCGTCGACCCGACGTAGCGCGAGCTGCCCTTCACGCCCTCGGCGACGACGCCGTCGATCCCCACCCCTGCGGCGTTCACGAACACGCGGCCGTTCAGCTCGCCGACGTCGATGACCCGGCGCCGGGCTCTCGCGAGGAATACCGGCACGTCGCGCAGCCGCTTCGGGTACCCGAGGCCGTGGGCGAGGTCGTTCCCGGTCCCGAGCGGGTACAGCCCGAGCGCGGTGGTGGTGCCGACCAGCCCGTTCGCGATCTCGTTGGCCGTGCCGTCGCCGCCGGCCGCGATCACCGTCGCGTAGCCGTCGTCCGCGGCCTCGGCCGCGAGTCGCGCGGCCTCCGCCGGTGCAGGCGTGACGAGGACCTCGATCCGCATGCCGGCATCGCGGAACACTCCGGCGAGCGTCGTCGCGAGCTTCCGACCCTTGCCGTGCCCGGCCTCGGGGTTCAGGATCGCGATGGCGCTCGCCGCGCCGCTGACGCTCACTTGGTCGCTTCGCGGATCGCCTGCTGCTCCTCGTCGGACAGCGAGTGCGTCGAGCGGCCATTGACGACCTGCTTCGCGAAGATCCGCGTTTCGGCGCGGCCGTGCAGGCTCGAGACGACGACGCCGCTCCCGCGTTGATCGAGGAGCGCGATCGCGAACGACTGGTCGCCGCCGCTGTCCTGGAACGGGTTGAACCGGACGACGCCGACCTTCTGGAGCGATCGCCCGGTCGCACTCTCGAGCTCGCGCTGCAGGGCGGAGAGCGCGTCGACGCGAGTGGACAGCTGCTCGATCCCGGTCGCCTGACCGGCAAGGACCTCATCGAGGCCGGTGCTGCCGTTGTCGCTGAGGATCCGCCGCAGCCGGCGGCGCAGGCGGCTCTCGGAGCGCTGCAGGACCACCAGCCACGCGGCCAGCCCGAGGACCGCGATCGCGAGCACGATGACCGCGAGCGACAGCGTGGACGGGTCGAGCGTCATGCGCCAAGTACCCTAGTGCGTTCCCGTATCCTTGCGTTCTCATGCCGAAGAGACAGCGACGGACCGCGCGCGAGCGCCGCGCCGCCTCGGCCAACGCCAGGCCCGCTGCGCACGACCGCCCGGTCGCGCCCGCCGCGAGCCCCGCGACGACGCGGCGCTCGTACAGCGGCTCGCAACGAGCCGGCTCGCCGGTTCGTGCCGGGGTCGCCCGCGCGATCGGCGAGCCGTCAGCCGTCCTCGAGCGTGAGGCCGTTCAGGAACGCGCCTTCGTGACGAAGGACTTCCGGCGCATCGGGATCGTGGTCGCGATCATGGCGGCGCTGCTCATCGTGAGCGATATCGCGGTGAACGCGCTCCTCCCCTAGCCGTCCCGCCCTAGACTTGACCCCGGAACGACGGACCCGTGGCTCAGCGGTTAGAGCACTCGGTTCACATCCGAGGGGTCGCTGGTTCGAATCCAGCCGGGTCCACCACGACGACCGGCGCGAGCGGACGAGCGGTGCTAGCTGGCCTTCTCGATCGCGCGTAATGGGATGCGCTCGAGGGCCGCTGGTGCGTCGCTCTCCTGCGCGTCGGCCAAGTAGGCGCCGAAGCGCCCGAGGAACGTGCGTGCCTCGCGGGCGGCCGACGCGAGCTGGGTGGGCAGGTCCGGATCGCTCTTGAGCAGCCGCTGGGTCAGGTCGAGGACCGTGACCACTCGCGAGAGCTGCGCTGCGAAGTCCCGCTGCATCTCCTCGATGAGCTGCCTGCGTTCGGCCTTTGATTCTTCGAGCAGGCGTGCCGAGCGGTCCGCCTGCGCGAGCGTTGAGAGGAAGTCGGCGATCGTCAGGCCGATGTCCATGTCGACGTCGGCGTAGGCGTCGTGCACCCGTCCGAGCACGAGCATTCCGTGGCTCTCATCCGTCACGCGGATCGGCAGCACGAGATATTCGTCGGTCCGCGCGCTCGTCCAGGATCGCGCGGGCGCGCCGCGGAGGTGACGCGCGCGGCCCTGTCCCACGACCATCGCCGCGAGCTCGTCGTCATCCAGATGCACCCGCCCGGGGAGCACCTCGCCGTATCCGTGCTCGGCGCGCAGCTGGAGCTGCCGCGGGTCCGCGCTCGGCGTCCAGATGCCGACCACGTCGTGGCGGAACGCGACGGAAACGACCGACAACGCTGCCCGAAGGTCCACCTGCGCATCGGCGCCGCTTGCGGTCAACCGCGCGAGGTCGAACAGCGCGACGGCCTGCCGGCGATCGGACTCCAGCCGGCGGACGGCGCTCATGCGCGCGACCGCCGCCTCGGCGCGTTCGATCATCGCCGCCAGATCCTGCGCGACGATGTTCAGATCCTGCAGGAGCTCGCCGTCGCCGGTGCCGCCATCCCGTCGGGCCCTGACGTTCACGACGCCGAGGACCCGGCTTCCGAACCGTAGCGGCACCACGAGGGCTTCCTCGATCGTCGGGTCGACGCCGCTGAACCGCTCATCTTCGACGCGCCCGCTCAAGACGAGCGGTTCGCCGTGCCTCGCGACCCAGCCCGAGATGCCCTCGCCGACCCGGCGGCGCGCCGCGCGGACGACCTGCTCATTCGCTCCGAACGCGGACCGGACGACGAGCTCGTCGTCGTTCTGCAGCAGCATGACCGAGACACCGAACGCATCGAAGAGCTGCCCGATGCGCTCCGCGGCGACCGCGAGCATCTTCTCGGGATCCTCGGCGTGCGCGATCTCGCGCCGCACCTCCTCGAGGACGCGGACGCGCCGCGCGAGTCTCGCCGCCGCCCGCCCGGACTCCCAGAGCGAGTGGGTGTCGTCGAGGTCGACGGCGACCAGAGCCGCGGAGCGCGTCAGGAGCGGCAGACTCTCGGGTTCCCACGGTCGATCGACGCGCAGCGCGACGACCGAGCCGACGACCCGCTGATTCCAGATGAGGGGCACCGTCAAGCGGTCCGGTGCGAGGCGGCCGTCGGCCAGCCGGATCGGGAGCCGGCGGACGGCGACGTCGCTGACCCGTCCGGACTCAGCCAGGTTGTGATCGGCGAAGGCGAGCTGAGCGTCGTTGGCGCCGCGCACGAGGATCGCGAGTGCGTCGGCGGACACCAGACCCGCCAGATGCGCCGCGCGCGCCGGCCAATAGTTCGATCGCCCGCCGCTCATCGAAGCCACGCCCCACCCCTTGTCACACCTGGCCCCAACTACATGCCGTTCTGTTGAGGGCGTCAACATGCTGCTGACCGTTTGAGACTGGCTTTGTACGCCGGCGTCATCGCGCAGGATGCCCGACCCTCATCTGCATTTGGTCCGTTCATCCAAATGAACTAGACGGCGGGTCAGGTCGACGCGGTGCGCACGACCGATGACACGATCGAAGGTGTCATGCGCGGCCGGCGCGCTGACTCACATCGTGGCGACCGCGTAGAGGTGCCACTCGTCGGGGACACCCTTGAGCTGGTGGGTCCCGCGATCGGTGAACCGCAGGCCAGATCCCGCGACGAGATCCTTCACCGTGCTCGAGACAAGGATCTCGCCGCCGCTCGCGGCGCCGGCGACCCGCGCGCCGAGGTGCACGGCGAGGCCTTCGAGCTTGGCCCCGACGATCTCGACCTCACCGGTGTGCAGCCCTTGCCGGACGCTCAGGTCGATGGACCCAAGGGCGGCACGGATCGCGAGCGCGCATCGGACGGCCCGCGCCGGCCCGTCGAACGACGCGAGGAATCCGTCGCCTGGGTTGTCGATCTCGCGGCCGCCACTGCGGCCGAGCTCCGTACGGACGAGCCGACGGAACTCCGCGAGCAGGGAGCGCCACCGCTCGTCCCCGATGCGAGCCAGCAGCTCCGTCGATCCGACCAGATCGGCGAACAGGACCGTTGCGAGCACGCGGTCGGCACCCGGCGGGGGTCGCACGCCGGTGACGAATTCCTGGATCTCGACGAGGAGCGCGTCGGAGTCGGACCCGAAGAACACGTGATCGCTTCCGGGCAGCTGCACGAACTTCGCATCCGGAATGACGCTCGCGATGTACCGACTGCCGCCGATCTTCACCGCGCGATCCCCCACGCTGTGGAGGACCAGGGTGGGAACCCGGATCGAGGGCAGGACCGGCCGGACGTCGAGGTTCATGTTCGCCTCGAGCAGCGCATGGAGGGCGCCGGGGCCGGCACCCGTCCGCTCGAGGCGGGCCCACCACGATCGCAGGCCGGCATCGGCCCAGCGTGACGGCGCGTACAGCGGCATGGTGATCCCGGTGCCCCAGCTCGCTTGCATCGTGCGCATGACCATCTTGTAGGTGAGGGCGCTCCGGGCCCACGGGTAGTCGGGCGCCGACGTCCACCGGGCCATCGCGCCGACGAGGACCAAGGCCGAAACGCGCTCGGGATGCGTCGCGGCGAAGACCGCGCACGTCGGACCGGCCTCCGAGGCGCCCACGACCACAGCGTGTCCCGCGCCGACCGCATCCAGCACGACGGTCAGGTCATCGACCCTGCGCTCCAGCACCGCGACGTCGGCCACGCGGTCCGACAGACCGGTCCCCCGCTTGTCGAACAGGATCACGCGCGAGAACGCCGCGAGTCGCTCGAAGAAGCGCGTGGCCGCCGGCTCGTCCCACCAGTGCTCGACGTTCGAGACGAAGCCCGGCACGAACAGGAGGTCGCGCGGTCCGTCCCCGATCGTTTGGTACGCGATGTGGACGCCGTCGGCCACGGCGTAGCGGGTCAGCGGCGGCACGCCCATAGTCTGCGGCGCGGTTCAGCCGACGGTCGCGTCGGCCGCCCGTGCGGCGATCCGCCCGGGCCGGCGACGGACCTGTGCGCTCTCGGACTCGAGGGCTCGGATGTAGGGCAGCCGGTCCCAGATGAACCCGAACCGCGGGTCGAAGTGCCGGGCCCGGAACGCCGCGTCCTGCGCGACCGAGCGGCGCATCGCATCGGGTCCGGGAAGTGCGAGCCGGCCGGTCACAACGTCAGCCACCCAGTTCGCCTGGGCCTCCATGACCGGGATCAGCGCGCCATGTCCGAAGACGATGCCCACGAAGAAGAGCCCGGGGACGGCCAATGACAGCACCCCTCGATAGAGCGGCGCGTGCTGATTGGTCGGCGCGTCAGCTTCGGGCGGGAGGAAGTCGAACGCCGTGCGGTATCCGGTGCCATAGAGGAGGGCGTTCGCCACCCGTTCGGTGCCATCGGCGAGCCCGACCCGATCGCCGCGTAGCTCGACGACCGGAGCGCACGCCACGATGCGGTGCGTCCGCAGCAGCGGGAGCAGCTCGTCGGACACCGTGATGGGCTTCTCGCCGAGGCGGTGATCGGGCTTCGGCAGTCCGGTGCCCGACCGTGGACCGGCGGCCAGCCGGAACAGCGGAACGAACAGCCGCCGCCGAGCGTTGATCGACAGCCGGCTCCCGACCCGCGTGTCGAACCAGTCGACCGGGATCACGCCGACTCGGCGAGGCACCACCCACGACCCCGAACGCGCGGCCAGGGTCACCGATCGGGCGACGGTGCGGATGTCGCAGGCGAGCTCCGCGGCGGAGCAGCCCAGACCGACGACGACGACGTCGCGATCGGCGAACGGCTCGGGGGTCCGGTAATCGTGCGTGTGGAGCTGCAGGCCGGTGAACGAGCCCGGAAACTCGGGGTACCGCGGGACGCTGTTGAACCCGCTCGCCACGATCACGTCCGAGAAGCGCTCGCGGGTACCGTTGGCGGTGACCTCCCACTCGCCATCGACCGGCCGGACCGCGGTCACCCGGGTCCGGAACCGGATCCGTCGCCGCAGGTCGAAGTGATCCGCGAATCGCTCGAGGTAGCCGAGCATCTCGGTGTGATCGAGGAAGAGCGATCGGCTCGGACCGATCGCAAAGCACCGGAACGCGGTGTGGTGACGCGAGGTGTTGGCCCGCAGCGACTGGTATCCGGAGCTCAGCCCTGAGTCGTTGCCGTAGCGCCAGTTGCCGCCGAGGCCGGACCCCGCCTCGAAGACGACGAAGTCGACATTCCGCGCCGCCAGCGCCTGCGCGGCCGCGAGACCCGCGCCCCCGGCCCCCACGACGGCGGCCCGTCTCACGGCTGCAAGCTAGCGAACGATGCGGCGACCGTCCAGCGGGTGAGACCGAGCCGAGCGGCGGTGCGCCGTGACGCGCATCAGCCCCCGCCCGTCGCTCCCTGCACGTCGCGGCGGTGGAAGATCCAGAACGCCAGGCCGCCGAGGACGAGCGTGTAGCCGATCAGGACGAAGCCCGCGTGCGCGAGATCGGCCGGCGCGGCCGGTCCGCCGAACCCCGAGCTGCCGCTCCAAGCCGAGATGCTGTGCACCGGCAGGTACTCGGCGACGTTCGCGAACCAGCTGAAGAAGTTCGAGAGCAGCGCGACCAGGATCTGCTCGGCGAAGTAGTAGCCCAGGCCGATCGCCATACCTGCCGCCGAGGATCGGGCGAGCACCGTGACGAAGCTGGTCAGCGTGATGTACGGGATCAACGAGAGCCAGGCCTTCCAGAGCGCGATGCCGGCCGTGGACCACGTGGCCGTCGATGCCGCCGCCGGCACGGCCAGCCGCTCCGCGATCGCGCTGCTGATCACCACCGACACCGTCGCGACGATGAGCCCCAGCCCCGCGAGGACGACGAGCACCAGGAGCTTGGCGGCGAGGTACGGCCAGCGGCCGGTCCCCTGGACCAGCACCGATCGGAGCGTGCCGGCGCCGTAGTCGATGCCGATCGCCGACGCGGTGAGCACCGCGATGAGGATCAGGCCGAGCGTCTGCAGGGTCCCGAGTGCCAGCGGGATGCTGCCGGGCAGCGTGACGTTCTCGTACGCCCGCTGCACTCGCTGCGGCTGCGTCGCGAGCTGCTGGCGGCACTGCGCGCGCATTCCGTCGAGCACCTGCGCGTCGAGATCGGTCGGTTGCCGGGTGGCATCGCCTGAGAGCAGGTCGTTGCACGCGAGCGTCCGCGGAGCCCGGCCCTGCTGCGACTGGAGGGTCGCGGGGACGGTGATCTCGCCTCCGGTGCTCCGGAGGTTCTGATACGAGAAGAACGAGCCCCACACCGCGAGCTGGGCGAACAGGATCGCGAACGCCAGCAGGATCCAGAGCATCCAGCGGCGCCGGAGCTTGAACCACTCCCAGATCGCGAGGTCGCCGATCCGTCCGATCACATGACGCCCCGGCCGGTGGTCGGGTCGGTGCCGGTGATCTCCATGAAGAAGCTCTCCAGGGTGTGCCGGATCGGTACGAGCTTCGTGACGTAGATGCCGGCCTCCGCCAGCGCGCGGGTGATCTCCGCCGCGCGCTCCGGCGGCGCCGTGACGACGAGCTCGCCCTCGCCCGCCGTGACCCGCTCGACCGCCGGGAGGCTGCCCAGCAGCCGCGCGGCGGCGGCATCGTCGGTCGTGCCGAGCCAGAACGAATCCTTCTCGTGCAGCAGCTCCGCGATGTTGCCCTGCACGACGAGCTTGCCCTTCGCGAGCACGGCCACGTGATCGCAGACCAGCTCCGTCTCGGCGAGCAGGTGGCTCGACAGCACGATGGTCCGGCCGCCCTTGCCGAGATCGCGAATGAGCTCGCGGACCTCGACGACGCCGGCCGGGTCGAGGCCGTTGGTGGGCTCATCGAGGAACACGAGATCGGGCTCGCCCAAGAGCGCGCAGGCGATCCCGAGCCGCTGCTTCATGCCGAGCGAGTACGTGGCGAACTTGCTGTCCGCGCGCTTGCCGAGATCGACGAGCTCGAGGAGCCGATCGATGTCTGCGGGCTTGCCCCGCCGGCCGATGCCCTGGAAGTAGCGCAGGTTCGCGCGTCCCGAGAGGTACGGATAGAACGTCGGTGACTCGACCATCGCGCCGATGCGGCGGAGCGTGTCGGAACGACCGACCGCATCGCCGAAGATGCGCGCCTGGCCGGACGTGCGTTGGACCAGGCCGAGGAGCATCCCCATCGTCGTCGTCTTTCCCGAGCCGTTCGGTCCGAGAAAGCCGAACACACCGCCTCTCGGCACCCGGAGCGAGAGCTGATCGACCGCGACGACGTCGCCGTAGACCTTGGTCAGGCCGTCGGTCTCGATCACGAGCTCGGGGCCGCCGGTCGCCTCAGTCACCGAACGATGCTACCGGCGATCCGATCTCAGCCGTGTCGGCACGTCGAAGCGATCAGCTCGCCTGGCCAGTCAAGGCGCGCTGCGCCGACCAGATTGGTGCTGCGCGGGAATTCGAGGATCGCCGCGCGAGGATCGGCCGACGCGCGCACGGTCTCGTGCGGCAACAGGAATTCTCCGATGGCAGCGCTCCACGCGGCGCCGGCCGGCCGGATCGCAGCGCGCTCGCCTCGGCACGCGGAGCGAGCGGGGAGCTACGCCGCGGTGCGCTTCGCCTTCGCGCGGAGCCGCGTCGGCCGCTTGGCGGCGACCAGGGTCGGCCTGCGCTTCTCGGCCGCGCCGCAGACCGTTTCGATGATGAGCCGGGTCACGACGTACGGATCGCAGTTCGCGTTCGGGCGGCGATCCTCGATGTAGCCCTTGCGATCGACGGCGACCTGCCATGGGATCCGGACGGAGGCGCCACGGTCCGACACGCCGTAGCTGAAGTCCTTGTACGACGCGGTCTCGTGAAGACCGGTGAGGCGCTCCTCGATCGCGTAGCCGTAGTTCTGGATATGCAGGTCGTGCCGGGTCTTCAGTGCCTCGGCCGCGGCGACGCATGCCTCGTAGCTCGAGCGCATCGCCTTCGTCGAGAAGTTCGTGTGCGCGCCGGCGCCGTTCCAGTCGCCGCGCACCGGCTTCGGGTACAGCGTCGCGCTGATGCCGAAGTCCTCGGCCACGCGGTAGAGGAGCCAGCGTGCGATCCAGAGGTGGTCGCCGATGGCCGGCGCGCCGATCGGCCCGATCTGGAACTCCCACTGCCCGGGCATCACCTCGCCGTTGATCCCGGCGATCTTCAGGCCCGCCTTGATGCACGCGTCCAGGTGGGCTTCGACGACCTCGCGGCCGAACACCTCGTCGGCGCCGACGCCGCAGTAGTAGCCGCCCTGCGGCGGCGGGAAGCCGTTCTCGGGGAAGCCGAGCGGCCGCGACCCGTCGAAGAACGTGTACTCCTGCTCGATCCCGAACCAGCTGTCGTCCGCGGCGTACTTCTTCGCCATCTCGACGTTGGCGGCGCGCGTGTTCGTCGGGTGCGGCGACATGTCGGTGAGCAGGACCTCGGTCATGACGAGCTTGTTCTCGCCGCCGCGGATGGGATCCGGGCAGACGAACACCGGCTTCAGCACGCAGTCCGAGTTCTTGCCCGGCGCCTGGTTCGTGCTGGATCCGTCGAAGCCCCAGACCGGCGGCGCTTCGCCGATCGGCACGACCTTCGCCTTTGAACGGAGCTTCGGGGTCGGCTTGGACCCGTCGATCCAGATGTATTCAGCGCGATACACGCTCATACCGCTCTCCCTCTACCTGCGTTGTGGGCTTCGTGCGATGGTAGGGACGCGCGACGTCAGGCTGGGTTGCGGCAGCGGGACGCTTTGGTGCGGGCTCGGTGTCGGCTCAGCCGATCTTCTTGCGCGCCCGGCCGCCCCACCGGAAATAGGCCACGTTCCCGTCAGCGCCGCGGATGAAGTCCGCGGTGGGCGGCGGCGTGCCACCGAGGCCGACGACGGCATCGACTCCCGTGAACGTCAGGCGCACCGGCGGTGGCGTGGGGCGCTCCGCCACCGACCCTTTCCAGGTCAATCGCAGCACCAACGCGCCGTCCTCGGGAACGAGCTCGATGTCAGAAAGCGGCGCGAAGTAGCGGCCCGCATACGGCGCGAGGTCGGGTTGGTGCGCGAGAGGTTCGGGCGCCGGCCGTGCGGGGAGCCCCAGCCAATGCGAGAGCAGCCATTCCGAGAGCTCGGCGCACAGCCGCGCGCCGTTCGCGCCGTTCGTGAGGATCACGAAGGCGGCGCCCCGGTCGGGGACGAGGGCGAGCTGGCTCATGTGCGCGACGGTCGCGCCGCCGTGGGAAGCGACCGTCGTGCCGCCCCGGTCATCGATGAACCAGCTGAGCCCCACGTGGCCCAGCTGGCCCGTCGGGACGCGCGGCGCGCGCATCGCCCGAAGGGCCGCGGCTGGAAGGACCACCGTCCCATCCGCCGCGGTGCCGTCGCCCAGGTGGAGCCGCGCGTAGCGCAACAGGTCGTTCACGGTCGAGCGCACGCCGCCCACCGGATCGCCGCTGCTGCTGTCGCTCAACCGATTGCGCACGCGGACGGCCTTGCCGTCGCGGACGGTGTGCCCGGCCGCGACCCGCTCGTACAGCACGTCCGCTGCGTCGAACGCCGAGCGATCCATCCCGAGCGGCTGGAACAGGAGCTCGCGGACCGCGTCGCGATACGCGCGCCCTGACACGACCTCGATGACCCGCCCCGCCACGACGAGCGACACGTTGTTGTACGAGAACGTGCCGACGGGCGAGACCTGCTCGAGCGCGGCCATCGACGCGACACCTTTGGCGATCGCGTCGTCGCCTCGGCCGGTCGGCGCGAGGTACTCGCCGAACCAGCCCGCGGTGTGGGTGAACAGGTCACCCACGGTCACCGCCTCGCTCACCGTCGCATCGGCGACCCGGAACTCCGGCAGGTAGCGCCGGACCGGCGCGTCGAGATCGAGCCGGCCCTCGGCCGCGAGCCGCGCAGCGACGGTCGCGGTCATCGTCTTGGTGATCGACGCGATCTCGAACACCGTGTCCGGATCGACCGGCAGGGGATGGTCCACGTTCGTCACGCCGAAGCCCCACGCGCGCGGCCCATCCGCATCGACGACGCCCACGGCGACGCCCGGCACGACATGCGTGGCCATCCGGTCCTCGGCCCGTTCCGCGAGCGCCCGCGGATCCGGCCCGGTCACCAGCTGCCACCTCCCCCACCGCCGCCGCCTCCGCCGGAGAAGCCGCCGCCCGAGAAGCCGCTGCCGCCATGCCCCGCGGGCGTCGCGACGACCGTCGAGGCGAGCGTGCTCGAGAACGAGCCGAAGCTGTTCGAGAACGCGAGCGCGTTGAACGGACCCGGACCGACGTAGAAGCTCGAGACAGCCTTCGCCGTATCCAGTCCGGCGAACGCGCGCATCCATTTGTCGACGCTCGCGAACATCACCGCGTAGGGCAGGTACGCGGTGAACAGGCCCTCCTTCTCGGCGAAGGCCGCGCGGTCGGTCTCGGCGGTGTCCATGTAGCGCTTGAACCCGAGGGTCTGCGCGAACAGCGCGGCGCCGGCCGCGGTCCGCGCCGGCATGGCGTGGTTCATCAGCAGGAGCGCGACGCCCACCGGCACGACCGCGGCGCCGACGAGGCCCCACCCGAGGAGCTGCCCGAGGAAGAACACGAGCCCGATCCCGATGGCGGCGGTGACGCAGCCCAGGCCGGCGTACACCGCGCGCACCCGCGACGGGTCGGCGACGAACCAGCCCCGTTCGGTCGCGTCCTTGTAGAGGAGGTCTTGAGCGCCCTTGAGCGTGGGCTGGAACGACCCCTTGAGCGATGACAGCAGCACGCTGTCGCCGTCCTTGAACAGCCCTTCGAACAGGCGCTTCTCGTACGCCAGGAGATCCGCGTCGGGCTTCCGCTTGTCCAGCGTCCAATCGGTGTGCCCGAACAGGCCTTGCTTCGCGTGCTCGGTGATGGTGAGGTAGCCGCGCACCGCGAGGTCGACGATCGTCGCCACCAGATCGCGCGGATCGGCGCTCTCGTCGACCAGCACGCCGAGCTGCGCGGGCCGCAGCTTCGCCGGCGGCTCGTACTCAGCGACGATCGCCCCCCGCGGCGCGCCGCGGTCGCGGCCGCGCGTCCACCAGAGGCGCCACACCGCGAACAGGCCGACGACGAGCACGACGGCCGCAACGCCCAAGCCGACCGGTGAAGAGAAGTAGTCGACGAACCCGCGCGGGCGGCCGGTGAGGATCGGCGCCGGGACGGACACGGCGCCGGGCTTCAGGGCCGTCACGACCGTGAGCTGCTCGCCGGGCGCGAGCGGCCGGGTCGCCCGGAAGTCCGCGCGGTCCGCGGTGTTCGCGGGCGTGCAGCTCTCGGTCGAGCCCGTCGGGCCCTGGAAGCACGTCACCCGCTGGATCGCCCCCGCGGGCGCCGTGACCGAGGCGATCGCGAGCTTCGTCGGGACGCCCCACCGGTCGCCGTTCACGTTCCAGTACAGCTCGTCGTGGTCCGCGAAGGAGTTGAGCGCGCCCGCGACCGTGTAGCGGATCCGGTAGCTCTGCTTGCCGCTGACCGTGCGGCCCGGGTCGCCGACCTTGATCTCGGTGACGTCGCCGGCCGTGACCTGATACGTCACCGCGTGGCCCGACGCGTCCGTGACCGACTGGACCGCGAGGCGGTACAGGCGGTCGTGGGTGTCGTCGTACTGATAACGGGTCGGGATGTCGCGGAAGATGCCGTGCTTCTGCAGCCCGTCGAAGTCGACGTCGATCGATTCGAGGATCGCGAGCGACCCGTCCGGCCGGATCGCGATGTCGGCGCGGAACTGATCGATCGTCCAGCCGGTATCCGCGGCGCGCGCGGGCACCGCCATGGCGACGAGCACGGCGACGACCGCGCTGAGGCGGAGGAGGCCCTTCACTCGACGCCGATGCTACTGTTGCGGCGACGCGCGGATCGCGCGATGACAGATGGAGGTGCGTTCGATGACCGAGCTTGCCGCGACCACCCTGCTCCGCACCTCCGGACGCGCCGCCGCCTGACCTTCGTCCTTCGGCGTCGTGACCGGACGGTCCACGACGACTTTGAAGGAGGCGCGATGCATCCCCGCCTTGCCGACCTCGGATGGGATCCCGCGTGGGAGGCCGTCCGCTCGACCTTCGCGCGCGACGACCTCGCACCTGCCCGCTTCGCGACGCAGCACCGCGGCGGCTACCTGCTGTTCACCGAGAACGGCGAGCTGGCGGCGGTCGTGTCCGGCCGCTTCCGCCACGAGGCGGGCGCGCCCGCCGATTTCCCGGTGGTCGGCGACTGGGTGCTGCAGCACGACGGCGTGATCCACGCGCTGCTGCCCCGCCGCACCGCGTTCTCACGCAAGACGAACCTCGGGCTGACCCTCGAGCAGGTCGCGGCAGCCAACATCGACGTCGTCTTCGTCGTCGCCTCGCTCGACGCCGAGCCGAACCTGCGCCGGATCGAGCGCTATGTCACCGTCGCGTACGAGAGTGGCGCCGCGCCGGTGCTCCTCCTCAGCAAGGCCGATCTGTGCGCCGAGCTCGATGCGACGCTCGCCTCGGTCGCCGCGGTCGTGCCGGGCACCCCGGTCCATGCGGTGAGCGCCCGGACGGGGGCTGGTCTCGAGGTCCTCGAGACGTACTGCCGGACGGGGCGCACGGCCGTGTTCCTCGGCCCCTCTGGGGTCGGCAAGACGACGCTCCTGAACGTGCTCACCGGCACCGACCGCGCGACGGCCGAGGTCCGCGAGGACGGCCGCGGGCGCCACACGACGACACACCGCGAGCTCGTGATCGTGGACGGCCGCGGCATGGTCATCGACACGCCCGGGATGCGCGAGCTGCAGCTCTGGGATGCCGACGCCGGGCTGTCGGCCGTGTTCGCCGACGTCGAGCTCACAGCGCGCGAGTGCCGGTTCGCCGACTGCGCCCACGAGGCCGAGCCGGGCTGCGCGATCCGCGCGGCCCTCGATGCCGGCCATCTCGACCGGGAGCGCTACGACGGGTACCGCAAGCTCGAGCGCGAAGAGGCGTTCATCTCGAAGAAGCGCGATGCGGTCGCGCGGGCCGAGGACAAGCGGCAGCGCAAGATCTTCGCCCGCAGCGTCCGTCGCGTTGGGTGGCGCGGCCGGGACTGACCGCCTACCGCACGGTGATCGAGCTCGCGCCGCCGGTGATGTTCACGGTCACACGATCTTTCGCCGTGGCGTAGCCGGCGGTCTCGATCGTCCCGCCGCTCTTCGTGGCGCGCGGATTCGTGGATGACGTCGAGATGAGCCCTCCGGTGACCACTACCCGCGCCTCGACGTCGGCGGGGATCTCGACCGTGATCTCCGATGCTCCGCCATCGAGGCGGACCGGCACGTCACCGGTCGGATGCGGCAGCACGATCGTCGTGGTCGACGCGCCAACGCTGAAACGGGTGTCAGTGACCTTGACGTCGTGGAGGTCGATCACGAACTCGCCGGCACCGGCGTTGAGCTGGAGCGAGAGCGGAAGGTCGTTCGCGACGTGCACCGTGACGCTCGAGTTCCCGAAGTTGGCGCCCGACTGGCTCAGCCGGATGTCGCCCGCGGCCGGCGCCGCGCTGCCTCGGGGGCCCGACCGATCGCTCAGGCACAGCTGCGTGCCGTCGGCGGTCGCATCGAGCGCCCCCGTCGATCCGCCCGTGATCCGGTACGTCGCCGCGCCGCCATCGATGGTCAGCCGAAGGCTCTCGAGGCTTCCCCGCGGGGCGGACACGGCGGGCTGCGGGCTCGCGCAGCCGTTCGAGCCGCCGAAGTTGAACGTCGCGAGGCTGAGCGTGGTTGGCTGCGTCACGGCGAGAATGAGCGCGCCCACGATGATCGCGATCTCGGCCCCGAGCGTGGGAAGCGGCCAGCGGCGCGCGAAGGCGATGTCGATCCCGAGCAGGACGAGGAGCACCGGCCAGAGCGCGAGAAGCGACACGATCGGGACAGGCGGCACGAAGCCGTAGTTCGCGAGCAGCGCCACGAGCCCGATGCCGATGAGGACCAGCGGCCAGAACATGCCGCGCCGCCGGTACGACCGCTGCGCTGGCGGGTTCGGGGACATCGGCTCGGTGGTCATTGCCGCGTCCGCTGCGCGACCAGATACACCCCAAGGGCGATGAGCACGAGCGGCCAGATGTAGTGCCAGTCGACGAAGCGGAACGCACCGACGTTGCCGAGGAGGAACACGATGCCCACCGCCACCAGGAGCAGCCCGATCCCGTTGCGGCGCCGCTCGACGACCATCGGATCGGTGATGTGAGGCGCCGACGGCGCCGTGGGGTTGAGCGGATCGACCGCCGCCGGCTGCTCGACCCCGGCCGAGCGCACGAACGGCGTCGCCTCGCCGGGGTTGGGCATCAGGAACAGAAGTACGAAGTAGATGAGGATGCCGACGCCGAACGGGAACGCAAGGATGACCATGACGACGCGCACGAACGTCGCGTCGATGTCGAGATACTCCGCGATGCCGCCGCATACCCCGCTGATGACGCGATTGGCGCGGCTGCGCTCAAGACGCCCGGACATTCAAGGACTCCCTTCCATTGCGCTCGTAAATGGTGGCGAAGACCACGGCGGCCAGGGCCGCCACGGCCACGGACGGGCTCGCGGTGAGTCCGCCGATGACCGCGACCTGCTGCGCGACAACGGCGAGCGTCGACAGCGCCAGGCCGAACGGCCCGCCCAGATCGACGTTCGCCAGGACGTTGAACGCGGCCACCGCGACGACGGCCTCGATGCCGAGGCTGACCCCGACCAGGGCGATGCCCCGCACCGCGCGCAGGACCTGCTCGAGCGCCGTCCGGTGCTCGGCCGCCGCTACGATCGCCGCCGCGTCGAACCGCGCCGGACGCTCGTCCGGGTCGAGCCGCAGGGCTGCGCGGAGGGTGCTCTCGCCCAGGCCGTCGAGCTCGTCCACGTCGTTCATACGCTCCGTCCCTCCAGCGCGTTACGCAGCAGCTGACGCCCGCGGAGCAGCTGCACCCCGACGGTCGATGACGATCGCCCAAGGAGTGCTGCCACTTCGTCCACGCTGAGCTCGTTGAAATACCGAAGAACCACAACTTCGCGATAGAGATCCGGCAGCATCGCGACCGCCGCACGGATGCCATCGCGAGACTCGCGAGCGAGCGTCTCGACCTCAGGCATCGCTGTTCGGTCGGACACGTTGGCAGCCTCAGCCTCGGGCGCGTGCCGCGCGCGCTCCCGCGTGCGAGCGCGCCCGATCGTGATCGCCTCGTTGACGGCGATCCGCAGCAGCCAGTGCTTGATCGGGCGACTCGGGTCATACGAGGCCCGCGATCGGTAGGCCTTCATGAACGTCTGATTCGCCGCGTCGAGCGCCGCATCACGATCTCCGAGGATGCGGAGGGCGGCGCCGTACACCTGATCCTGGTACTCGCGGACGACGTCTTCGAACGTCACGGCTGCGCGAACGATGGCACTGGGCCCGCGGCGCGTCTTCCGCGCGGCGCTGCCGGGGGTCCCCTCCGCACAGGGGCCCAGGAGCGGGAAGCGCAGGAGACCGCCGCGGGCCCCAGCAGAGCTAAGAGTCACCATCCGTGCCGTCCATACGTCGTCGGCGAGGATCCGATTACAGCGACCGGAGCCGCTCCACTGCGTCGTTCGGCACAGAGAGCCGCTTGCGCGACGCGGTCGCGCCGGATTCGATGCGGATCGACGTCGGACCGACCCGCAGCGCCTTGCCCAGCACTTCGAGCAGCGCGCGGTTCGCCGCGCCGCTCACCGGCGCCGCGGTCACGCGGACGTGCAGCACGCCCTCGCGCACGCCGTCGATCGCCGATCGCGACGCACGCGGGATCAGGCGGACCGCGAAGTGACCCCGGCCGTCGCGCTCCTGGATCGCGAGATCGGGCATCAGAGCGCCGGCGGCAGGATCCGAAGGAGCAGCTGCTCCACGAGCTGCAGGAGGACGAGCGCGATGAGCGGCGAGAAGTCCATGCCGGCGCCTGTCGGGAGCGCTCGGCGGATCGGCGCGAGGATCGGCTCGGTCACCGAGAAGATGAAGTCGTTGAGCCCCCAGGGCAGCCGCGTCGGCACCCACGACAGGATCACCCGGCCGAAGATCGCGAGCGTCAGGCCGAGGAACAGGACATTGACGAACGCTTCGAGATACACGGCCAGGAGGCACCCGGCGCACATCGCCTAGCGCTCGGGCTTGGGCACGGGGAAGTCCAGGCGGTAGCGCGATGGGGTCGGCCCGGACTGGCCCTGGTAGCTCGAACCGAGCTCGGGGGAGCCGTAGGGGCGCTCGGCGGGCGACGACAGGCGGAAGAAGTAGAGCTGGCCGATCCGCATGCCCGGATAGAGGGTGATCGGCAGGTTGTTCACGTTCGACAGCTCGAGCGTGATGTGACCGTCCCAGGCCGGGTCGATGAATCCCGCGGTCGAGTGGATCAGGAGACCGAGCCGGCCCAGCGAGGACTTGCCTTCGACGCGCGAGACGAGGTCGTCGGGCAGCCGGATCCGCTCTCGCGTCGAGCCGAGGACGAACTCGTTCGGGTGGAGGATGAACGGCGAGTCTCCCACCTCGACGAGCTCGGTCACGTCGTCGAGCGGCCGGGCGAGGTCGATGTACGGGTGATGGCTCGAGCGGAACACGCGGAACCGATGGTCGAGCCGGATGTCCAGGCTCGCCGGCTGGATGCACCTCGGATCGAACGGGTCGATGCCGATGCGCCCGCGCTCGATCTCGGCGCGGATATCGCGGTCGGAGAGGACCATCAGCCCGTGAGGATACGAGCGCGAAGCTCCGGCCACGTGGCGACGACGAGGTCGGCCTCGGGCACCGGTGAGCGCTCGTAGCCCCAGAGCACCTGGACGGTGCGCGCGCCGGCGGCCCGGCCCATCCGCATGTCGGTCCGGGTGTCGCCCACGACCGCCGTGCGCGCCGCCGGCACACCGAGGCGATCCATCGCGAGGAGGACGAGATCGGGCGCTGGCTTGTGCCGGTCCGGCGGAACGCAATCGCCGCCGAGGTAGAGATCGATGTCCTCCTCGATCTCGAGCCCGCGCAGGATCCTCCGGCAGTCCGCGGCGCGCTTGCCGGTGACGGTGGCCTGGAGCAGGCCCGCGGCGTGGATCTCGCGCAGCAGCTCCCGGGCGCCATCGAACAGCCGCGTCGCGGGGATGACCGTCTCGTCGTAGATGGTGCGGTACTCGGCGCGGCAGGCCATCGCGTCCTCGTCGCTCAGGTCGGGCCAGGCGAGCCTGAAGATGTCCTCGAGCGGCAGCCCGGTCATTCGCCCCACGACGTCGAAGTCGAGCGGCGCGCCGCCGCGTCGGGTGATCACGAGGTTCGCCGTGTCGACGACGAAGCGAACGCTGTCGGTGAGGGTGCCATCGAGGTCCCAGCAGACCAGCTGGATCGGGGCCGTGCTCAGCGCCAGCTCAACGCTTTCGCTTGCGGCCACCCACGACCGCGATCGGCGCCACCTCGATGGGCAGCTCGGTCTGCTCGGCGACCTTGCGGTCGCGCGACACCTCGCGGCGCCGGTCGAGCGCGGCCAGCTCGTCGCGCAGGGAGGTCAGGTCATCGAGCTTCGCGTACACGATCCGGAACCGGATGTAGCTCATCGGATCGACGTCGGCGAGCCGCTCGAGGACCATCTCGCCGATGCGCTGGGACCCGACCTCGGACACGCCGCTCTGCTTCAGCGTCGCCTCGATGTCGTCGATCAGCGCCCCAAGCCGCTCGGGCGAGAGGCTCTTGGACGCGGCCTTCTCGATCGCGCTCGCGAGCTTCCGCCGGTCGAACTCCTGGCGCGAGCCGTCCTTCTTGAGGACCTGGATCCGCGCCGACTCGCTCCGTTCGAACGTCGTGAACCGCGCCTCGCACCGGTCGCAGGCCCGGCGCCGCCGAATGGAGGCGCCGTCCTCCGCCTCGCGTGAGTCGATCACACGACTGTCCGGATTGCCGCAGCTCGGGCACCGCATCCGACACAAGATATGGGAGGACCGCCACTAAATCTAGTGGCCGTCACGTGACGGAGCGACCGTCTGCCTCCGTACTATCGGGCGCGTGCCGAGCGCGGGAGCGTCGACGTCGTGGCCTGCTGGAACCCTCACCATGCTGTTCACCGATATCGAAGGCTCGACCACGGCGGTCCAGGCGCTCGGGATCGATCGTTGGGAGTCCGTGCTCGAGGTCCACGGTCGCATCGTCCGCGACGCCCTCGCACAGCACGGCGGCACGGAGGTGCGCACCGAGGGCGACGCGTTCTTCGCGGTCTTCACCAGCCCGACCGAGGCGGTCGCCGCCGCGGCCTCGGCACAACGGGCGCTGGCTGCGGCGACGTGGCCCCACGGTGCCGCACTGCGCGTCAGGATGGGCCTCCACACCGGGGAGACCCGTCCGGCAAGCGCTGCGGCCGGCGCCGATTACGTCGGCCTGGAGGTCCATCGGGCGGCGCGGATCGCCGCGGCCGGCCATGGTGGACAGGTCCTCGTATCGGACACGACCGCCGCCCTCGTGCGCGACGATCTGCCGGCGGGGGTCGCTCTCCGTGATCTCGGGGAACACCGATTCAAGGACCTCTCCCGGCCGCGGCGGATCTACGGGCTCGTGATCGACGGCTTGGCCGACGCCTATCCACCGCTTCGGAGCCTCGACGCGACCCCGAACAATCTGCCGACGCAACCCACGAGCTTCATCGGACGCGAGAAGGAGCTCGCGCTGGCCCACACGCTCCTCGCGAAGAGTCCGCTGGTCACGCTCACCGGTCAGGGCGGCACCGGCAAGACGCGGCTGGCCCTTCACCTCGCCGCCGACAGCCTCCACGACTACCCGGGCGGCGCGTGGCTGGTCGAGCTCGCGTCGGTGACCGATCCTGCGGCGGTCGGGCCGGCCGTTGCGGCCGCGTTGCGGATCGGCGAGCGACCGGCGGTGGCGATCACCGATGCGATCGCCGAGTCGTTGCGCGACCAGCGGCTGCTCCTCGTGCTCGACAACTGCGAACACCTGATCGCGGCGTGCGCGGCGCTGGTCACCACACTGCTGCGAACGTGCCCGCAGCTCAAGATCCTTGCGACGAGCCGCGAGGCGCTGAGCGTGCCGGGCGAGTCGCTCCTCTCGCTTCCGTCGCTCAGTGTCCCGGCCGATGAACCGCTGCCACCGGTCGAGGAGCTGCACACGTACGAGGCTGTCCGACTGTTCGTCGATCGATCGCTCGCACAGCTTCCTGACTTCGCGCTGACCACGGAGAACGCCGTGCATGTCGTGCAGATCTGTCGCCGGCTCGACGGCATCCCGCTCGCGCTGGAGCTCGCGGCGGCGCGGGTTCGGTCGCTCTCCGTCGCCGAGATCGCGCAACGGCTGGACGATCGCTTCCGGCTCCTCACCGGCGGCGGCCGGACGGTGGTCGCCCGACAGCAGACTCTGCGCGCCCTGATCGACTGGAGCTACGACCTGCTCGGCGAATCCGAGCGACAGCTGTTCCGCAGGCTCGCGGTGTTCCTCCGCGGCTGGACCCTCGAGGCGGCCGAGGCTGTGTGCGCCGGCGAAGGCCTGGAGGCGGCGGTGATCCTGGATCTGCTCGCGCACCTCGTGGACAAATCGCTGGTGGTGATGCAGGACCGCCCGGCCGGCGGGCGTTACGCGATGCTCGAGAGCGTCCGCGAGTACGCGCGCGAGAAGCTGATCGATTCTGGCGAGATGAAGCGGCTCAGGCAGCGACATGTCGAGTACTTCTTCCACATCGTGGTCGACGCCCCCCAATGGAATGTGGGCAACTCAGCCGCGATGCGCGCCGCGGACGACTACGAAAATATGCGCGCCGCGCTCGAGTGGATCGAGACCGAACCGGACGGCAGCGACCGGGAGTTGCTGCTCGCGGGCTCGATGTTCGGTCCGGCCGTGGCGCATGGCCGTATCGCGGAGCTCCGCCGCAGCGTGACCAGGGCGCTGGCGCGAAGTGATCCCAGCGCCCGGACCATCGGCCGTGCGCGGGCACTGCTGGCCGCCGGCCTGCTCGCGGGCATGCAAGGCGATGGCACGGGTGACACCAGCCGCATAGTCGAGGAGGCTGTCGGACTGCTCCGCGAGCTCGGCGAGAAGCGCGAGCTCGCGTACGCGCTGCTCATGCGCAGTCGCGGCGCGTTCATGGATCAGGCAGCGGCCGATCGGGCGCTGGGCGAAGCGCGGGCCCTGCTCGAGGAGACCGGCGAGGTGTGGGGCCAGGCGTTCCTGCCCTTCATCCTGGGTGACGCGGCGATCGAGCGCGGCGACTACGCCGCCGCCCGACGCGAGCACGCGGAAAGCCTGGACCGGTTCCGCGAGATGGGCGACCTCCTCTACGCGTCGAACTCACTCCTCAGCCTCGGCCGGCTGGCATGCCTCGACGGAGCGCACGACAGAGCGCGCGCCCTGGTCGGAGAGGCGTTGGCCATCCGCCGCGGTCGGTCAGGTGACACGCGCTGGTCGGTCGCGCTCGCGCTGAACAGCCTCGGCGAGGTCGAGCGCTGCGCGGGGGATCCGCCGGCCGGGGTCGCGGCGATCGAGGAGGCTCTCCGCTATGGCCGCGAGCTCGGCGACGACGCCTTGGTCAGCTGGTCGCTGCACAACCTCGGGCATGTCGCGCTGCATCGGGGCGATCTACGGACGGCGGCGGCCCGATTCCGCGAAAGCATTGCCATCCGGAGGCGCCCCGGCCCAAGCCCGAATTTCGCGGCCGGGCTTGCCGGCCTCGCCGCGGTCGGCGTACGCGCCGGCGCGTTCGTCGACGCGGCACGGCTCCACGGTGCCGTCGCCGCGATGCTGGACACGTCCCATGCCGTCCTCCCTCCCGCGGATGACCAGGTGCGGCGGGCGGATCTGGCCGCGATCCACGCCGCGCTCGATCCGCAGGCAGAGGTCGCGGCGTTCGACTCTGGTCGTGCCGCGACCTCCCCTGAGATAGATCGGATGGCCGCCGCGATCGCCATCGCGATCGCCGCCGAACACTGAGCTAGTGCCCGATGCCGAGCAGGAACAGCAGAATGATCAGCACGAGCGGGGCGCCGAGCAGCCACAGAAGAATGAGGATCATCGTTCTCTCTCCTTAAATGGTCGTGCGGCGGACGTCGCCGCCGGTGGTCCAACGATCGGTACGCCGGTAGTGCGCGATGCTGTCGAGACGCTCGCCGGACGCGACCCATGCGCCGACGACCGCGCCCATCAATCCGATGAGGATGCCCAGCACGCTGCCGATCGCCGCGTTGCGGATCGCGATCGCGGCATTCGGATCGACCGGTGCCGCGGCCGTTGGAGCCGGAGCCCCGGGCGGCGTCAGGTTGCCGAGGTAGCCGCCGGCGAACGAGTTCCCGCCGGCGAACGCGGCGAACCCCATGACGATCCCCATGAGCACGAGCCACGCCGCCACACCATGGAGGATCGCGGGCTCAGCGAGCCGAGCGCCGCTCATGCGGCCGGCGACCCACGCACCGATCGCGCTTGCGAGGAACGCGCCGAACACGCTGAACGCGATGGTGGCGAACGGAACGTCCGCCCACTTCAGGACGCGGGCGTCGACAGCCTTCTGGGCGCCGACGCCGAGCGCGATGAGACTGAACAGCGCAGCTGCGACGAGCATGGCGAGCGCACCGATCCAGACGGCGCTCCAATCGAGGTGCCATCCGGTCCAGGTCGTGTCCCAGTACGAGCGCCGGACGGCCGTGACGGGCCGATCCATCGGTCTGTCCATACATCTCCTCCGCGGTCACGGAAGACCGGTCTAGACGCGGTCGCCGGTGCCGCTGCTTTCCGGGCCGGAGATGCAGACCGGATGCCAGCCTGTGTGTCGATCGCACGCCGACGTAACGGAACGGCGGCCGGCCCTGGTGGGGCCGACCGCCTTCGCGATCGTGACGAACGTGTCGTTACCTCGCGGCGCGAGGCCGGCGGACCCGCTTCGCCCGAAAGGCGAAGCGAGCTTCACTTACTTGCGGCGCAAGAAGCTCGGTACCTCGAGATCGTCTGGCTCGTACTTCTTCTCGGACCGCGCCGGCGCCCCGTTCGTGACCGCCGCGGTCTCGCGCTCCGTGGCCCGCGGCTCGACCGTGCGACGGTACAGGGGCTGCTCGATGCGCTTCAGCGGCCGTGCCGGATCGAAGCCGGTCGCGATGACGCTGATCTTCACATCGTTGCCCATGCGCTCGTCGATGACCGAGCCGAAGATGATGTTCGCCTCGGGATCGGCCGCCGCATGGATGATCTCGGCGGCCTCGTTGACCTCGAAGAGGGTGAGGTCGGGGCCACCGGTGATCGTGAACAGCACGCCACGCGCGCCATCGATGGACTGCTCGAGCAGCGGTGACATGATCGCCTGGCGCGCGGCATCGGCCGCACGGG
This sequence comes from Saccharimonadales bacterium (SeqCode), assembly GCA_035493615.1. Classification (GTDB taxonomy): domain Bacteria; phylum Chloroflexota; class Limnocylindria; order P2-11E; family P2-11E; genus UBA4735. The sequence continues at coordinate 782 of DATJHW010000028.1, read as the reverse complement.
TCTCGCCGCTGCCGTGGCCGATGCCCATCAGCGCGGAGCCCGCGTTGGTCATGATCGTCTTCACGTCCGCGAAGTCCAGGTTGATGAGCCCGGGCACCGTGATGAGGTCGCTGATGCCTTGCACGCCCTGCCGGAGCACGTCGTCGACGATGCGGAACGCATCCACCATCGTCGTGCGCTTCTCCGCGACCTGCAGCAGCCGGTCGTTCGGGATCGTGATGAGGGTGTCGACCTTGTCGACGAGATCCTGGATGCCCTGTTCGGCGAGGAGCCGGCGCTTCGCTCCTTCGAACGAGAACGGCTTCGTGACGACGGCGACGGTGAGCGCGCCGATGTCCTTGGCGATCTCCGCGATGACCGGAGCGGCGCCGGTTCCGGTGCCACCGCCCATCCCGGCGGTGACGAAGATCATGTCAGCCTCTTTCAGGGCCTCGTAGAGCTTCTCGCTGTCGTCCTCGGCCGATTTGCGGCCGACCGACGGATCGGCACCCGATCCAAGACCCTTCGTGACCTTGTCGCCGATCCGAAGCTTGTGCGGGGCGTCGGACAGGAGCAGGGCTTGTGCGTCGGTGTTCACCGCGATGAACTCGACGCCCATGAGCTCGGCGCGGATCATGCGGTTCACCGCATTGCATCCACCACCGCCGACCCCGATGACCTTGATGAGCGCGAAATTTTCGATGTCCGACCGTAGCGGCATGAGGGGCAGCCTCCTTCGGAAGCATGTTCTCCATGTCGCTGCCCCTCCCCCGAGTGCGTACATGGGGTCTTATTCAGTTGTC
>DATJHW010000027.1:0-3392 GCA_035493615.1 Saccharimonadales bacterium (SeqCode) | reverse complement strand
CACGATGAGATCGGCCACCTGATCGAGATCGACCGCCGGATCGGCGAGCGCGGCCATGACCCGGCTGACGGCCGCCAGCTGAGCGCTCGCGCTGGCCGGAGACGGCGCGGCCCCGGGCTTGGGCGACGTGCCCTTCCGCGGTGCCGCCCGCACGGTCTTCCTCTTCGCTCCCGCCCTCACCCTGCGCAGTATCGGCGCGCCATCGGCCGCCCGGGTAGCGGGGGCCGTTACCTGGGGCACGCGACCGGCTTGCTCTTCGCAACGGTCGCGCGCGCTCTTACCCTGTGCGGGGTTCGAGGGGAGGGCGAGTGGATCTCTGGCAGACGCTGCGCGACCGGCTGGACTACGCGACGTTCGTGCCCACGCCCGTCGCCGGCATCGAGCGCGCGGATCTGCGCCATCGGGACGGTTCGCCGTACACGATGCTCAAGAACCCCCACGGCGACCACGGCGCGGGCCGCTACCTCCGGCTCGATCCGGCCGACGTGCAGCTCTTCGAGCTCATGGACGGCCAGCGGACGATCCAGGACATCCTCGTCGCGCACCTCGAAGGCGCCGGCGTGTTCGCCATCGACCGGCTCGCGCGTCTCACCGCGAGCCTTCGGGTCAATGGCTTCTTCGGCGAGGAGCCACCGCCGCTGTACGAGAAGCTGTTCGCCCGGCGGGCGATGCGCGATCCGATCGTCCGCTCATCGCTATTCCTCCGCCGGCTCGTGACCTGGGACATCGCGCGCTGGTCCAACGCCGATGGCGTCGTCGATCGCGTCTACCGGTTCGGCGGGTGGCTCGCGTTCACGCGGATCGGCGCGACGCTTCTCGTCGGCTTCGGGTTGTACGGGCTGTGGCTCTGGTTCCAGGAGGTCCGCGATCCGAAGCTCCAGCTCGTCACCATCGACGGCTCGTACGTCGCGGGGATCCTCGCGCTCACGATCCTGCAGGTCCTGTCGATCTCGGTGCACGAGGCCGGGCATGCGCTCGCGATCCGGCACTACAAGCGACACGTGCGCCGGTTCGGCTTCGCGATGTACTACCTGTTCCCGTGCTTCTACGTCGACTAGACCGTCATGACCCTCGGGTCACGTGCGCAGCGCATCGTCGTGTCGCTGGCCGGGCCATTCGCCGGCCTCACCACCGCCGGCGCGTGCGCGGTCGCGGCGGCCGCGCTGCCGGGCACGCTCCAAGGTGAGCTCGCGTTCAAGGCCGCGAGCCTGTTCGTGTTCCAGTTCGTCTTCAACCTCCTGCCGATCCTCGAGCTCGACGGCTATCACGTCCTCGTCGACGCGCTCGACGCCCCGTTGCTGCGCCAGCGCGCCATGTGGTTCGTGCGGACCGCCGCAATCCGGAAGGTCCGGGCGCGAGCGAAGTGGACCGGTGAGGAGATCGGCCTTGCCGCCTTCGGTGCAACGGCGATCGTCACCTCCCTGGCCACGCTCATCCTGTCGATCCTCCTGTGGCGATCACGCATCGTCGTTGCGGCCAGTGAGCTGCTGGCCGGCGGCCCGGTCGGCATCCTCGTGCTCGCGATCCTCGTCCTTGTCTTCGTCGGGCCGCTCGCCGTCGCGGTGATCGCGCGCCTCATCGGGATCGCCAAGACGAGCATCGCGCTCGCCGGTGCGCGCAGTCGCGCGGCGGCGGCGCGCGAGCACGGGGCGCGCGTCGCGATGCTGTCGCGGGTGCGGTTCCTGGCCGGCTTGCCCGGTCCGACGCTCTCCGCGCTGGCGTCGCACCTTCGTGTCGAACGGGTCGAGGCCGGCCATACGGTCATCACCGCGGGCAGCGTCGGCGACCGGTTCTACCTCGTCCGGTCCGGCCGGCTGCAGGCGGTGGCGGCAGATGGAACGGTCCTCAGCCAGCTCGCGCCCGGTGAGGGGTTCGGCGAGCTGGCGCTCATCGATCGGACGCCGCGCACCGCGACGGTGCAGGCCGTTGAGCCGAGCGAGCTCTGGTCGCTCGACAGCTCCCACTTCCAGCGCTGGGTCCGCGATCGCTACGAGATCGCAGCCCGGATCCGTGCCGATCAGGGCGAGCGCCTGGCGCTCGCGAAGCTCCCGTTCTTCCGGGACCTCGAGGGCCGGGAGCTCGATCGGATCGCGGCGCGGCTCCAGACCCGGCGCTTCGAGCCGGGCGACGTTGTCATCCAGGCCGGCGAGAGTGGCGGCGGGTACTACGTGGTCCGCGAGGGCCAGGCGGACGTCCACCTGCCCGATGGCCGGTACGTCCGCACCCTGGGGCCAGGGGACGCGTTCGGCGAGCTTTCGCTCATCTTCGGAGTCCCGCGGACCGCCACGGTGACCGCAAAGGGGCCGCTCACGGTCGCGGTGATGGGCCGTCCGGACTTCGCCGCCCTGGTCACGGCGTCGGGTGAATCCATGCGTGATTTCCGGGCGAGAACAGGCCATTATGTCGGGGCCGGCCTCGGTGGGGCCGTTGGGGGAGCGTGAGTGGACTGCTGGATCTGCGAGCGACCGGCGCTCGCCGCGTGCCGGTTCTGCGGGCGGGGAGCGTGTCGCGAGCACGCCAAGAGCCACCCGTTCGTCCTCGATATCTATCGCGGTGCCAAGCGCCAGGCGCTTCGCGCGCTGGTCGTGGAGGACGCGATCCACTGCGGTGTCTGCCGCCCGCGGGGCGAGCCAGTCGACATGCCAGAGCTCGAGTAGGGGAGGCGGCACCGGAAAGTTAGGTACATCACGTAGCCGGGGTGCCGGCGAATGTCGTCCGAGGCACCGGTCCGGCGCAGATTGGCAGCCAATCCAACCAGGAAAGAAGGAGCAAAGCGATGGCAAGCAAGAACCTAGGGGCAGTGATCCAGCGGGCGATCAGCGACGGGGCTTTCCGTCGCCAGCTTCAGTCCGACCCGGCCGCGGCGCTCCGCGGCTTCAACCTCACCGCGGACGAGATCGCAGCGATCCGCAGCGGTGACTCGAGCAAGCTCATGTCGCTCGGCGTCGACCAGCGGATGAGCAAGGCCTTCTCGGTCGGCGGCGCGATGGCCGATGGCGCAGCCCGCTCGTCGGTCTCCGACCTGTCGGCCGGCGGCACCGCGAGCACGATCGCCAACGACCCGACCGCCGGGACCCGCGAGGGCATCGTCGGCGACCCGACCTCCGGCTCCCGCGACGCGGTGAACATCGGCGCGGCCGATGGCAGCCGCTCGGCCCTCGACGCCGGCGCCACCGACACCCGTGACGCGCTCACGACCGGTCAGGTCTCCGGCACCCGCGCGATCCACGACAGCGAGCCGTTCGACAGCCGGGGCGGCGTGGCCGACCCGACCGTGTCCGGCACCCGCGCGGTCAACGACAGCGAGCCGTTCGACAGCCGCGCGGCCGCAAGCACCGGCGACGTGTCCGGCACCCGCGCGATCCACGACAGCGAGCCGTTCGACAGCCGCG
>DATJHW010000026.1:0-3780 GCA_035493615.1 Saccharimonadales bacterium (SeqCode) | reverse complement strand
GGCGAGCTCGTCCATGTCCTGCTTGATGAGGAACTGGATCTTCCTGGCGTTCCCGAGGATCGACTCGAGCTCCGCGATGAGCTTGATCGTCTCCCGGTACTCGTCCTCGACCTTCTGGCGCTCGAGCCCGGTGAGGCGGCGAAGCTGCATCTCGAGGATCGCCTTGGCCTGGAGCTCCGAGAGCTCGAACTTCTCGCGCAGGTTCGCGAGCGCGGTCTCGGGGCTCTTGCTCGCGCGGATCGTCTTCACGATCTCGTCGATGTGGTCGAGGGCGATCTTGAAGCCCTCGAGGAGGTGCGCGCGCTCCTTCGCCTTGCCGAGGTCGAATTCGGTGCGCCGCTTGATGACCTGCTTCCGGTAGTCGATGTAGTGCTGGAGCACGTCCTTCAGCGACAGCGTCTTGGGCGACGAATCGACGAGCGCGAGCATGTTCAGGTTGAACGCCGACTGCATCGCGGTGTGCTTGTACAGGTTGTTGAGCACCCGCTCGGCGTTGTCGTCGCGCTTCACCTCGATCGCGACCCGCATGCCCTCGCGGTCGCTCTCGTCGCGGATGTCCGAGATCCCCGCGAGCCGCTTGGACTGGACGAGATCCGCGATCTTCTCGATCAGCGTGGCCTTGTTCACGGCGTACGGCAGCTCGGTCACGATGATCGACTGCCGGCCGCCCTTCCCGTCCTCGACGTGGGCCTTCGCGCGCATGAGGATCCGGCCGCGGCCGTTCGCGTACGCGCGGCGGATCGCGTCCACGCGCTCCGTCGCGCCGGTCTCGATGTTCTTCTGCTCCTCGAGGCGGTAGATGACGCCGCCGCCCGGGAAGTCAGGTCCGAGGACCGTCTCGCACAGATCGTCGTTGGTCAGATCCGGGTCATCGACGAGGCGCTTGACCGCTTCGGCGACCTCGCGGAGGTTGTGCGGCGGGATGTTGCTCGCCATGCCGACCGCGATGCCGGTCGAGCCGTTGACCAGGAGGTTGGGCACCCGTGCCGGCAGCACCGTCGGCTGCATGTGGCGGTTGTCGTAGTTCGGGTACCAGTCGACGGTCTCCTTCTCGATGTCCGCGAGAAGCTCGGCCGCGATGGCCGCCGGACGCGCTTCCGTGTTGTGGCTCACGAAGCCGTTCGTCACGAAGCTGTGGTCGTCGGTGTCGACGCGGAGCGAGTACACCGGCTGGAGCCCGGCGTCTTCGGTCGACGCGACCGTAGCGTAGTAGTAGGTGCCGTCCACGAGCGGCTCGATGACCCGGCGGACCTCGTCGTTGGTGAGGTGGGCCAGGATCTCATCCCGGTCGCGCTCCCACCGCTCGATGCGGTCGATGTTGTGCTTCCTGAGCCACTCCCGGTCGGTCCAGCGAGCCATCCGTTCGCCACGGACGTACTCGGCTACGAAGGGCACGGCGTCGGCGCTCATCGCGGTGCTCGCGAGCGGGATCTGTGCGAGCTCGGACTCGAGCTTCGCGCGCTTGGCTCCATGGAACCCGATCGAGGACGCGAATTTCCGCGCGTCGCGACGGTTCGTGATGACCACCTTGACCTCGCCGTCGTCGTAGTGGCACTGCTTGGAGACCACGCCGAACTCGAGCAGAAGCTGCTGGACCTCCATCGCGAGGCGCTGGCTTCGGGTCGAGTAGCTGACCTGGATGGCGAGGCCGACTCGCGGCCGAAGCAGAGAGGACGATCCGTCACCCTCGAACAGCGCGCGGAGGAACGCAGCCTTGAACGCGGGAGACCCTGCCCACACGAACGCGGGTACACGCTTCGCGGCGCTGCGCAGGCCGACCATCTCGGCGAGCGGGCTCGTCTTCAGGGCGATCGTGTCCTGGACGTCGAGCTCATGCAGGAGTTTCGTCGATTTGATCGTGCGCGAATAGGCGTAGCGCCGCCCGCCGACGATGTCGTCGTACGCCGAGGTCACCGCGTCGAAGTACTCGCGGTCGAGATCATTGAAGCCGGCGCGCTCCTCCGAGACCCAGCCTTCCGAAACCATCCCGCCGGCGAGCGTCGCGAGCGCAAGCTCGCGCGGAGTGAGCTCCGTTGGCGTGGTCGCCACCGGACGGCGAAGCAACGCGACGCGGTCCCCGGCGGCTATCTCGCTGAGCAGCTTCCAGACGAGCATCGGAACGCCGGCAACGGGTTGCAGCGTCAGGACCGGATGATTCCCGGTCCCCGTGAGCTCGTATCCCTCGCGGGTGCGGACGCGGACGGTCGGGTGAGTGCCCGAGTGGAAGAGCTTGCTCGCGCGCACGGGCTCGCCGCGACGATCGAGAACGTCGACCTCTACGTCGTTGTCGGACTCCGGCGGAACGTTCTTGACGACCTCACCGATCCGCACGGTCGAGCCGGCGGTGCGGACGAGCGCGTCGCCCGTGACGCAGTAGCGCATATGCGCCGGCGGGTCGTCGTCGATCGAGTTGTGGACGAACACACCGGCGGCGAGCGCGAAGTTCTGCGTGACGTCGACGGTGAGGTCGTACACGTCCGCCTTGCCGGCCGGCGCGACCGAGGCGACGACCTGCGACAGGCTTGCGGGCACCGGGAACGCGCCGGTCCGGTGCAGCCGCTCGGGGATCGCCGTCCGCGCGAAAGGCATGAGCTGGTCCTTCGCTTTCAGCGTGCTGGCCTCGCGATATGTCCCGTCGCGCATCATGAATCGGTGGTCCGGCGTGCACAGGATCTCCGCGCCCGACACGAGCGTGACCTTCACGATCGTGTCGTTGCGCTTCACGAGCCGCGGCGCGCGCAACGGCTTGATGCGCACGTTGCGATGCGCGTCGAGCGTGAACACCTCGGCCCGCACGCCGCGGTGCACCATCTCGACGAGCTCGACGAACGTCCGCTGCTCGCCGTTCACGAGCTCGACCTTCGTGTCGCCCGAGAAGCATCCGAAGTTCCCCTGGCCCTGGATCGGCGGGTAACGCATCGTGAAGTCCTGGGCGAACCGCGCGAGCGCGTCGTAGATCGGCACGTCACCGTGCGGGTGGTACTTCCCCATCACGTCGCCGACGATCGCGGCCGATTTGCGGAACGGCCGGTCGTTCCGAAGGCCCATCTCGTGCATCGTCCAGAGGATCCGGCGCTGCACCGGCTTGAGGCCGTCGCGCACGTCCGGCAGGGCACGCGCGACGATGACCGTCATCGCGTAGTCGAGGTAGGCCTTCCGCATCTCGGTCTCGAGCTCGATCCCGACGATGCGCTCGTTGTTAGGTCCTTCGATCACGTTCGGGCGTGCTCCCCGGCCTGGGATTCGGCGGCCACGGCCGCGCGGACCCGGGCGAACGCCTCATCCGTCCGCGAGTAGCGCTTCTCGAGCTCGATCCGCTGCTCGTCGGGCATCCGCATGAAGATGGCGGTCGCTTCGGCGAGCACCGTGCCGTCGCTGCTCCGCGTGACGGTGCCCCTCGTCTCGATCGTCCGACCGCGATCGGTCACCAGGTGGCCGCGCACGACGATCTCCTCCCCCACCGGGACCGGCCGCCTGAACGTGACCTCGAGCTTCGCGGTCACGCCCCAGATCCCCTGGTGGAAGATCGCCCAGCCCATCGTCTCGTCCAGCAGCGCGGTCACGACGCCGCCGTGGAGCGTGCCGTCGTAGCCCTGATGGCGCTGCAGGCCGGTGTAGCGGGCCGTCGCGCTGTTGGCTGAGACGTCGAAGTCGAGCTGAAGCCCGGACGGGTTGAGCCGGCCGCAGGCGAAGCACCAGTGGTCGAAGTCGACGCCGAGGTCGAGCAGCCGGGCCACTAGAGGTCGAGCTCCGCGGACTTCGCGTTCGCCATGATCCACT
>DATJHW010000025.1:0-11756 GCA_035493615.1 Saccharimonadales bacterium (SeqCode) | reverse complement strand
CAGGCAACGGCCGGCGCGGACGCGACCGCCGCCGGTCGCCTCGAAGAACTCGGTGCTCAGTCGCGACTTCCCGGAACCAGCCGGGCCGTACACGGTCATGAGATGCGGCCGGCCATCTTTCGCCACGCCCTCGTACGCCTGTACGAGCGTGCGCAACTCGTGGTCGCGGCCGATGAGCGGGGCTCGCAGCCCGGGCAGCCCGCGGCGCTGCTCGGGCACGTCGCCGAGGACCCGTTCGGCGGGCCACGCAGCCAGTCGCCCGATGCCCTTTGCCTCGACCACTCGCGCGACCCCGTAATCGACACCCCCAGCGGTGAGCCGGTGGGTGAGATCCCCGACGACGATCTCGCTGGGCGCCGCCGCCTGTTGGAGCCGCGCAGCCGCATTCACCGCCGGACCGGTCACGAGGAACTGCGTGGCCTCGCCGGATCCCGCGACAGCCTCGCCGGTGTTGACGCCGATCCGGACCCGGAGCGGCGGCAGGTCGGTGTCGTCGACGCTCGTGATCTTGTCGCGGAGCGCGAAGGCAGCACGTACCGCGCGGTCCGGATCGTCATCGTGCGCTGCCGGGACGCCGAAGACCGCCATGATCGCGTCGCCGATGAACTTCTCGACGGTGCCGCCGTGGGCGCGCAGGATCTCGCTCGCCGACTCGAACGCCTGGCCCAGCGATGCGCGGACGACCTCCGGGTCATGGCTCAGGCCGATCTCCGTCGACCCGACGATGTCAGCGAACAAGACGGTCACGAGCTTTCGCTCTTCCGGCACGCGCGGAGCGTAGGACCGGGTCCGTCCGGGCGCCAGAGAGTTAGATCGGCATTGCCGGGATCCGTGGCTGCTTGCCGCGCTTGGCCATCGCTCCGAACTGCCTCATCAGGACCTGGAGCGTCTCAGTCTTCGCGGCCCGGAGGCCGGAAGTCGCGAATGACGCGCATGAAGACCTGGAGCGTGCCCAGCAGCAGTCCCAGGAGTCCGAGCATGAGCAGCGCGAGCGAAGCCAGATAGATGTTCACCAGCTGGATGACCAGCTGGCCCCCAACGATCAGGCCCGCCTCTCTGGCGAAACCAGGCCACTCCCTGCGGTCGGCTATCGCACGCTGGATGAAGCTCGCGAGGACCAGCGCGATCACGGCGCTCGTGACGCGGATGGTCAGCGGTTCGTCCCCGCCAACGGCGCGGAAGATCGGCTCAGGCAGCAGGCTGACGACGACGAGCGTCAGTGCGCTGCGCACGATGCTGCGCAGCCGCCAGAGCTCGGTCTTCGACCAGGGCCCATCGCCTCGGAGCGCCGTGATGAGACCGGCGAAGCCGGCAGCGCTGAGCGCGATGCCGGCGATGGTCGTGAAGTAGAACTGCTCTGTCAGGCGAGAGCCACCGCGTCGCGCGTCCGGCCACCGTTCATCGCCCGCGGACGATAGACCCACGCCCTCCGTGCCTCAGTGCTCTTCCGTCCGCGTCCGGCTGATCGTGCTCAGCTCCCGCAGGGCCGCCCTGAACGGCTCACGCGGTGAGGCATCGGCCAGCCGCGAGATCGCGGCTCGAGGTCACATCGGCATTCCCGGGATCCGAGGCAGCTTCCCGCGCTTGGCCATCGAACCGAACTGCTTCATCAGGGTCTGCATCTCCTTGAACTGCTTCAGCAGCGTGTTCACTTCGGAGACCGTGACGCCCGAGCCGTTCGCGATCCGCTTGCGGCGCGAGCCGTTCAGGATCGTCGGGTCTTGCCGCTCGGCCATCGTCATCGACGAGATGATCGCCTCGATGGTGCGCATCTGCTGCTCGGCCTGCTTCGGATCGGGCATCTGCTTCGCGAGCCCGCCCATGCCCGGCATCATCTTCAGCAGGTCGCCGATCGGCCCCATCTTCTTCACCTGCTGCAGCTGCTTGTAGAAGTCGTCGAACGTGAAGCGCGCCTCGAAGAGGCGCTTCGCCTGGGCCTCCGCCTCCTTTTCGTCGACGTGCTCCTGGGCGCGCTCGACGAGGGTGAGGATGTCCCCCATCCCGAGGATCCGCGTCGCGAGACGGTCGGGATGGAAGACCTCGAGACCGTCGAGCTTCTCGCTCGTGCCGAGGAACTTCACCGGCACGCCCGTCGCCGCGCGGATCGAGAGCGCGGCCCCGCCGCGCGCGTCGCTGTCGACCTTCGTCAGCACGAGTCCGGTGATCGGCAGCCGGGCCTTGAACGCGGTGGCCGCCTCCACCGCGTCCTGGCCGGTCATCGCGTCGACCGCGAGCAGGACCTCCTGGGGTGCGGCCGCGCGGACGATCGCCTCGACCTCCTGCATCATCGCCTCGTCGACGTGCAGCCGGCCCGCGGTGTCGACGATGACCGTGTCCTGGCCATCCGCGCTCGCGCCGGAGATCGCCGACCCGACGTCCGCGGAGACGTGCTCCGGGCGCACCGTGCGGACCGGCACCCCGAGCGACTTCCCGAGCGACTGCAGCTGATCGACGGCCGCCGGCCGGTGGACGTCCGCGGCCACGAGCAGCGGATGGCGGCCCTGCTTGCGCAGCACGTTCGCGAGCTTCGCGACGGTGGTCGTTTTCCCGGAGCCCTGGAGCCCGACGAGCGCGATGACCGTGGGCGGACGCTGGGCCTTGGCGAGCGGCACGGCTTCGCCGCCGAGCATCTCGACGAGCGCGTCGTGAACGATCTTCACGACCATCTGCGCGCCGGTGACCGATTCGAGGACCTTCTCGCCGATCGCGCGCTCGCGCACCGTCGCGACGAGCTCGCGGACGATCTTGAAGTTCACGTCCGCTTCGAGGAGCGCGACGCGGACGTCGCGCAGCGCCTCGTCCAGGTCGGCGTCGCTCACGCGCGCGCGTCGTGAGAGCCTCTCGAAGGTCGCGGTCAGGCGGTCGGAGAGCTGCTCGAACACTCCCTCAAGGCTAGCGCCGCGCGAGCGGTCCTAGCGGCCGAGGGCCTTGTTCGCCTTGCGGGTGTCCTTCACGCCGAAGCCGATCGTCCGCGAGCCCTTGCCGACGCCGATCATGTACGCCGAGTCGACACTGACCCGGCCCTTGCCGAGCCGCGTGGCGACGCGCGCGAGCGTGCCGGGCTTGTCGGTGAGCCGGACCTCGAGCAGCTTGCGGTCGCTCGCGACGCGCAGCTTCGCCTTCTTCAGCGCACGGCGCGCGCGGGCAGCGTCCTTGTCCGCCACGACGACGTGGATCACGCCCTTGCTGCCCACCGCGCTCCCCGCGAGGGCCGCGATATTCACCTGCGCGTCGCCGAGCGCGGTCGAGATCGCGGCGAGCTGTCCGGCGCGGTTCGGCACCTTGATCGTGAGCTCTGTGGCCATGTCTGTCCCTCCCTGTTGGTCCCGCGCATTGTCCGCCGAATGTCCAGCGGGCTCACTCGTAGCGCACGAGCGAGCGCTCGTACCACTCACCGTCGTGCTCGTGCAGGCTGACGCGTCGCAGGCGCACCGTGCCCGCGGGCCGGAAGCTGCCCTCGAAGAGCCGGCGGGCGTCCGGCTCGGCCGTGACCAGGATCGCGTGGGTGAGGAACAGCTCGTCCACGGAGCCGCGCGCGAGCAGCTCGCCCGCCAGCGTCGGCCCGCCCTCGCAGAGCAGAAAGCGCACGCCCCGCGTGCGCAGGGCGCCGAGCAGCCGATCGAGATCCACGTCCGTCTCGCCGAAGGTCTCGACCCGGGCGCCGGCCGCGCGAACGGCGGCGACCGCCGCGGGTGGTGCGGCGGTCGTCGTCGCGACGAGCCGGTCGCCGGGATGCGCGAAGAACTTGTTTGCGGGAGGCAGCTCGCAGCTGCGCGATACCACGACCGCGAGCGGCTGCCGGACCTGCCCGGCGATGGACGGCGCGAACGGATCGACCCGCAGGGTCCCTGCGCCGATCATGACCGCGTCGGCGAGCGATCGGAGCCGGACCATGAGCGCCCGGTCGGTGCGGGACCCGATCTCCGCCCGGCCGCGGTAGCTCACCCGTCCGTCGGCGGTCATGACGAAGTTCAGCGCGACATGCGGGCGGCCCTCGTGCGGGGGCGGCTCGAGCAGATCGCGATGGAGCGCGCCGAGCTCGTCCGCGCCCACGGGACCGAGCCGGCTGAGCTCAGGCACGCGCCGGCAGGAGCGCGTCGACGAACGCGCGCGGATCCATCGGCACGAGGTCGGTCTCCTTCTCTCCCACCCCCAGGAACTTCACCGGAAGCTTCAGCTCGTCGGCGATGGCAAACACGGCGCCACCCTTGGCGGTGCCGTCGAGCTTGGTGATCACGATGCCGGTCACCTGCGCGCTCTCCGTGAACTGCCGCGCTTGCACGATCGCGTTCTGGCCCGCGGTCCCGTCCAGCACCAGGAGCACCTCGTCCGGTGCACCGGCTCGCGCCCGGCCGGTCACCTTCACGATCTTCCCGAGCTCGTCCATGAGCTGGCCCTTCGTGTGCAGGCGGCCGGCCGTATCGGCGATGACCGTCGTGTTCCCGCGCGCCGCGCCGGCCTGCACCGCGTCGAACACGACGGCCGCAGGGTCGCCGTCGGGCCGGCCGCTCACGATCGGCACGTCCACGCGCTTCGCCCACACCTCGAGCTGCTCGATCGCGGCCGCGCGGAACGTATCGGCCGCGGCCAGCAGCGGCCGCTCGCCGGCATCGCGAAGCCGTTTCGCGAGCTTCGCCGCGGTCGTCGTCTTGCCGCTGCCGTTCACGCCGACGAGGAGGATCACACGGGGTGTACCCGCACCGGGCTTGAGCGCGCGGTCGCCCGGCTCGAGGACCGCGACGAGCGCGTCTCGGACCGCAGCCAGGACCCTGGGGACGGTGTCGGCCTTCCGGTCGGTGACGACATCGCGCACCTGCAGCATGACCGAGTCGACGAGCGAGACCGAGATGTCCGAGCGGAGCAGCGCCTCCTCGAGCTCGTCGAGCCACGCGGCGGTCACCGGCTGGTCGGCGGTCCGGCCGAACAGCCGCGCGAGGAGTCCGCCGCGGGTCTTGGCGAGCCCGCCGTCGATGCTCATCGCGGTCAGTCTGACGACTGCTAGCGTGACGCGCCGTGGACGCTGATGTGGCCGAACGCATCGCGCTCGATGAGGAGCCCGACTGCGAGGGCTTCGAACGGGTCGACCGCGGCGACGTGCGCTACAAGCTCGGCGCCGACGCGCTCCCCTGGAGCAACGGCGTCGCGTACGCGCGCTGGCGTCCCGAGGAGGTCGAGCAGCGCGCCAAGGAGATCATCGCGCTGTTCCGCGAGCGCGGCGTCGCGTTCACCTGGCAGATCGGACCGAACACCGACGCGGTCGGGCTCTCGCGCGTCCTCGCGACGAACGGGCTTCACCGGGAGGTCGATGCCCTGCTGCTTGTGGCGAAGATCCCGATCCGCGGGCGCCTCGCGACGAACGATCTGCGGCTCGTCGAGGAGCACGACGAGCGGTCGGCGACCGACGCGATCCGGATCGACCGCGATCGAACGCCGGACGAGATCCGCGTGCGGCTCGAGGCGCGGATGCGCTACCTCGGGTGCCCGACCCGCCGTGGCGGCGGCGTGATCGCGTACCGCCGGGACCTCGCGGTCGGCTACGGCGCGTGGCGCTACGGCTCGGACGGCGACACCGTGTACTTGCACCGCGCCTCGACCTTGCAGCCGCACCGCCGGACCGGCGTGTATTCGGCGATCCTCGGCTGGCGCCTCGATCGCGCGGTGCGCGACGGGAAGACCGAGGCGGTCGTCGTGGCCGAGCGCGCATCGACGGCGCCGATCCTCATGCGCAAGGGCTTCCGCGAGGTCGGCGCGCTCCAGATCTGGATGGCCGTCTAGCCGACGGCGCGGTCGTCCACATCGGCGAGGCGCATCGAGAGCACCTTCGAGCTCCCGCCCTCGTCCATCGACACGCCGTACAGGGTGTCCGCGGCCTCGATCGTCTTGCGGTTGTGCGTCACCACGATGAACTGCGTGCGGTCGGTGAGCTCGCGGAGCGCCTCGGTGAAGCGGCCGACGTTCCGCTCGTCGAGCGCCGCATCCACCTCGTCCAGCACGCAGAACGGCGCCGGTTTCACGCGCAGGATCGCAAGGAGCAGCGCCGTCGCGGTGAGCGCGCGCTCGCCACCTGACAGCTGCGCGAGCGAGCCGATGCGCTTTCCTGGCGGGCGGGCGTAGATGTCGATCCCCGGTTCGTCGGGGTCCTCGGAAGTCCGTAGCGATGCTTGGCCGCCGTCGAACAGCCGCTTGAAGAAGACGCCGAACTCGCGGTCGACCGCCTGGAACGTCGCGCTGAACTGCTCGGCGATCGTCGAGGCGAGATCGTCCGCGAGCGATCGGAGGTCGGCCATGGCCTTCTCGAGATCGGCCCGTTGCTCCGAGAGGAAGCGGTGGCGCTCGCCCACCTCGGCCAGCTCGACGGCCGCAAGCGCGTTCACCGGCTCGAGCGCGATGAGCTTGCGTCGCAGCCGCTGCAGGTCGCGCGGCGCGTTCGCCTTCTCCTGCTCGGTCGGCTCCTCGTCGAGCTCGATCGACTCCGGATCGGGCAGCGGCTCGTCGTCGGGCAGGCCGAGCTCGGCCCGGACCTGCTCCTCGAGCAGGCTCAGCGCACCCGAGGCCCGCTCCTCCTCGACGCCGACCTTGGACCGCTCGCCACGCAGCTCCGCGAGCCGCTCGCGCGCCTTGGCCAGACGCTGCTCGGACTCACGGCGGGACCCCTCGGCGGCCAGCGAGCGCTCACGCGCGATCTCGGCCGACCGCGCGGCCTCCTTCGCGTCGGCCGCGGCGCGCCCGAGCTCCTCCTGAGCGGCCGCGAGGCGTGCCTTGGCGTCGCGCTCCTGGTCGACGAGCGCGCGGAGCCGCGCATCCTCTTCGGCGATCCGCTTCTCCGTTGCCGCGACCTGCTCGTCGAGCGCGTCGCGCAGACGGACGAGCGTCGATCGGCGCTCCTCGCTCGTCGCCGCATCGAGGCGCGCATCCTCGGCCTGCTTCGTCGTGGCGGCGTGCGCATCGAGGGCAACGCGCTCGTCGCGCCCCGTCGCGGAGAACGCCGCGAGCGCGACGGCGGTGGCCTGTTTCGCCGCATCGCGGTCGGCACCAAGCTGCTCGCGCCGCGAGATGAGCTCTCCGCGCTCGCGCTCCACCGCGACCGCGCGCGCCTCGCCGGCGCGGACGAGATCGCGCACGTCGGCCTCGGTCGCGGCGAGCGCATCCGCCGCGATCTCCAGCGTCCCGCGCTCGCGCTGGGCCTCGGCCAGCTTGGCCTCGGCATCGGCGAGCCGCGCGGCCGCGGCCTCGCGCTCGATGCCGACCTGAACGAGGGCGCGCTCCGATGCGTTGAGCTCTTCGCCGAGGCGCCGGTGCATCGCGCCCAGCCGTTCGGTCGCCTGCTGGTCCGCGGCGACGCGGTCATCGGGCATCCGGATCGCGCCCGGGGTCACGACCATCCCGTCGTGCGTGACGACGATCCCGTCGCGCATCGAGGACGCCGCCCGGAACGCCGCATCGCGCGGCCCGACGAACACATTGCGGAAGAGCGCGCCCGCGACGGCCCGCACGTCGTCGTCCAGCGTCAGGTGATCGATGAGCCGCGAGCAGCCATCCGGAACGGGGAGGTCCGCCCGCGCGTTCGGAACGAGCACGGTGACGCGCGTGGCGGTCGCGAGGTCGGCGAAGGCGTGCTTGTCGCCCGGGAACGCGATCGCGTCGCCGAGGACCGCGCGCACGGCGAGCCGCAGCTCCGCCGGGATCTCGAGCCGGTCGTGCAGCCAGCGCAGCCCTTTCGGCAGCGCCGCCGGCGCGGTCCCGGTGCGGCGCGCCTCGAGCTCCTCCATCGCGCGCGCGACCGCCTCGCGGAGCGCGGTCGTCTGGCCGCGGAGGAGCGCAAGGTCGCCGTCGACGCGCTGCAGGTCGTTGCGCGCGGCACCGGCCCGCTCGGCGACGCCTTCGGTGAGGCGCCCGGCCTCGGTGGCGGAGTCGCGCGCACGCTCGAGCTCGCGCGCGATGCGCGCGCGCTCCCGCTCGCGCTCGGCACGTTCGGCGGCGAGCGAGGCCGCTTGCCTGGCCAGCTCGTCGTCGCGCGTCAGGAGCGCGCGATCCTCGTCCGCGAGGCGGACCTCCTCGCCCTCGCGGAGCACGTGCGCGCGCTCGGTCTCGACGCGCGCGGCCTGCGCCTCGGCCAGCGCGATCCGAGTGCGCGACATCGCCTCCTCGGCCGTGCGTGCGGCGTCGGCGGATTCGCGGGCCCGGCGCGCGGCCTCCGCAGCCTCGTTCTCGACCGTGCCGCGCCGCTCGCGCAGCGCGGCGACCTCGGCGGGCAGCGCGGCGAGCGCCGCGCGGCTGCGGTCGCGCTCGCTCGCGACGGCCTCGAGGCTGGCGGCCAGGGCCGCGATGCGCTCGCGGAGCGACGCTTCCGCTGACGCCACGTCCGCGGCCAAGATCCGGAGGCGCTCCTCCTCTTCGCGCGCGTGGCGCAGCTCGTCGTCGGTGCCGGTCGCGACGCTTTCGGTCTCGGCGACGAAGTCGGCGAGACGCTCGATCTCGCGGTCGATCCCCCCGAGGCGCGCGACGAGCTCGTTGCGCTGCGCTGCGGTCGAGCCGAACGAGCTCCGGTACCAGCGGAGCGCTCGCCGGCGCAGATCGTTGCGGATGATCTCGTACTCGGTCCACTTCGCGGCCTGCTCCGTGAGGAGCTGCACGCGTGGCCCGATCTCGCGAAGGATGTCGACGACGCGCACGAGCTCGACCTCGGCATGCTTCAGGCGCTGGAGCGCATCCTCGCGCCGCATCTGAAGCCGGCGCGTGCCAGCCGCCTCCTCGATGACGATGCGCCGATCGGACGGGCGCAGCGCGAGCACCTGGTCCACGAGCCCCTGGCCGATGACGACGAACGGGTTGTCAGCGAGGTTCGCGCCCGCGAGCAGATCCTGCAGGTCTCGCAACCGGACGCGCGCGCGATTCACGAGATACTCGGCCTCGCCGTTCTTGTACAGGCGGCGGCCGACCTCGATCTCATTGAATTCGATCGGCAGGCGGCGCGACGAGTTGTCGAGCTGGATGATCGCCTCGGCCATGCCCAGGCCGCGCCGTGTCTCGCTGCCCGCGAAGATGAGCTCCTCGTTCTTCTTCGCGCGGAGGATCCGCGCGTTGTTCTCACCGAGCGCCCAGCGGATCGCATCGGCAACGTTCGAGTTGTGGACGATCATGTCCTCTGCGACGAAGTTGTGATTGTCCTCGACGCAGAGGTCGTAGACCCACTCATGTGGCGAATCGAACTCCTCGACCGAGATGACCTCGTCCCAGTAGATGTCGGACGTTGCCAAGATTTCGAGCTGGTCGAGGATCGGTCGCGCCGCCTCCGGCGTCGCGCCAAGCTGCTCGATCTGCGCTGAGACCTCGCGGATGCCCTGTCGGCTGGCGTGGCACCGCCGCTCCGTATAGGCGGCCAGTTTTGACCGACCCTTTCGATTCCGCTTGACGTTCACCTTCGCAGCTCGAGCAGCTTGGTACACGAGTTCGGTCGCGGACGGAACAACGTCGAAGTTCGGATTGCTTGCAGTCGTCAGGGTCTTGAGACGCTCGAGGGCCACCTGCTTGTCACCGACGAATCGCAGATTGTCCGCCAGCGTCAGGAGCTGCGTGCCGCCGTACACGTAGACGCTCCAGTAGATCCGGCGGACCTTGGCTACCGTGTTCGAGGCCCATTTCTCCTTCGAACGGATCGACGAGAAAAGACCGAGCCGCAGCAGCAGCGACGAAACGCCGCGCGCAAGCTCCTCGCTGGCGCTCGCATATTCGAAGTAGGTCTGGACGTGTCCCCTCTTGTTCTTGACGTGGCACACGTAGCCATCACCCTCGAACAGGCCAGAAAGGAACTCCCATTGAACGTGCTCAGGCGCGCTGAAGATGAACGGAGGCACACGTTTCTGGGCAGAGGCGGAGCCGATCGCGACACCGTAGTGATCGAGCAGCTTGATCAGCGCCACCGAACTGAGAAGGGTCGTCTCCGCCCGCCGATTCGAGTGATCGAGCCGCGAGCACGGCACCGCGAACAGGCCGGCACTTAGCCGAATGAATTCGTCCGTGACCGGTCGCTCGTTGTTTACGAATCGCAGCTGGTACCGGTCGACGTTCTCGCCCTCAGCGATGGCCAACCCGAGGAAGCGCCCGAGCTCCGGCGATAGGGACTCGGGTACGCGTGCCGCATGTCCGTGGCGAGGGCGAATCGAATGGACACGATCAGGTGTTCCACCCGCGGCTTCGGCGAGCGCGAGAAAACTGGACAGACGGAGGCCCGCCTCACCCCGGGGATCGTCGATCCTTTCAGGTCCTAGCGCAGCGGCAGTTCGCCATGCGGCGTAACCGCCGAAGTCAGCGACCATCCGTTCGCCCCAATCCGCTAGCTCCGCTGACGCCGGGATCCCGATGCGAGGGTCAGTCGCCAACGCACAGATCGTCCGTCCAAATGGCATTGCCATCCGATCGGCGCTGAACGGAAGGTGTCGCGGGATCGCAACGAACTGTTGGGTCTTGAGTTCATCCGCACGGAGCGAACGAACATGACCGCTCTCGATCGTGAAGAGCGGGTGGTAGGGCGTGACCTCGACGCGCCTGCCGGAGCGGGTCCGAACGCGGAGCATCTTGGTGGGCGCGGATCGTTTGACGAATGCCGAAACGATCCGCGGCTCGAGTTTGAGATCGTTCAGGTTGAGGGACACGACTTCCGTCGGTCGCTCCGGTCGCCGTGAAACGAAGCCGTCATCAAGAGTCTCGACTGTGCCGCTACGCAGTGCTTCTTCAACGATCTCGCCGATCGCGCGGACGCTGCCGTCGGCGAGGGTGACTTTCGAGCTGTACGGCAAACACTTCCCCGAACCGTTAGGACCGATGATCGCGGTAATACCGGGCGCGAATTCCAAGTGCGTCGGATGAACGAAGCTCTTGAATCCGGTGAGCGTCAGCGTCTTGAGCACCGCGTTCGCGCCCGAGGGGTTGCCGCCCTCGATCACCTTCAGCTCGTCGGTCATCGTGCCGTCGCCTCGAGGAGCGCCGCGGCGGCGTTCTCCTGCGCCTCGCGCTTCGACCGGCCCGCGCCGCGTGCGTGCAGGTCACCGACAGCCACTTCGACGAGGAACTCGCGCGCGTGCTCCGGCCCGGTCGTCTCGGCGACGTCGTACGACGGGAGCGGCAGGCCCTGGCCCTGCGCCCACTCCTGCAGAACGGTCTTCGGCGAGCGTCGCGGCTGCGCCGCCGCGGCCACGATCGTGTCCTTCATCGTCCGCAGGACGAACTCGCGCGCGGCATCGAAGCCGCCGTCGACGTACACGGCACCGAGCACCGACTCGTAGAGGCTCGCGCCGAGCCCGACCCGCTGCCGGCCGCCGGTCTCAGACTCGCCGCGACCGAGGCGCGCGCGTTCGGGCAGCCCGAGCCGCTGCGCGAGCTGGGACAGCGGCGGACCCGAGACGAGCTGCGCGCGCATCGCCGTGAGCTCGCCCTCGGTCGCCTCGGGGTGGCTCTGGTACAGGAGCTCGCCGATCACCAGGTCCACGACGGCGTCTCCAAGGAACTCGAGGCGCTCGAAGTCCTCGAGCTCCAGGTCTGGGTGCTCGTGCAGGTACGAGCTGTGCGTGAGCGCCGTCGCGAGCAGCGACGGATCACGGAACCGGTAGCCGCCGATCTCTTCGTCCGCCATGACCCCTTTCGAAAACCGAAGAGGCAGCGGCCGTATGCCGCTGCCTCCCCTGGTCGCGCTTTCATGTGCCGCCTGGAACGTCAGGCCACGTGTTCCTCGATGTACTCCTGAGCGTCGCCCACGCTCT
>DATJHW010000024.1:0-14951 GCA_035493615.1 Saccharimonadales bacterium (SeqCode) | reverse complement strand
CGTGGTGGGCAACGAAGCCCAGATCCGCGTGACGGACCACGGCGTCGGCGTCCCCGAGGACGAGCGCGAGCGGATCTTCGCGCCGTTCTACCGGGCCTCTCGCACCCGCGAGATCCCCGGCACCGGCCTCGGCCTGCACATCAGCCGCCGGATCGCCGAACAGCATCACGGCCGGCTGTGGCTCGAATCGACGAGCGAATCGGGGAGCGTGTTCGTCCTCGCGCTCCCGACGGCGATGGCCGCCCGATGACCCCCGGCCGTTCGACGAACGTGAACGTGGGACCGCCGGCAGGCGACTCGCCGGTCTGGACGGCGAGCCGCGTGATCACGCTCGTGTTCACGGTCGTCGAGGTCCTGCTGCTCATCCGCTTCGTGCTCAAGCTGCTCGCCGCGAACGCCGATCAGGCGCTGGTCTCGCTGATCTACGGCGTGACCGATCCGCTCATCGCGCCGTTCCGGGGCATCTTCGCGCAGCCGTCCGGCACGCCGGTCGTCGAGATCGCGACGCTGCTGGCGATCGTGTTCTTCGTGCTCCTCGCGGCACTGGTCCTCGCCGTGGTCCGCGCGATCACCGGCCGGCGCGGCGAGCCGGCTCCGTGACCGTTCGCGTGAACTGGCCGCGCAATCAGATGGGCCAGCCGGCGACCGCCACGCCTGCCGAGACGATCGTCCGGCTCACCGCCAAGCTGTCGAAGAACCACGGCAACGCGAACCGGGTCCGCATCCGAACCCAGATCGCGGCGGAGCAGGCGATCCGCTAGAGCTGGTCCGGCTCGAGCACCGCCGTCGCGGCGGGATACGTTCCGAGCACCTGCACCCACGCGCAGCACGTCCGCATGAGCGCCATCGCCTCGGTCGCCGGGCTGCGCGCGGGATCGCCCTCGAAATCGAGGTAGAAGACGTAGTCCCATGGCGCCGCCCGGCTCGGCCGCGACTCGATCTTCGTGAGCTGCAGCCCCGCGGTCGCGAACGGCTGGAGCGATCGGGTCAGAGCGCCCGGCACGTTCGTGGTGGCGTAGGCGAGGCTGGTCTTGCTCGGGCCGGCCCGGAGCGCGTCGGGGATCCGGCCCCTCGGGTCGGCATCGCCGGTCCGGGCGAGCGCGAAGAACCGGGTGAAGTTGTCCGCCGCCGTCTCGATGCCTTCGGCCAGCACGGCGAGGCCATACGCACGCGCGGCGCGCTTGCTCGCGACGGCCGCCACGCTCGGGTCGTCGCCGGAGGCGACCTCGGCCGCGGCGCCGGCCGTGTCGTAGGCGACGACGGGCTCGATCCGCCGCGCCCGCAGGTAGTCGTCGACCTGGGCGAGGGCCTGCGGGTGCGAGCGGGCCGACCTGATGGCCTCGAGCGCCGCGCCCGGCCGTCCGAGCAGGCAGTGGCGGACCCGCACGACCGCTTCGGCGATCACCTGCAGGTCGGGGTGGCTGCGCAGCAGGTCGTACACGTCGACCACCGAGCCGGCGTGGGTGTTCTCGACCGGCACCACCGCGGCCCCGGCCGCGCCCGATCCGATCGCCGCGAACACGTCGCCGAACGTGCGGGAGCCGACCGGCGTGTCGCGCGGGAAGAGGGCCTGGGCCGCGGCCTCGGAGTACGCGCCCGGGACGCCCTGGTACGAGACATTCATCGCGTATAGACGGCGGTGCGCCACTCCGGGTGTGCGGGATCGTCGCCGCGGGCGATCGCGAAGTAGCGCTCGCCGATCGCCGTCGCGATCGGCCCGATCGTGCCGCCACCGACCGGCCGCCCGTCGACCGTCACGCACGGCGCCACCTGCGCACCGGTGCCGCAGAAGAAGACCTCGTCGGCGACGAACAGCTCGGTCCGGTCGATCGGCCGCTGCACGAAGGCGTAGCCGAGCTCGCGCGCGAGGGCCTCGATGGTCTGGCGGGTGATGCCCTCCAGGATGTCATCGGTCACCGGCGGCGTGACGAGCGCGCCGTCGCGCACCATGAACAGGTTCGAGCCACCGCCCTCGGAGACGTGACCGCCGCTCGTCAGAAAGATCGCCTCCTCCGCGCCGTGCTCGGCGGCCTCGTCGACCGCGAGGGCCGTGTTGATGTACGCGCCGCTGACCTTCGCCCGGGCCGGGATCGCCTCGTCCGAGATCCGCCGCCAGCTCGTCGTGTGAGCGACAAGGCCGCCGGTCGAGAGGTAGCCGCCCATCGGGAACGCGTAGATGCCGAAGCCGTCACGGAGACCATGCAGCGCGACCTTCACCACGCGCGCGGCCTTGTAGGCGAGCGGCCGGATGTAGACGTCGCTCCTGAAGGCGTTGCGGCGGAGCAGCTCGAGCACGATCGCCGAGAGCTCGTCCGCGTCGCCGGGCAGCCCGATCCGGACGATGCGACACGAGCGGGTCATCCGCTCGAAGTGCTCTCGGAGCCGGAAGACGTAAAGCTGCTCGGCGGGTGCGTTCCAGTACGCGCGGATGCCCTCGAAGACGCCGGTCCCGTACTGGAGCGCGTGGGTCGCGATGCTGACCTTCGCGTCGGCGAACGGGACGAATGCGCCGTCGAGGTAGGCGGTGCCCGCCTCGGGGACCTCGCTGGCCGGACCGGGCGCGCCCTTCACAGCCGGGCCACCGCCTCCTCGCGGTTCCACAGACGCTGCGCGAGCTGCAGCGCGACGAGATCGGAGACCAGCACCGCAACGACGCCGCCGATGATGAATCCCGTCGAGATGTTCCCGATCACGCTGCTGACGGCGGTCAGCCCGACGACGACACCGGCGAGCACGAGACCGGCGACCTGCTGCGCCGCGCGCTGGCTCGGGACGCGCGCCGACACGACCATCACCCACGAACCGAGGCTGAGGATCGCGAGGACCGACAGCCCGAACAGCTCGAGCGTCGTCACCGGGTCGAGCACTTCCGCGATGCGTGCGGCGCCGAACCGCTGCGATGCCGCCACGTGGTAGGTCAGCAGCGAGACGATCGACAGCACCGCGGCCGGTGCCATGACGCCGATCAGCTTGCCCGCGACGATCTCGATGTCGCGGATCGGCGCCGCGAGCAGCGGCACGAGCGTCTGGGCCTCCTTCTCCGCGGCGAACGAGCCCGCCGCCGCGTTGATCGCGGTCGCCGCCGGCAGCAGCGCCGCCTGGAGCGCGAACACGAGGATGAATTCGTTCGGGGGGGCCGCTGCGGAGCGGTTCAGCTGGATCAGCGCGATCGGCAGCGCGATCAGGAACAGCGCGCGGATGATCGACGAGCGGTCGCTGTACTGCTCCACGATCTCCCGTCGCGCGAGGATCAATGCCTTCATGGCTGCCTGCTCTCCTTGATGATCGCGAGGTAGGCGTCCTCGAGCGAGCGCGTTTCCGCGTTCACGCTGATGACGCGCGCGTGTGCGTCGAGCAGCGCGCGGAGCGCCCGGGTGTTGTTCTCCGCAGGATCGTCGGTGCTCCAGCGGACCTCGAGCCGTCCGTTGCCGGCGGTCAGGCCGTCGATCGTCACGCCGGCCCCGCTCAACGCGGCGCGAACGGCCGTCTCGTCGGCGACGAGCTCCGCGCGGAACGAGGGCCGGCCGGCCGAGCGGAGCTCCTCGGTCGCGCCCTCGCGGACGATCCGACCGCGGTCGACGATCACGACGCGATCGGAGATCCGCTGGGCCTCGTCCAGATCGTGCGTGCACAGGAGGATCGCGCGGTGCTGCGCGCGGAGCGAGACGATGAGCTCGCGCAGGGTCTGGGTCATCTCGGGGTCGAGCGCGGTGGCCGGCTCATCGAGCAGCAGCACCGGTGGCTCGTGCACGAGCGCGCGCGCGATCGCGGCCTTCTGCTTCATCCCGCGCGAGAACGCCGCGAGCTTCGTATCGAGCACGGCCGGCAGCGCCATGAGCTCGACCAGCTCGGCGATGCGCGGACCCGGGGAAGAGACGTCGTACAGCCGCGCGAAGTAGGTGAGGTACTGGCGGAGGGTCATGCGTTCGTACAGCGAGGGCGAGTCGGTGACGAGCCCGCAACGCGCCCGCACGGCGTTCGGGTGCTCCCGCACCGACAGTCCGTCGACGATCGCTTCGCCCTCGGTCGGCGCGAGGATGCCGGCGATGATCCGGCTGGCCGTCGTCTTGCCGGCGCCGTTCGGGCCGAGAAGCGCGACGATCTCGCCGCTCCGCACGACGAAGGAGGCGCCCGACAGCGCGGTGAAGGTACCGAACCGGCGTGTGACATCGCGGACCTCGATCACTGTGAGACCGAGGATATGGGTTAGCCTGCATCTCGTGGATGTCGTGCTCTCACTGCACGGCCGCGTCGCGACCGCGATCGTGCTGTACCTCTCGATCGTGGGCCTGTGGGGACTGTGGCTCGGCATCCGCGGATCAGGGCCGACGCCGAGCTTCACCGGGGCGCTCGTGATCTTCGAGGTCGCGGCCGTCGCGCAGGGCCTCCTCGGGATCGCCCTGCTCTTCTCGCGGGCGCCCTCCCAGTCGCTGCACGTCCTGTACGGCGTGGCCCTCGTGCTCGCCATCCCGCTGGCCGCGACGATGGTGCGCCGGCGCGAGGGCCGTACGGCCTCGCTGACCTTCGGCTTGATGGCCCTGTTCGCGGCCGGGCTCGCGATCCGCGGCATCAGCACCGCATGACCTTCGTCGACGAGCGCCCCGACACCTCCATCGAGGCGCTCCAGGCGCTCAACGACGATCTCCTGTACTTCAACGTCGCCGGCTCCGGGCCGACCTTCCCCGTCGCGCAGCGCGCCGCGGAGGCGTACCGCACGTGGATGAACGGCGTCGGGATGTTCTCGCACGTGGGCTACGACTCGTACAACGCCGAGCTCAGCGCGACGAGAGAGGCGCTCGCCGCATTCATCGGCGATCCGGGCGGAGCGGCGCGGATCGCCCTCACGCAGTCCGCCACGGACGGGCTGAACACGTTGATCGCGTCGCTGCCGCTCGAGCCGGGCGCGCTCCTCGTGACCACCGCGGAGGAGCACCCGGCCGCGCTGCTGCCGGTGTACCGGCGCCAGGATCGGGGCGATCGCGTGCGGGTCGTCGCCCTGCACGACGACGAGCGGTTCCTCGAGGACACCGCGCAGGCGTTCCGCGACGGCGCGCAGGCCATCGTGCTGTCGCTCGTGTCGTGCCGGACCGGCCGGCGGCTGCCGGTCGAAGCCGTGTGCCGGCTCGCGCGCGACGCCGGCGCGATCAGCATCATCGACTGCGCGCAGGCGCTCGGCCAGATCCCGGTCGACGTGCGGGCGCTCGGCGCGGACGCGACGGTATTCCTCGGGCACAAGTGGCTGCACGGCCCGCTCGCGACGGGCGCGACGTGGATCGCCGATCCGGGGCGCTGGACGCCGAGCCGCGTGGGGTGGCGGTCGCGCGCCGACCACGATCTCGAAGGGCACATGAAGCTGAACGACGACGCGACGCGGTTCGAGATCGGCACGGTGGACGTCGCCGCGTTCGTGGGCGTCCGCCAGACGCTCGCGGTGCATCGCGCGCTCGGCACACGGGTCCGCGATCGGGTCAAGGAGCTGCGGGCGCGCGTGCTCCGCGCGGTCGGCGGGCTGCCGCTCGATCTCCTCGGCCGGGCCGACGATCCGGTGGGCATCGTCGTGGTGCAGCCGCGGGCCGGCGGCGCGGCCGACATCGTCCAGCGGGCCTGGGACGAGGATCGGATCGTCATCAAGCACGTGGGCGACCAGTCGATGGATGCCATCCGGATCTCCTTCTGGGCGCTGCATCGCGACGCGGATGTCGATCGGCTGGCCGGCGCGCTGTCGAAGCAGCTCGCCGTCAGAGCGTGACCAGCCCGAGGCTCGCCAAGCAGGTCGCGATCGTCACGGGTGGCGGGCGCGGCTTCGGACGGGCCATCGCCGAGACGCTCGCCGGCCTCGGCGCGAACGTCGTCATCGCCTCGCGGAACGCCCCCGAGCTCGACGAGGTCGCCCTCGCGATCAAGAAGCAGGGCGGCAGGGCCCTGGCGCAGACCGCGGACGTCGCCGACGAGCGGCAGGTCCAAGAGCTCGTGCTCGCGGCGGAGCGGTGGGTCGGTCCGCCCTCGATCCTCGTGAACAACGCGAGCGTTCTCGATCCGATCGGGCCGCTCGCCGAGACGAGCGGCTCGTCCTGGCTGCGGAACATCGCGATCAACGTGGGCGGTACGTACCTCGTGACCCGCGCGGTCCTCCCGGGGATGCTGGACCGCGACTACGGCCGCATCGTCAACATCTCGAGCGGCGCCGCCGACCGCGCGAGTGCCGGATGGAGCGCGTACTGCGCCGCGAAGGCGGCCGTGGACCAGCTGACGCGGGTGCTCGCGCTCGAGCTCGACGGGAGCGGCATCTCGGTGAGCGCGTTCGATCCGGGCCTCGTCGACACGACGCAGCCGAGCCGGGTCCAGCCGGCGACTGCGCAGCCGCTCGGCCCGGCGCGCGTGGTCGCGTATCTCTGTCTCGCGGAGACGCAGCGCAACGGCTCGGTCGTCGAGATCGGGGACACCGAGATCGTCGCCGCGGCGGAGGCCGCGCTCCGCTAGGAGCGGCTCAGGCCTTGCCCGCGGGCGAGTAGCCGCGTCGCTTCGAGATCGCGCCGGAGAGCAGCTTGGTCACGCGCTCGGGGTCGGTCGCCGCGCGCCGCTCGAGCTCCTCGGCCGGCCGGCCGATGAGGCCGCACGTCGCGCAGTCTCCGTTGCCGTCGAGCCGGGCGTGGCAGTGCCCGCAGTGCACCTCGAACGCGCCATGCGGCCGGAACAGATCGAGGCCCTTGGCCTCCGTGATGAGCGCGGCGATGTCCGCCACTAGCCGGCCGACAGCACGACGGACTTCTTCTCGAGGTACCCATCGAGGGCCTCGAGGCCGTGCTCCTTGCCGAACCCCGACTGCTTCGAGCCACCGAACGGCAGCTGGTCGTACGCGACCTGGATGTCGTTCACCCAGGTGTAGCCGGCCTGGATGAGCTCGATGGCCTTGCGGGCCTTCGCGAGATCCTTGGTCCAGATCGACGAGCCGAGGCCGTACACGCTCGAGTTCGACTTCGCGATCGCCTCGTCGAGGTCGTTCACGATGACGATCGGCAGCGCCGGGCCGAACACCTCTTCGGTGAGCATCCGCGAATCCTCGCTGACGTCTGCCAGGACCGTCGCGTCCATGAACCAGCCGCGCTCGAACTCCTTGCCCTGCGGCCGCGTGCCGCCGGCCAGGACCCGGGCGCCCTTCTTCACGGCATCGGCGACCTGGGCCTCGACCTCGGCGCGCTGGTGCTCGGTGTGGAGCGGGCCCATCTTGGTCCCCTCGGCGAGGCCGTCGCCGACCTTCCACTCCTTCTTCGCGCGGTCCGCGATCTTGGTCATGAACTCCTCGGCCACCGAGGCGAACACGTACACCCGCTTGACGGCGAGGCAGGCCTGGCCGGCGTTGAAGAACCGGCCGATCGCCGTCGCTGCGGAGGCGCGCCGGATGTCGGCGTCGTCGCACACGATCATCGGGTCGCTGCCGCCGAGCTCGAGCGTGACGCGAGTCACGTGGTCCGCGGCGAGCTTCATGATCCGCTTGCCCGTCTCGGTCTGGCCGGTGAACGCGACCTTGTTCACCTTGGGGTGCGACACGAGCGCGTCGCCGATCTCGGCGCCGGAGCCGTGCACGATGTTCAGGACGCCCGGCGGCAGGCCGGCCGAGTTGATGATCTCGACCGCCCTCTGCGTGGCGAGCGGCGTCGTCGACGCCGGCTTCAGCACGACCGTGCAGCCGGTCGCGAGCGCGGGGCAGATCTTGTTCGCCATGAGGGTGAGCGGGAAGTTCCACGGCGTGATCGCGGCCACGACCCCGACCGGACGGCGGATGGTGAGCCCGAACTTCCCCGGGTCATCGAGCGGGACGTAGTCCCCGCGGATCTTGTCGGCGAGGCCGGCGTAGTACTCGAGGTTCTCCTGCACCCGCGACGCTTCGAGGATCGCGTGGGCGAGCGGCTTGCCCTGCTCCTGCGACAGCAGCTTCGCGATCTCCGGGACCGCGGCCTTCATCTTCTCCGCGGCCGCGTGCAGGATGGCCGCGCGCTTGGTCGGCGGCAGGCTGGCCCACGCCGGGAACGCCTTCGCCGCGGCCTCGACGGCGGCATCGACATCGGCCGCGCTCCCGCGCGGGATCGAGTCGACGACCGATCCGTTCGAGGGGTTCTTGACCTCCATCGTCTTGCCCGCCTGCGAGTCGACCAGCTCACCGTTGATGAACATCTTCGCCATGCGATACCTCTCCGAACCTGCTGGTGCCGGCGCGCACGTGCGCGACATCGGTGATTAGATTGTGCGCGGAAAACCGCGCGCGTGCGTTCGGGGAGGTCAGCATGTCGGTCGTTCGGCTCGAGCAACGGGATGCCGTCGGGCACATCGTGCTGGACCGGCCGCCGGCCAACTCGTACGACAAGGCCTTCCTTGACGACCTGTCGCTCGCGATCGACGAGGCGCGGTTCGATCCTGCCGTGAAGGCGATCGTGGTGCGCAGCGCGTCGGAGAAGTTCTTCTCGGCCGGCGCGGACGTGAAGATGTTCGCGTCGACCGACAGCGAATACCAGTTCGCGTTCGTCATCCACGCGAATGAGATCATGGGCAAGTTCGAGCGCACCCCGAAGATCGTCGTGTGCGCGATCAACGGCCATTGCCTCGGCGGCGGGCTCGAGATCGCGATGTGCGCCGACATCCGCATCGCCGCCGAGGGCACGTACAACATCGGCTTGCCCGAGGTCACCCTGGGCGTCCTGCCGGGCACCGGGGGGACCCAGCGGCTGCCGCGGCTCATCGGCCGACAGAAAGCACTCGAGCTGATGATCCGCGGGAGCACGGTGCAGCCGGCCGAGGCGAAGACCCTGGGCATCGTCGACGAGGTGGTGGCCGCCGACAAGCTCCAGGAACGCGCGCACGAGATGGCCTCGTTCTTCTCGACCGGCCCGACCCTCGCGATCGGCCAGATCAAGCTCGCGACCGTGCTCGGTGGCGGGATGCCGTTCCAGAACGGGATGCTCTTCGAGCACGCCGCGGTCGGCCGGCTGTTCGCCTCCGAGGACGCGCGCGAAGGCGTCACCGCGTTCACCGAGAAGCGCAAGCCCAACTACAAAGGCAAATGAGCGACGAGCGGCTTCGCCGCGGGGAGCGAATCAGACAGCTCGCACGGGCCGAAGGCCCGCGCTCGAACAAAGGAAAGTGACCTGACGACCCTCGTCTCCAAGACGGAGACGATCGAACGCTCGCCGCTCCTGCCGGGCACGCGACCGATCACCCTCCATTACCGGGAGGGCGGTGCGGGCGAGCCGCTCGTGATCCTGCACGGCGGCTGGGGCTACGGCTACTACCCGCACGACGATGCGATCGCCACGCTCGATCGGCGGTTCGTGATCCCGGACCGCACCGGCTACGGACGCTCGCCGCACATCGCGGAGCTGCCACCGAAGTTCCACGTCGGAGCGGCCGTCGAAACGGAGGCGCTGCTCGACGCGCTCCGGATCGAGCGCTGCGCCCTGTGGGGCCACAGCGACGGCGCGATCATCGCCACGCTGATGGCCCTCCGCTCACCCGAGCGCTACAGCGGGTTGATCGTCGAAGCGATCCACCTGGACCGGGCCAAGCCGCATTCGCGCGACTTCTTCCTGCAGATGGCGAACGATCCCGATTCCTTCGGCGAACGGGTCGCGCGCCGGCTCGCCGCAGAGCACGGCGAGGACTACTGGCGCACGGTGCTCCGGGCCGGTGGACGGGCCTGGCTCGAGATCGCGAAGACGCCCGACGACGATTTCTACGAGGGCCGGCTCAGCGAGCTGCGCGTCCCGATGCTCGTCGTCCACGGAGCCGACGATCCGCGGACCGAGCCGGGCGAGCTGGACCGCATCGCGCGCGAGGTGCCGGCGGCCCGGATCGAGCTGCTCGAGGGCGGAGGCCACAGCCCGCACAGCAAGCCGAGCTCGGCCGCCCGCTCGACCGCTCTCGTCGCGGATTTCCTCGCCTCGGTCTCAGTGGTATAACCATTTGCCAATTGACCCCGCAGCCGATGGGGCGGGGGTGGGGAGATCCCGATGGCTGTCGCCGAACGACCGACCCGGACCTTCCGTGATCTGCGGGACTGGCTGACGCGCATCGAGGGCCTGGGGGAGCTGCGGGTCATCCGGGGCGCCCGCGCCGAGGACGAGATCGGAATGGCGACCGAGCTGGCCGGCCGCGTCCACGGCACGCCGGCCCTTTTGTTCGACGAGATCCCCGGCTACCAGAAGGGCTTCCGGGTGCTGTCGAACGGCCTCGGTTGGTTCCCGCGGCTCGCGCTCACGCTCGGGCTCGATCCGAAGCTCTCGCCCGAGGAGCTCGTGCGGGCATGGCAGAAGCGGGTGTCCGAGGGCATCACGCCGATCCCGTCGATCGAGGTGAAGGACGGCCCGATCTTCGAGAACGTCAAGCGCGGCGCCGACGTCGACATGACGATCTTCCCCGCGCCGAAGTGGCACGAGGACGACGGCGGCCGCTACATCGGCACGGGCAGCTTCGACATCACGCGCGACCCCGATGACGGCTGGGTGAACCTCGGCTGCTACCGGGTGATGGTCCACGACCGCAACAAGCTCGGCTTCTACATCTCGCCGGGCAAGCACGGCCGGATGCACCGCGACGCGTGGATCGCGCGGGGCGAGAAGATGCCGATCGCGTTCGTAGCCGGCGGCGATCCGCTGCTCTTCCTGGCGGCCGCGACGGAGGTCCAGTTCGGGCTCACCGAGTACGACTGGGCCGGCGGCGTGCGCGGCGAGCCGTATCGCGTCGTGAAGGGTCCGGTCACCGGACTGCCGCTCCCCGCCGACGCGGAGATCGTCATCGAGGGCTGGGTCGACCCCACCGAGCGCATCGTCGAGGGCCCGTTCGGAGAATGGACCGGCTACTACGCCAGTGACGCGCGGCCCGAGCCGTTCATGCAGGTCGAGGCGCTCTATTTCCGCGACGACCCGATCATCCTCGGCTCGCCGCCGAACCAGCCGCCCGACGAACAGTCCTTCTACCGCGCATTCCTGCGCTCCGCGCTGCTGCGCTCGGAGCTCGAGGCCGTCGGCGTGCCGGGCATCACGGGCGTGTGGTGCCACGAGGTCGGCGGATCGCGGCTGTTCAACGCCGTGAGCATCGAGCAGCGCTACGCGGGGCACGCGCGGCAGGTCGGCCACCTCGCCGCCACCGTGCACGCCGGCGCGTACCTCGGCCGGTACGTGATCGTGGTCGACGACGACATCGACGTGATGGACCTCAACGACGTCGTGTGGGCCATGAGCACGCGCTCCGATCCGGTCGAGTCGATCGACATCATCAAGCGCGCCTGGAGCGGGCCGCTCGACCCGCGGATCCCGAAGGACCGCAAGGGCCACAGCTCGCGCGCGATCATCGACGCCACCCGGCCGTGGGAGTGGAAAGCCGACTTCCCGGCGGTGAACACGCCGAGCCCGGAGGTCAAGCGCAGGGCGAAGGAGCGGTTCGGCTACCTCCTGCGCAACGAGCCGCATCCGAGCGATGGGAAGCTGAGCTAGCGGGTGTACGACCGCTCGGCAAAGCTCGCGGCCAATGGCGTGGTCATCGAGTACTGGCTGCAGCGCTCGCGGGCGGTATTCACCGCGGTCCAGGGCGTCGACCTCGAGGTCCGGAGCGGCGAGTTCGTGGCGATCGTCGGGCCGTCGGGCTGCGGCAAGACGACGTTCCTCAACGCGGTCGATGGGCTCCTGCCGATCGCCGGCGGCAGTCTCACCCTCGACGGTCGCGAGATCACCCGTCCTGGCCCCGATCGCGCGATGGTGTTCCAACAGCCCGGACTCCTCCCCTGGCGGACGGTCCTCGGCAACGTCATCTTCGGCGTCGAGGCCCAGCGAACGATGGGGAAGGCGGAATCGATCCAGCGCGCGAGGCAGCAGATCGAGCTCGTGGGACTCTCCGGGTTCGAGGACGCCTACCCGCTCGAGCTGAGCGGTGGCATGCAGCAACGGGTGAACCTCGCGCGGGCGCTCCTCACCGACCCGGAAATGCTCCTGCTGGATGAGCCATTCGCCGCGCTGGACGCGCAGACGCGCGAGATGATGCAGCTCGAGCTGCTCAAGATCTGGTCGCAGACCAAGAAGACCGCGCTCTTCATCACCCACGACATCAAGGAAGCCATCTACCTGGCGGACCGGGTGATCGTGTTCACCCGGCGTCCCGGCCGGGTCAAGACCGTCGTCGACGTCAACCTCTCGCGCCCGCGGGACCTGCGGATCAAGCGAGACCCGCAGTTCCTCACGTACGAGGACGAGATCTGGGAGTCGATCCAGGAGGAGCTGGCCGTGCCGGCCGAGCGCCTCATCGCCGGGGTGCCCGCGGCGTGAGCGTCAAGGAAGCGGACCGGGTCCTTCCCGCGACCTCCGGGGAACGGGCGGCGACGCGCGAGCGGCGCTCCGTTGAGAAATCGAGTCGCGTGAAGCAGTACGAGCCGGCCGTCATCGGCCTGCTGAGCGTGCTCGCCGCGCTGACGGCGTGGCAGCTCGTCGCCAACTCGCGCATCTGGCCCCCGCTGTTCCTTCCCGGTCCGTGGGAGGTCGGGCAGGCGATGGTCAAGCTGTTCCAGCAAGGCGACATCTGGCTGGACATGGCCACGAGCGGGCAAGAGATCGCGATCGGCTACGGACTCGCGATCGTCATCGGCCTCGCGATCGGGCTCGCGATGGGCTGGTACACGCGTTTCCAGTACGCGATGGATCCATTCGTGAACTTTTTCTACAGCACGCCGCGCATCGCGCTCCTTCCCCTATTCATCATCTGGTTCGGCATCGACCAGCCATCCAAGGTGGCCGTCATCTTCCTCGGCGCGCTCTTTCCCATCATCATCAACACGATGGCCGGCGTCCGGACCACGGAGGCCGCGCTGCTCCGGGTGGCCCGGTCGTTCGGCGCGTCGGACGCGCTGATCTTCCGGCGCGTGGTCCTGCCCGGCTCCGTCCCATTCATCCTCACCGGCTTTCGCCTTGGCGTCGGCCACGCCATGACCGGCGTCGTCGTAGGCGAGCTCATCGCGGCGCGGCACGGCGTCGGCCAGCTCATCGCGATCGCGGGGCAGACGTTCCAGACGCCGAAGATGCTGGCCGGCGTGGTCCTCATTGCGGGCACCGGGATGCTTCTCACGACGATCCTCCAGCGCATCGAGAACCGATTCCAGTCGTGGCGACCTCAGATCCGGCGATAGAGACGAGCGGAAAGGTGAGACCAATGACCAAGACCCTCGCGGCCCTCGTGGCGCTCCTCGCGATCCTCGCGACCGCCTGCGGTGGCGGGGGCACTGGCGCGGCGGCGACGAGCGCGCCGGCCGCGACCACAGCCGTCGCGGTCGCGTCGCCGACGAAGACCCCGCGGCCCTGCTGCACAAAGGTCGTCGCGGCGTACAGCAACATCAGCGCGGATGACTGGATCAGCTGGTACGCGTTCGAGAAGGGCATCTTCAAGGACAACGGGCTCGACGTGGACCTCCAGTCGATCAACGGAGGGGCGCAGACCAGCGCGGCGCTCTTGGCCGGCAGCGTCCAGATCGCGCAGTTCGGCGGCGCGGAAGCTCTCAGCGCGAACGCCGGCGGCGCCGACCTCGTTCTCGTCGCGAACCTCGCACCCGTGTACCCATACAAGCTCTACGGCGCGAAGGGCATCACCAGCGTCGCGGGGCTCAAGGGCAAGAAGGTCGGCGTCTCGAACGCCGGCGGCTCCAGCGACATCGCCACCCGGGCGGCGCTCAAGGCTGCGGGCCTCGACCCCGACAAGGATGTGGACATCGTCGCCGTCGGCTCGCACTCCCAACGCACCGCTGCGCTCCTGGCCGGCTCAATCGACGCCGGCGTGGACGACCCACCGGAGGACCTCAAGCTCGTTCAGGCCGGTCTCACGGTCCTCATCGACCTCGCGGCCCAGAAGCTCCCGGCGGCGAACACCGGCGTGATCATGGACCGGAAATTCCTGACCGCCAACAAGGACACGGTCCAGGCCTACATCGACGCGCTCACGATCGCGCGCGCCAAGATGAAGGCTGACAAGGCCGGCGCGACCGCCGTCCTCGGGAAGTACTTCAAGCTTGACGACCAGGCTGCACTCGACGGCGCGTACGACTTCTTCATGAACGAGGTCACGGCGGCGTACCTCTACCCGGACGTCGGGCAGTTCAAGGACGCGGTGGCGATCCTCGGTGCCGGCAACCCGAACATCGCGAAGGTCGACCTCTCCAAGATGATCGACCGCACGTTCATGCAGAGCGCCCAGGATCGGAAGCTCGGCGGCTAGCGAGACCGAAAGGAGGCGGGTCAGTGGCGCAGTTCACCGACCGCATCGAGCCGAAGGACTTCGGCAAGATGCCCGACGAGTACCGCGAGCTGCTGACCCGCCTCCTGACCATCCAAGCCGATTGCGAGATCGGCGGCCCGCACATCTACGTCGACCACTGGACCCTCCGCGCGCCGACCGTCGACGACCAGTGGCGCGTCGCACGGATCGCGTCGGAGGAGATCGACCACTGCCGGCGGTTCCTCCGGATGCTCGGGATGGTCGGTATCGACCGCTCGGACATCCTGTTCCGGCCGCGATCCAAGCGCGAGGTCGACGCGTTCAAGGTGGACATGCCGGAGTGGGGCGACTTCGCGGCGTTCGGCTTCCTCATCGACAAGGTCGGCCAGTACCAGCTCGACGAGATGGTCGGCTCCTCGTACCTGCCGACCGACGACGTGCTGCCGACCATCCTTCGCGAGGAGCTGGGCCACGTCGCGTACGGGGAGCAGCAGCTCCAGAAGATGATGGAGACGACGGAGGGACGGGTCGCGGCGCAGCGGGCGATCGACAAGTGGTACGTCACCGGCCTCGACATGTTCGGCCGCTCCGAGTCGGCGCGCGACGAGCGCTACATCGAGTGGGGCCTCAAGAAGCGCACCAACGGCCGGATGCGCGAGGACTACATCGCCGAGATGGATCCGAAGATCACCGCCCTCGGGCTCCGCGTG
>DATJHW010000023.1:0-35391 GCA_035493615.1 Saccharimonadales bacterium (SeqCode) | reverse complement strand
ATCGCCGCCACACCGTCCCCGCGGAGGATCGCGGACCAGCGCTCGGCCGAACGGTTGTCAGCTGGGTCCGATGGTGTCACTTTGAGCCGATGGTATGGGCGACGTTGCGGCGCGCCTTCGTTGGGAGCGCGGCCGTCGCGGCGGCGCTTGGGTGGCTCCAGCTGTCCCCGGCATTCGGCGCTCCAGTCACCGCACCGGCCGGCATGCTGGACCGGCTGCTCGGCGCCGACCGCGAGGCGAGCCCCGCCGGCTGGGCGATGTTGTTGCTCGGAGAGGCGGCCCTCGTTTGCCTCTACGTGCTGCTCGTCGAGCGACGGCCGCATCGACCGCTTGCGTCGATCGCATTCGCGGTCGGCGCCTGGCTCGTCTCGGGCGCCCTCGTGATGCCGTTGGTCGGATTGCTGCAGGGTGCGCCGCCGCGCGGCGCCCTCGCGAACGATCCGATGACCGCGACCTTCTTCATGCTCAACCTCGGCATCGGGGCCGCAGTCGCTGCGCTCATCGGGTGGCTCCTGTTCGTCGCTGTGCTCGCCGCGGGCAGGACGCTGACCGTCGGCCCACGAGTCGTCTCACTGGCCTTCGGCGCTTCCGCCATCGCAGCCGCCATCTCGCTTGCACTGCCCGGAGTCGTGGGCTCAGCGGGGTCAGGTCGCGTGGTCGAGGCGCGGGTCGCGAGCCTCCCAGCCGCGCCGGTGTTCATCAGCGTCCTCGAGCTGCCACAGCCACCGGGTGCGGTGCTCGGTCCGCACACGCATGTGGCGGGCTTCGTTGCCAACGTCGTTGGGACCGCAACAACGGTGATCGCGGGCGACGTCGTCGACGTCGGCGCCGGCGACGCGCTGTTCATCGGGAACCAGGTCGAGCACGATCATGAGAATCGCGCCGCTACACCGCTCGCGATCGCCCTCGCGCTCCTGATCGTGGGGTTGACGGTCGCGTTGACGCGGCGTAGCGGTCAGCGTTTGGCGTCTGCCTTGATGGCCGCGCTGCTCGTCGCGGGGACCATCGCCACCATCGACCCGCTGATGAACCACTGGTACTTCGTGGCGGTGCGCCCCGCCGCACAACGCGGCACGGCGATGCCGGTGCCTGCCGGTCACCGTACGTATGAATCCGCGGAGCTGACCGGCCTCCTCGGGGGACCGCAACGCGAGCGGCTCACCGATCAGCGTCTCAGCGCCGGTGCCTCCGGGCACTACTCCGGGCCAGCCGCGATCGTGGTGCTCGATGGGCAGCTCGTGATCACAGTCGATGGACGGCGGAGCGATCTGGTCGCTCAGGCTGGCTCGACCATCGCGGGCGGAACGGAAGCGACGGTGCAAGCCGGATCGGGCGGGGCGAGGATCATGGTCGTCCAGGTTCTTGCCGGGCCGTGACCGAGCGACCACGGGCACCGCTGGCGCGCCGGCTGCACGGGGTCCGCGCATGCGGCCCCGGTTGACCTCGAAGGAGACGGCGTTCCTGGCCCGCGCGCGCGTGTGTCGCGTCGGGTCCGTCGATCGAGCCGGCGTGGTGCATGTCGCGCCGCTCTGCCATGCGTTCGACCGAGAACGGCGGATCGCGTACGTCGCGACCGGGGGCGTGACCGCCGAGAACCTGCGCGAACGGCGCCGTGCCTCGCTCGAGTGCGACGACTACTTCGAGGATTGGGACCGGCTGCGCGGCCTCGTCGCGCACGTTCGGGCGAAGGTCGTCGACCGGGGTGCCGAGCTCGATCGAGCGCGCCGGCTCCTGAAGCGGAAGTTCGCGCAGTACCGCGAGACGGAGTTCGACTCGGTCATCGCGCTGCACGTCGAGGCCGTGACGTCCTGGGGGTTGTGACCTAACCGCGGTCGCGAAAGGCTTCCACCAGCTCCCGCGCGACCCAGCCCTCGGGCACGCGCGCGGGATCCGGATCGGCCAGCAGGATCTCGTCGACATCCGAGCCGGCGTGCGGCTCGCCGTCGATGGCGACCTCCACATAGACAAGCAGCTGATCGGTGCGGGTGAATGTCCGGACGACGCGCGGTTGGCGGCCGGTAAGGCCGGCCTCCTCTTCGAGCTCGCGGATCGCCGCCTGTTCCGCGGTCTCTCCCACCTCGACGAAGCCGGCGACGAGCGCCCACGCCCCCTCGGGCCAGTCGTTCTTGCGCGTGAACACGATCCGACCGTCGGCCGCGTGGGCAAGCACGAGCACGACCGGCAGCGCGTACGTCGGCCGGAACCATGCGCACTCGGGACAGGCGGGATTGAGGCGCGGGTCGGCGGGCTGGACGAGGGCGACGCCACAGAGCGGGCAGAAGCGCCAGGGCGCCGACGTGCTCACTCCTCTCCGGCCTCGGGCTTCGCGATGACCTCCTCGATCACGTCGTAGGAGAAGCCGCGGGTGACGAGGTATTGGTGGATCTTCCGCTTGCGCTCGTTCTCGTCCATCGAGAGCCACCGGGTCATCGGGCGGCGGATCGACTCGCGGGCGCGCTTGGTCTCAGCATCGGGGTCGGCCTCGCCGAGAACGAGGTCGATGATCTCGCGGGCGACGCCCTTCTGCATGAGCTCGCTCGCGATCGCGCGCTGGCCCTTCGGGCGGAACTTCGCGCGCTGCTCGACCCAGTAGCGGGCGAAGGCCTCGTCGTCGATGTAGCGCTGCGCGCGGAGCTGGTCGATCGCCCTGTCCTGCTCGGCCTCGTCGAAGCGCTTCGTCCGCAGGTGCCGCTTGATCTCGGAGACGCTGCGGGGGCGCGACGCGAGATAGCGGACGGCCGCGTCGTAGGCATCGCCGGCCGGCGGTGCGGCGCCTGCGGGCCGGCTAGCTTTCCTCATCCGGGCCGCCGACCGGGATGGCGCCCGACTTCTCGCGGACCTTCGCCTCGACCTCGGCCGCGACGTCGGGGTGGTCGCGGAAGAACTGCTTCGCGTTCTCGCGGCCCTGACCGAGCCGGGTCTCGCCGTAGTTGAACCAGGCGCCGTACTTCGTGACGACCCCGGTGAGCAGGCCCATATCCACGAGCCCGCCCTCGCGCGAGATGCCCTCGACCGCGAGGATCTCGAGCTCGGCGATCCGGAACGGCGGCGCGACCTTGTTCTTCACGACCTTGACCCGCACGCGCCGCCCGATGACGTCGGTCCCGTTCTTGATCTGCTCGATGCCCGCGACGTCGAGGCGCATCGACGCGTAGAACTTCAGCGCCTTGCCGCCGGTGGTCGTGATCGGACTCCCGAACATCACGCCGATCTTCTCGCGGAGCTGGTTGATGAAGATCACCGTGGTCTTGGTCTTCGAGATCGTGCCCGTGAGCTTGCGCAGGGCCTGGCTCATCAACCGCGCCTGCATGCCGACATGCGAGTCGCCCATCTCGCCCTCGATCTCGGCCTTCGGCACGAGCGCCGCGACCGAGTCGATGACCACGAGATCGACCGCACCGCTCCGCACGAGCGTGTCGGCGATCTCCAAGGCCTGCTCGCCGTTGTCAGGCTGCGAGATGAGGAGCTCGTCGGTATTCACGCCGCAGGTGCGGGCCCAGCCGGCGTCGAGCGCGTGCTCCGCGTCGATGAACGCCGCGGTGCCGCCGCTCTTCTGCACGGATGCCACGGCATGGAGCGCGAGGGTCGTCTTCCCCGACGCCTCCTGGCCGTAGATCTCGATCACCCGGCCGCGCGGGTAGCCGCCGACCCCGAGGGCGAGGTCGAGCGCGAGCGAGCCGCTCGGGATGACGTCCATGGTCTGGGTGCCTTCGGCCCCCAGCTTCATGATCGAGCCCTTCCCGAACTGCTTTTCGATCTGGAGGATGGCCGCGTCGATGGCCTTGGTCTTCTCGCTCACCTTCTTGGACCCCTCGGACGACAACGGCACGGACTTGCTCGGCACCGCCACCGCTAGAACTTCTCCTTGCGCTTGGGCTTGATGACCTCGAAGGCCATCGGGTTCACCGGCGCGACCGTCCCGTGCTTCTTCAGCTCCTTCTCGAGCTGCTCTTTGGACTTCTTCTTGGCCTTCTTGCCGCCTGCGTCTCCACCACCAGTGGGCATGTGCCTTCCCTCCATGGACCCCGTTCGGAAGCAAATCGAGCATAGCAGCGGACCACCGCTCCCTAGACTTGCGCGAATGCCCGAACCGAAGCGCCAAGCGCGTGTGACGACGAAGACCGGCGATACCGGCGATACGTCGCTGTTCGGTCCGGGCCGGATCCGCAAGACCGACCCGCGGATCGAGGCGTTGGGCGATCTCGATGAGACGCAATCGGCGATCGGCCTGGCTCGCGCGGCCGCGACGGGCTCGGTGGCCGAGACGCTCCTCGAGCTGCAGCGCGCGCTGTACGTCGCGATGTCCGAGGTCGGCACGGTGGAGAGCGATCGCGCGCGGCTCCCGAAACGGATCGACGCGACAGCGGTCGCGGAGCTCGAGGAGCACGCCGCGGCCGTCCGCGCGACGGTCGACATCGCCGCTCGATTCGTCATCCCCGGCGAGGACGAGCTCTCGGCACGGCTCGACCTCGCGCGCGCGGTCTGCCGGCGGGCGGAGCGGCGGCTGGTCGCGCTGGCCGACGCCGGGCACGTCGACGGCGAGCACCTGCTCCCGTGGGTGAACCGGTTGTCGGACGTGCTGTTCGTGCTGTCGCGAGCGGTCGAGCCGGGCGCGCGCCCGGCCGGGGACTAGGTCAGCTCAGCGCAGCCACGGCGGCGCTTCCCACTTGTCGGGGAGCACCGTGACCTTCACCGGCATCTCGGCGGCCTGCTCGGATACCGACTGGATCTGGTTGATGAGCATCGGGCCGTATGGGCAGAACGGCGTGGTGAGGACCATCTTGATCTCGGCTTCCTCGTTCGCGAACACGACCTCGCGGATGAGGTCGAGGTCGATCACCGAGAGCCCGATCTCGGGGTCGAGCACGGCCTGAAGGGCGTTGAGGACCTTCTCCTGCTTCTCGGCGTCGGACACGATGGGTGTGGTGTCTTCTGTCATGCATCCATTGTCTCACCCCGCGGGCGGCGCCTCGTCCCACAACGTCGCGCGCTGCGGCGGCGTGATCCCGAGGTGCTTGTACGCGCGCTCGGTCGCGATCCGGCCGCGCGGGGTGCGCTGGAGATAGCCCTCCTGCAGGAGGTATGGCTCGTACACGTCCTCGATCGTCTCGGTGTCCTCGCTCACCGCCGCGGCGAGCGTCTCGAGCCCGACCGGACCGCCGGAGAACTTCTCGACGATCGCCGAGAGCAGCATCCGGTCGACCGCGTCGAGGCCGACCTCGTCCACCTCTAGGGACAGGAGCGCCTCCTTGGCCACGGCGAGCGTGATGACGCCATCGTGCTTCACCTGTGCGTAGTCGCGGACCCGCTTGAGCCACCGGTTCGCGATCCGCGGCGTGCCGCGCGACCGCCGCGCGATCTCCGTGGCCGCGGCGGGCTCGATCGAGACGCCGAGGATCCTCGCCGACCGCTTCACCACGAGCTCGAGCGACGCGGGAGTGAACAGGTCCAGCCGGTACGTCGCCCCGAACCGGTCGCGCAGCGGCGAGGAGAGGCGGCCGATCCGGGTGGTCGCGCCGACGAGCGTGAAGCGCGGCACCGGCAGCCGCAGCGTGCGGGCCCCCGGCCCCTTGCCGAGGACGATGTCGAGATGAAAGTCCTCCATCGCGGGGTACAGCACCTCCTCGACGATCCGCGGCAGGCGGTGCACCTCGTCGACGAACAGGATGCTGCCCGGCTCGAGGTTCGTCAGGATCGCCGCGAGGTCGCCGGCGCGCTCCATGGCGGGGCCGCTCGTCACGCGGATCGGCACATCGAGCTCGTGGGCGATGACCGTCGCGAGCGAGGTCTTCCCCACTCCCGGTGGGCCATACAGTGCGACGTGCTCGAGCGGCTCGTTCCGGCCCTTCGCCGCATCGATGAGGATGCGGAGGTTCGCCTTCACCTTCTCCTGGTTGATGTACTCGTCGTCGGAGAGCCGGCGCGGGCGGAGGGTCGTCTCGAGCGAGTGCTCCTCCTCACGCGCGACCGGGGCCACCGGCCGCTGCGTCACCGCGCCGCGGCCTCGCGCGCGCGCCGCACGATGTCGACGATCCGGTCGACCGCGACGTCCTGCGGGATCAGCTCGGCCTCCGTCGCTGCCCGCGGCTTGAGCTCGACGCTCTTGTCCTTCAGGGACCGGCGGCTCACCGTCGCGCGGTACGGGATGCCGATGAGATCCGCGTCGGCGAACTTCACTCCCGCCGATTCATCCCGATCGTCGTAGAGGACCTGCACGCCCTTCTCTTCGAGCGCCGCGACGAACGCGTCCGCCGTGGAGCGGACGGTGTCGTCGTTCATCGGCAGACCGACGACGTGCACCTCGTACGGCGCGACGGCGAACGGCCAGATGATCCCCTTGTCATCGTGGCTCGTCTCGATGATCGTCTGCACGCAGCGTGTCACGCCGATCCCATACGAGCCGCCTACGAATGGCTTGGCTGTGCCGTCCTCGGCGAGGAATGTCGCGCCCATCTTCGATGAGTAGTACGTTGCGAAGGCGAAGATGTTCCCGACCTCGATGCCGCGCTTGAGCACGAGCCGGCCGCCGTCCACGGGGCACCGGTCGCCGGCCTGCACGTCGTGTACATCGGCCCGCTCGCCATCCGGGAAGTCACGGCCCGGTACGACGTTCTCGAGGTGCGTGTCCTTCTTGTTGGCGCCGCTGATGTAGGGGCGGGGCTCGACGCTCGTGTCGACGATCACGCGCGCCTTGAGGCCGACGGGTCCCACGAAGCCGGCCACCCCGCCGACCTTCGCGAAGTCCGCGTCGCCGGCGAAGGTGATCTGGCTCACGTCGAGGAGCTTCCGGAGCTTCGCCTCGTTCGCTGCGCGGTCGCCAGGCAGGACGACCGCGACGACGTCGTCCCGCGCGCGTAGCAGGAGCGTCTTTAAGAACGCCGACGCCGGCTTCCCCAGTGACGCCTCGAGCGCCTCGATCGAGGTGACGCCGGGTGTCGCGATCGGCGTCGCTTCGGGCGCGGCCGCGGGCTCGGCCGCGGCGAGCCGCCGGCGTGCCTTCTCCATGTTCGCTTTGTAGTCGCAGGTCTCGCAGACGGCGATCGTGTCCTCGCCCGATTCGGTGAGCACCTGGAACTCGTGCGCCAGGTCACCACCCATCGCGCCGGTGTCCGACTCGACGCTCACCGCCTCGAGCCCCATTCGCTGGAACGTCCGAACGTACGCGCCGTGCTGTGCCGCATACGACTTCTGCAGACCCGCTTCATCCACATCGAAGGAATACGCGTCTTTCATGATGAACTCGCGGACCCGAAGCAGACCAGCCCGCGGACGCACCTCGTCGCGGCCCTTCGACTGGAAGTGATAGACCATCGCCGGCA
The DNA here is from genome assembly GCA_035493615.1 of Saccharimonadales bacterium (SeqCode). Lineage (GTDB taxonomy): Bacteria > Chloroflexota > Limnocylindria > P2-11E > P2-11E > UBA4735. Next base: position 28,072 of record DATJHW010000023.1, on the reverse strand, counting down.
GCTGGCGGTATGAAAGGATCTCCTCGCGTCCGTGGTGCGTGACGATCTCCTCGTGGGTGTAGCTGATCATGTACTCGCGGCCGTTGTGATCCTTGGTCCGGAAGGTGATCGGCTCGAGCATGTCCCAGCGCCCGGTCTCCTTCCAGAACTCGGCCGGCGTCAGGACGGGCATCTCCATTTCCTGGGCGCCGATCCGGTCCTGCTCCTCCCGGACGATCTGCTCGACCTTCTTCATGACCCGGAAGCCGAGGGGCAGGAAGGTGTAGAGGCCCGCGGCGAGGGGGCGGGCGATCGCGGCACGGAGCATCAGCTGGTGACCTGGCGTCTGAGCGTCCGCGGGAGCATCCCGCAGGGTCCGACCGAACATCCGAGACATGCGCATGCGCGAATTGTCGGTGAAACTCGGACTGGCACGCTTTGCGCATGGCTTCGCCGATCTAGGAGGCGATCATGCAGCCCGATCAGCTCACCGCGCAGCTACTGGCGGAGCTCCTGGGCATCGGGGCCCTCGGCCTCGCCATCCTCTGGCAGCCGAAGCACAGCTGCCGGTGGCAGAACTGCCCCCACCACGGCAAGACCGTCCAAGAGGAGATCCGCCTGGAGCGCGAGCTTCAGGAGCGCAAGGCCGGCCGAAGCGACTCCGACCGCTAGACCGATCGGCCGCTAGGGCCGGTCGCCGGTGCCTTCGCGCCGGTTGAGCGTCACGAGGTTCGAGGCGGTCGCGTCCATCTTGGAGGTCCCGTCGAACTGCACGCCCTTGTCGACCATGAGCGACGGGGTCGTGATATCGCCCTTGACCTTCGCCGGCTTGTGGAGCTCGACCATTTCCGTCGCCTTGATGTTGCCGGTGACCTCGCCGTTGATGACCACGGAGCCGCAGGTGATGTCGGCCGTGACCTTGGCGCCCTCGCCGATGATCAGCATGTCATTCGTGCCGATCTCGCCGGTGAAGGTCCCATCGATGCGCACCGTACCCTCGAAGTTCAGCTTGCCGTCGAACTCGGAGCCCCGGCCGAGGAGCGCGTTCAGGGCGCTATCCGCTGGTGTGTGTGCTCGATCCTGCATCGTGCTTGCCCTCCATTTGTGTCCAGCGCCCAGCTCGCCTTCGGCTCGCTGGCTCGCGGGAGCCCTTGCGGTTCGGTCGGGCTCTGCCCGCCCTACCTAGAACGCCCGTCGCGCGGCGAATGGTACGCGGCCGCCCCTAGAGAACGGTCGCGAATTCGTCCCAGAGCCGGGCCTGCGTCTCCGGGGTGAATTTCAGCCGGGGGTCCTGCTTCCGGTAGACAAGCTCGGTCTGCTCGCCGTACATGGTCTGGAGGTGGACGAGCATGTCCAGGGCCTCCTGCCGAAGCTCCGGGTCGCGCCACTTCAGGACCACCGCGCGCACCCGCTGCGAGCGCTGGTGGAAGCGGTCGACGTGGACCCACTCCTTGCCCTCCGGCCAGCGCTGCTCGTCGAAGCGGATGCCCTGGATGAACACCGTGTCGATGAGATCGGCCTTCCGGAGGTCGTTGTCCGTGAACTCGTTGGTCGCGCGGCGCGGGTCGAGGTGCTGCGCCGCGAGACCCCACGGGCGGCCGTAGAACCGGCACTTCGTGATCGGGCCGGCGAACGTGCAGCCGACGAATTCGGCGCAGGTCGCCTGCCACTTCTCCAGGTGCGAGTCGGCGAAGGTGCAGCCCTCGAACCGGGTCTGGCCCGGGTCGGCCTTCGAGAGGTCGGCGTCGTCGAAGCGGCAGTCCTTGAAGATGCTCTGGACCGGGCTCGAGAACAGGGGCTGCCACTTGCGGTCGAAGACGAGGCCCCGGAAGTCGCAGTTGATGAAGGTGCAGGCGTCCGGCGTGAAGCGGGAGAACGCCGACTTGCGGAAATCGACGTCGGCGATCGTCGCGCGCCGGATGTGGACGACACCGCTCGAGGTGTCGACGTTGAGCGCTATGTCCGTGTCCCTGCCGGCACCGACCGACCCGGCGTGAGCTGGCCCTCGTGCGACAGCTTCGGCGCCTTCTGGGAATACGGCTCCTTGCCGTTCTCCACGAGGATCTTGTCGATCTCGGTGAGGAGCGCGTCCATGAGCTCGGCCTCGGGATACACGCCGACGACCTTGCCCTTGCGGAAGATCGCGCCCTTGCCCACGCCCCCGGCGATCCCGACGTCGGCGTCCTTCGCCTCGCCCGGCCCGTTCACCTCGCAGCCCATGACCGCGATCTTCATCGGCACCGGCAGCGCGCGGAGACGCTCCTCCGCGACCTTCGCCAGCGGGATGAGGTCGATGTCCGCACGGCCGCAGGACGGGCAGGCCACGAGCGTGAGCCCCTGGTCGCGCAGCTCGAGCGACTTCAGCATGTCGAAGGCCGCCTTCACTTCCATGACCGGGTCCTCGGAGAGCGACACGCGGATCGTGTCGCCGATGCCCTCGTACAGGAGCACGCTCATCCCCGCGGTCGACCGGACGGAGCCGGCGAGCAGCGTGCCGGACTCAGTGACGCCGAGATGGAGCGGGTACGGGATCGCCTTCGCGAGGCGGCGGTACGCGGCGATCATCTTCGGTACCTCGAACGCTTTGACGCTCACGACGATGTCGGTGAAGTCCAGCTCCTCGAGGATCCGGATCTCGGACAGCGCCAGGTCGACCATCCGCTGCGCGTCGTCGCGCAGGTCGCCGGGCTCCTTGTCGGGGATGGAGCCGAAATTCACGCCGATCCGGATGGGCGTGCCCTGCTCCTTCGCGCGCTTCACGACCTCGCGCACGCCCTCCTTGTTGTGGATGTTGCCGGGATTCAGGCGCAGCTTGTGGACCTTCGCATCCAGCGCCATGAGGGCGAGCTTGTAGTCGAAGTGGATGTCCGCGACGACCGGGAGGATGCTCCGGCGGACCAGGTCCTTGAGCGCCTCGCCGGCCCGCCGATCGGGCACCGCCACACGCACGATCTCGCAGCCCGCTTCCTGGAGCCGCTCGATCTGCCGGACGGTGGCCTCGATGTCGTGGGTGAGGGTGGTGCACATGGACTGCACCGCGATCGGCGCGCCGTCGCCGATGGGAACGCCACCGACCCATACCCGCTTGCTTGCTCGGCGAGCGCGCGGCCCGACGCGGTCCTCCGGTAGGTTCAGATCGACGTTCATCGGTGACTGCATTCGTACTAAGCGTAGCCGCCCATCGTTATGGACAACGTGCCAACGCGCCTTTCTGCAGCGCTCCGCGGGACGCTCGTCGCCCTCTGCGTGCTCACCCGCCTCGCGTTCGTCGGCACGCCCGCCCAGGCGGCCTACGGCGGGCTCCGGCTTCCGTTCCCGCCTGGCCGCGCGTACGTGATCACGCAGACGCCCGGCGCGTACCAGAACTGCGCGGCCACCGGCGGCAGTCACTGCATCGGCAACGACATCTGGGCGTATGACTTCGGCCTCCACATCGGCGATCAGATCGTGGCAGCGCACTCGGGGACCGTCATCCGCTACGTGGCCGGCTTCGGGATCGGCTCGTGCGACCCGGCGTTCCGGAACGACGCCAACTACATCGTTCTCGACCACGGCGACGGGTACTCGTCGATCTACTGGCACATCAGCTACAACTCGGCCTCGGTCGCGCCGGGCCAGTTCGTGGCGCAGGGCCACCCGATCGCCGACGCCGGCGCCGCCGGCATCGTCTGCGGGAACCCCGGGGACCACCTCCACTTCGCGGTCGAGCCGACGCCGCTCGGCGGCCAGTCGGCGACCCAGTCCGTGCAGATCCGCTTCGATGAAGCCGGCGAGCCCGCGCTCGGCACGGCGCCGGTGTCGGCCAACCGCGCGCGCTACTCCGCGACGTACGTCGGCGGGAGCGAGTGGGTCGTCCTGGGGAACGGGGAGCACCACGCGACGACCGGGCTGTGGCGGAATACCGGCTGGGACTCGTGGTCGCAGACGAACTCGCGCCTGGGCACCTTCGGGCCCGAGCCGCCGCAGGATCACCCCAGCATCCTGACCGGGACGAACCGCGTCGGCCAGAGCCAGGCCACGGTCGCGCCGGGTCAGGTCGCGAGCTACCCGTTCGAGCTGATCGGACCACCGACGCCCGGCATCTACCGCGTGTACCTGCGGCCGGTGATCGACGGGATCACCTGGATGGAGGACCAGGGCGTGTTCTGGCTGGTGGACCGGCGATGAAGCGGTTCGCGCCGCTCGCCGCGCTGCTCGCGGGGGTCATCGGGATGGCCGCGCTCGGCGCTACGGCACTCGCGGTGACGCGCGGCCCATCCGGCCCCGCGGCCGCGTATGCGAGCCAGAGCCTCGGCTACTCGGTCCAGCTGCCCGCGGCGTGGCGGCGTTCGACGGCGCTGTCGGCGCTCGTGAACAACGGCAGCCTGAAGGTCGGGCACGAGGTCTTCACCGTCCGCTCGACCGCGGATGAAGCCGGCGTGCTGAACGATCCGGGCCCCGGCGCGGCCTGGTCGTACGTCGCGGTCGTCGAGCAGTGGCGCGACCCGCTCGCGTGGACGCCCCTGGCCTGGGCCACCGACCCGCTGCTCGCGGGCTGGGCTCAGGGTCAGGTCGTGGAGAACGCGACGATCGACGGCCACGTGGCGGCGAAGGTGACGAACGGCCCGCGCTTCTCGGTCGCGTACTACGTCTACGACGCCGGCCGGATGTTCGTCGTCGGTTACAAGATCGACCGGCCGGACTGGAAGCCCTCAGCGGCGACCGAATCGGATCTGCGGGCGATCGTCGCGTCGTTCCATATCACCCCCTAGACGAGGGCGGGATCCGCTCGAGCACGACGACCGGAATGACGCGCGTGGTCTTCTTCGGGTAGTCGCGGAACCCCGGCATCAGCTTGGCGTGGGCCTCGTACAGGCGATCACGCTCCGGTCCGCTCGCGAGCGGCGTGGCCTTGACGTCGATGTGCTCGTCGCCGACCTCGATCGTCGCGCGCGGATGCGCCACCAGGTTGCGGTACCAGTCGGGATGCCTCGGCGCGCCGCTCTTCGAGGCCACGATGACGTAGCGGTCGCCGTCGCGGTGGTACGCGACCGGCACGAGCTGGGCCCGCCCGCTCTTCTTGCCCTTTGTCGCAAGCAGCAGCAGCCGATCGCCGAAATGGCCGATGCCCTTGCCGTGCTTGGCGTGGAACTCGGCGATCATGTGCCGGTTCCAGTCCTCTGGCATCGTCGTCAAGTCTAGGAGTCGACGCCCGGCTAGGCGCTCGCGCCCGTATAGCTCCGTAGCCCGCGGCGCCAAAACCACGACGCGAAGAGCACGGAGAACGCTGTGCCGGCGAGCATCCCGGCGAACGTCTCGGGCGACATCCGGCCCGAGATCGCCTCGGCCGGCACCGTCACCGCGATGCCGATCGGCACGATCGTGGCGAGCGTGAACCGCAGCCAACCCGGATAGAGGTCGATCGGGAACCGGCCGGCGTCGGTGAACGCCCAGAAGATCGCGAGGATGTTGTCCACGCGGACGAACCAGAACGACAGGGTCACGAGCGTGAGCAGGAGCGAGTACACCGCGGCGATGCCGCAGGCGAGCGTGAGCGCGAATGTGAGCGCCCCCCAGGGGGTGATCGCCTCGCCGAGCATCACCAGGCCGACGCCAAGCACGACGAACCCGAGGAGCGAATCGCTGATCCGCACGATCGAGATGTGTCGCGTGCTTGCGAGGAACTGCGAGCTCGCGGGCTTGAGGAGGGTGAAATCCAGCGTCCCGAGCCGGACGTACTCCATGAGCTTCTCGAACGATGGCGCGAAGATGAGGTTCACGCCGCCCTGAACGAGGTAGTACACACCGGTGAGGGCGATCATCTCGGGCAGCGTCCATCCATTCAGGTTCTTGGCCTGAGTGAACAGCACGAGCACCGCGCCGAGGCTCGTGCCGACGACGAGGAGCATCTCGATCAGCCCGAGCACGAAGTTCAGGCGGTAGGCGAGCTCGTTCTTGATCTCCGCGCCGACGAACGAACGGAAGATCCGTCCGTACCGGATCATGCGCCGACCGCCGAGTACGCCCGCACACCGCGCCGCCACACGACCCGGAACACGGCGCAGCAGACGATGAGCCACACGGCCTGGCCCGCGAGGATGGACAACGCGCGCTCGGGCGTCGCGGTCCCCTGGAGGATCTCCGTCGGCGCGCCCTGCATGTACCAGAATGGCAGGCCGTAGGCCATGGCTTGCAGCCAGCCGGGCATGAGCGCGATCGGCGCGATCTGGCCCGCGAAGATGAACGACGCCCGCTGCCAGAGCGTGTTCGCGGTCCGCATCCGGGTCGCCCAGAACGCGAGGCACGCGATGATGTAGCCGAAGACGAAGAACAGCGCCGCGGCGAGGATCACGCTCGGTACGAAGACCACCACGTGCCAGAGCTGCGTCGAGTAATGCGCGTTGAACGCGACCGAGATGATGACGAGGATGACCGCGAGCACCGGCAGCGTCGTCAGCTTGTAGACGATGTTGTCGATCACCGAGTAGTGGATGGGATGCAGCGGCCTGAGCAGCTTCGCCGAGAGGCGACCCTGGTTCACCTCCCACTCGAACTCCTGGGAGTTCCAGGCCATGACCAGCTGGCTCACCCAGGCGAGGCACACGTAGTACGCCGCGAAGTCGCCGACCGTGTAGCCCGCCACCGATCCCCCCTGCGCGGTCGCGATGGCGATCCACGCGGCGAGGAAGATGACCGGCCGGATGATCGCGAACAGCATCCAGAGGAGCGACTGGATCCGGTACTGCGCCATCTGCTGGAACCCCGCGAGGAGCAGGGCCTTGTACGTCGAGACGAGGGTCATCGGACCGCCCCCTCAGGGTCGGGCGCGGCGCCGACCTGCTCCCCGGAGAAGACGCGGTCGATGACGTCCTCGATCGGCGGGTCCTCGAGCGAGAGATCCGCGAGGGCATCGCCGAGCTCCGCCACGAGCCGGGCCGTGCGCGCTGGCGCTTCCGCGCGCGGCACCCGGATCTTCACCCGCCCCGCGCCGTCGTTGGATGTGACCTCGCCGTACGTCGACAGGTCCGCCCTCGCGGCGCCGTCGCGGAGCGTCGCGCCGACGACCTTGTAGGGCGCCATCCGTTCGGCGAGGTCGGCGAGCGCGCCGTCGTACAGGAGCTTGCCGTGGTGGATGACGATGACGCGCTTGCACAGCGCGACGATGTCGTCCATGTAGTGGCTCGTAAGCAGGATCGTCGCGCCGCTGCGGCGGTTGAGCTCGGAGACGAACGTCCGGATGCGGGCCTGCATCGACACGTCGAGCCCGAGCGTCGGCTCGTCCAGGAACACGACCTCCGGTCCGTGCAGGAGTCCCGCTGCGAACTCGACCTTCATCCGCTCGCCGAGCGACAGCTGACGGACGGGCTTGTGGATCAGCGACTGCAGCTCCAGCAGCTCGATGAGCCCGTCGAGCCGGGTCCGGTAGTCCGCGTCGGGGATCGCGTAGATCTGCTTGAGCACGAGGAACGAGTCGGCCGCCGGGATGTCCCAGACGAGCTGGGTCCGGTTGCCCATGAGGAGCGCGATCCGCCGCAGGAACGCGTAGTCGCGCTTCCACGGCGTGTAGCCGAGGACGTGCGCTTCACCGCCGGTCGGATAGAGGAGCCCCGAGAGCATCTTGAGGGTCGTGGTCTTCCCGGCTCCGTTCGGTCCGAGGAAGCCCACGATCTCGCCGCGCGCGATGCGGAAGTCGATGCCGCCGACGGCCGGCACGTCCTTGAACTTGCGGTTGAAGAACGACCGCACGGTCGCGCCTACGCCGGTTTCGCGCTCGTGCACCTTGTACGTTTTCTCGAGCCCGCGCACGGATACGACGGTGTCGTTCATCGGGCCGCGACTGTACCCCAGGCTCGAGCCGCCGAGCATCAACTCGGCGACGTTGCGCCGTTACCCCCCGACGGCGCGGCGGATGTCGGAGATGCTCACGATCACGAGCAGTCCCAGGAGGAGCACGAACCCGACCGCGTGGATCGCGGCCTCGACCTGCGGCGAGAGCCGCCGCCGAAGGAGCGCGCCGAGCAGCACGAAGAACAGTCGTCCACCATCGAGGCCCGGGAACGGGATGATGTTGATCACCCCGAGGTTCACCGACAGCACGCCGACGAGCTTGAGGAAGGTCGGGATGCCGAACTGCGCGACCTGACCGGTCACGCGGAAGATCTCGATCGGCCCCCCGACGACCGGCGCGTTCGCGCTCGGGCTCGCGCGCTGCGCGATGAGCTGGCCCGGAAGGGCCACGATCTGGCCGACGACGTCGCCCGTGAGGCCGACGGCCGACCCGAATGCCTGGTTGGCCGGCACCGCGATCGCAGCCTGCACCTCCTCGAGCTGCACGCCGAGCGGACCCTCACCCGCCGGCGGATCCGCGCGTGGAGTGGCCTTGATCGGCGGGACCGGCTGCCCGCCCCGGGTCACGTCGATGGAGATCTCCTGCTGCTTGTCCGCGGCCTTGGCGGTGATGTTCACCATTGCCCGCGCGGTGTGGATGGGCGTGCCGTCGACGTCGACCACGATGTCGCCCACCTGCAGCCCCGCGGCGGCGGCCGGCGATCCGGGACGTACGTCGAAGACCCGCACGTCGCCGGTCGGCGCCGTCGTACCGGTCATGAACGCGACCGTGAGGATGAGGATCGCGAGGACGAAGTTCATGAAGACGCCGGCCGCGAGGACGATCGCCTGGGCCCACCACGGCTTCGAGGTGAACGACCGCGGGTCGCCGGTGCCCTGCTGATGGATCGAGAAGTCATCCTGGCCGAGGATCCGCACGAACCCACCGAACGGTATCCAGTTGAGCGTGTACTCGGTCTCGCCGCGGCGGATGCCCGCGAGTCGGGGCGGGAAGCCGAAGGCGAACTCGAGGACCTTCATCCCGAGCAGCCGCGCGGCCGCGAAGTGCCCGAACTCATGGACCGCGACGATGACCGTGAACGTCGCCACGAACAGCACGAGGGTCTGGAGGTTCGTGAACACCGAGAGGATCGCGCTCATGCGCGCGCTCCGGCCGGCGCCAGCTCGCGCCGCACCCGTTCGTCGATCCGGACGATCTCGGCCAGCTCGAGCCCGGCGCCGGCACCGGCGCCGAGCTCCGCACCCCGACGGAGCAGGCCCGCGACCTCCGTGAACGGGATGTCTCCGGCCAGGAACCGCGCGACCGCGACCTCGTCCGCGGCGGAGACGCCGACCATGGCGCCCTGGTCCCCGCTGTGCGCGGCCGCGAGCACGTGCGTGAAGCACGGATAGCGGTCGAGCTCGATGTCGCCGAAGTGCAACGCCCGCTCCTTCGTCCACTCGAAGCGCGGCGCCGGCGACGGCAGCTGATCCCAGAGCAGCGCGTACTGGATCGGCAGGCGCATGTCCGGTTCCGCGATCGACGCCATGACGCTGCCGTCGACGAGCTCGACCATCGCGTGGACCACGCTCTCCGGATGCAGCACGACGTCGATCCGATCGTACGGAAGGCCGTACAGCCAGTGCGTCTCGACGACCTCGTAGGCCTTGTTCGCGAGCGTCGCGGAGTCGACGGTGACCTTCGGGCCCATCCGCCAGGTCGGATGGCGGAGCGCTTCCTCCGCGGTGATCGACGCGAACGTGTTCAGGGCACGCTCGCGGAACGGCCCACCCGACGCCGTGATCGCGACCCGCTTCACCCGATCCGATTCGACGCCGCGCAGACACTGCCAGAGCGCGCAGTGCTCGCTGTCGACCGGGCGCAGGCGCTTCCCCGCCCCACCCGCGGCGGCGCGGACGAGGTGCCCGCCGACGACCAGGACCTCCTTGTTCGCGAGGGCCACGTCCTTGCCCGCGGCGAGAGCGGCGAGCGTCGGCCGCAGTCCGGCGATCCCGGGCGTGGCCACGAGCACCAAGTCGACGTCGTCCGCGGTCGCAAGCGGAACGAGATCGTCATCTCCGGTCGCGACACGGGTCACGCCGAGCTTCGCGGCAACGGCCGTGAGCGCCTCGCGCCGCGACCGAGCGGCAAGCGCGGTCACCGTCAGCCGGTCCGGGTGCGCGGCGATCACCTCGAGGGCCTGCTGGCCGATCGAGCCGGTTGCGCCGAGGATCGCCACGCGGGTCGGTCTCACCCGTTCATCATCCCAGACCCGCAGCCAGCGTCAGCACCGACACCAGGATCGCGACGGCGACGAGCGAGTCGATCCGATCGAGCATGCCGCCGTGGCCCGGGAAGAGCGTGCCCGAGTCCTTCACGCCGGCGCGGCGCTTCAGCCAGCTCTCGAGGAGGTCACCCGCGAACGCGACAGGCCCGATCGTCACCGCGGCCACCGCCGCTTCAGGACGGCCGAGTCCGAACAGCGCGGCGATCCCGAGCACCGCGACGGCGGTGGCGCCGAAGCCGCCGAACGTGCCCTCCCAGGTCTTGCCCGGGCTGATCCGCGGCAGGATCTTGCGCCGCCCCCAGATCGATCCGACCGCATACGCGCCCACGTCCGCCGCCCAGGTCGCGCTGACGGCCAGCACGAGCCAGACCCGGTATCCGGTCGCAGTCGGATGCGCCGCGCCGCGATCTCCGAGCGACCCGAGGTACAGCAGGCCGAGGAGCCCGACGACGGCGACCACGAGCTGCGGCAGGACCGGCGGGCCGGCGCGGCGCAGGGCCCACAGCTCACGGAGCGCGATCCCGAGGCCCACGCCGACCACCGATACGAGCGCGATCGGAGGGCCGAGTACCGCAGCGAGCACGATCACGGCGTAGATGAGCCCCGTGATGGATCGGCGCGGAAGGTCGGTCAGCGGCCGTACCGCCGCTCGCGGCGCGCGTAGGACGCGAGCGCCGCATCGAGGTGCTCGACGGCGAAGTCGGGCCAGAGCACGTCGGTCGCCCACATCTCCGCGTAGGCCACTTCCCAGAGCAGGAAGTTCGACACGCGGAGCTCGCCGCCCGTGCGGATCAGCAGATCCGGGTCAGGATGTTCCGGCGCGTACAGCCGGCTCGCGATCGCCGCCTCGTCGATGCCGTCGACCGGGACCGCGTCGCGCACCAGCCGCCTGACGGCGTCCACGATCTCGGCGCGGCCCCCGTAGTTGAACGCGATGGTCATCGTCCCGTTCTTCCCCCCGTCGGTCGCCCGTGCCGCGTCGTCGATCGCGCGACGCACCCCGTCGGAGAGCTCCTGCAGCCGGCCGATGATCCGGAGGCGCACGCCGTCCTGCACGAGCGTCGGCGTCTCGCGGCGGATGGTCTCTTCGAGGAGCTTCATGAGCCCGCCGACCTCATCGGCATCGCGCTTCCAGTTCTCGGTCGAGAAGCTGTAGAGGGTGACGAACTCGACGCCCCGGTCGCGCGCCGCGCGAACGGTGCGGCGGATGGTCTCGACGCCCTGGCGATGGCCCGCGATGACCGGCAGGTGATGGCCGCGAGCCCAGCGGCGGTTGCCATCCATGACGATCGCGATGTGGCGCGGTACCGCAGCGGCCACCGCTATACCGCCAGGATCTCCTTCTCTTTGGCGTGGCCGATCTCGTCGGCGGCCGAGATGTAGAGATCGGTGAGCTTCTGGAGCTGCGTCTCGAGCCGCTTCTCGTCGTCGGCAGAGATGCCCGCGCCCTTCGACTTCGTCCGAAGCTCGTCCTGCGCGTGCCGGCGGAGCGTGCGGATCTCGACGCGACCCTCTTCGATCTTCTTGTGCAGCTGCTTCACCAGATCCTTGCGGCGCTCCTCGGTGAGCGCCGGGATCGAGAGCCGGATGAGCGACCCGTCGTTGCTCGGCGTGAGCCCGAGGTCGCTGCCGATGATCGCCTTCTCGATCGCCTTGATGAGGCTCTTGTCCCACGCCTGGATGACGATGAGCCGCGGCTCCGGCGCGCTGATGGCCGCGAGGGAGATCAGCGGCGTCGGCGTGCCGTACGCATCGACCTCGAGCCCTTCCACGAGCGACGGCGTGGCCCGCCCGGTGCGCACGGACTGGGCCTCGTGGCGGAGCGCCTCGACCGCCTTCTTCATGCGGGCCTCGGTCTGGGCGAGGACCTCTTCGAGCGCCACGGCTAACCCGCGTGGACGAGCGTGCCGACGTGCTCGCCCAGGACGGCGCGGACCATCGCGTCCTTCTCGCTCACGTCGAACACGATCGTGGGCATCTTGCGGTCCTCCGCGAGCGCGGCGGCCGTGGCGTCCATGATGCCGAGCCGCCTCTCGAGGAGATCGCGATAGCCGATGTCGTCGTACTTCTTCGCGCTCTTGTCCGTCCGCGGATCGCCGGAGTACACGCCGTCGACCTTGTTCTTCCCCATGAGGATGACCTCCGCGTCGATCTCGGCCGACCGGAGCGCGGCCGCGGTGTCGCTCGTGAAGAAGGGGTTGCCGGTCCCCGCGGCGAAGATCACGATGCGGCCCTTCTCGAGATGGCTGATCGCCTTGAGCCGGATGTACGGTTCGGCGACCTCGTTGATCGTGAGCGCTGTCTGCACGCGTGACTCGAGGCCGGCGGCCTCGAGCTGCGACCGGAGCGCGAGCGCGTTGATGACCATCGCGAGCATGCCCATGTAGTCCGCGGTGGCGCGGTCGATCCCGTGGTCGGCGGCGTCCGCGCCGCGAAGCCAGTTGCCTCCGCCGAGCACCACGCCCACCTGCACGCCGAGGGCGTGGACCTTGCGGATCTCCTCGGCCAGGTAGGCGGTGTACTGCGGCGAGATGCCGAATTGCCGGTCCCCGAGGAGCGCCTCGCCGGAGAGCTTCAGGAGGACGCGGTGGTATTTCGGGGACGCCGTCACGCGGCCTCGCCGAGCTGGAAACGGGCGATCCGGCTGACCTTGATGTTCTCGCCGGTCGACGCCGCCAGCTGCGTGACGAGATCGCCGATCGTCTTCGACTGGTCCTTGATGTACGGCTGGTGCATGAGCACGGCGGCCGCCTTCGCGGTCTTCTCGTCGCCGTGCTCCTCGAGCAGGGCCTTGATCTCGTCGTCCTTCAGCAGCTCCCAGCTCACATGCTTCGGCGACATCGCGGCGACCTGCATCGCGATCGCCTTCGCGAGGTCACGGAACTCGGGATTGCGCGCGACGAAGTCCGTCTCGCTCGAGAGCTCGACCAGCGCGCCGATGCGTCCACCGCCGTGGACGTACGCCTCGATCACGCCTTCCTTGGTCGCGCGGTCGCCGCGCTTCGCGGCGGACGCGAGGCCCTTCTCCTTGAGGATCGCCTTGGCCTTCTCGAAGTCGCCGTGCGCGGCCTCGAGGGCCTTCTTGCTGTCCATCACGCCGGCGCCGGTCTCCGACCGGAGCCGCTGGACGTCGTTCGCAGTTGCCATGGCTACTTCTCCTCTGTGGTCCCTGACGCGTCCGCCGCGGGAGCGGCGAGCGCCTCGTCACTTGCGGGCGCGGCTTCGCCGGCCTCAGCGGCCGGCTCTTCCTCGTACCCGCCGATCGGGTATTCGTCCTCTTCGGGCTCGTACACACGCGGCGTGCGCTTCGCGCGCGGCATGCCGACCTCGGCGTAGCCGCCCGCGGTCGTGGCCGGGGCGTAACCCATGTCCTCGGGGCTCGCCTCCTTGGACGACGCGTCGAGCTGGGTGCGGCCCTCGATGACCGCGTCGGCCATCTTCTGGCAGATGAGCTTCACGGCGCGGATCGCGTCGTCGTTCGCCGGGATGATCACGTCGATGAGGTCCGGGTCGCAGTTCGTGTCGACCATCGCGACGATCGGGATCTCGAGGCGGCGCGCCTCTTCGACCGCGATGTGCTCGCGGTGCGGGTCGACGACGAAGAGCGCGCTTGGCGGACGCTTGAGCTCGCGCACGCCCTGGAAGTACCGATCGAGATGCTGGAGCTCGTCCTCGAGGCGCTGGGCGTCCTTCTTGGGGAGCGTCAGGAAATCACCGCGCTCCTTGCGCTCGACGAGCTCGTTCAACCGCTGGATCCGCTTCTGGATCGTGATGAAGTTCGTCAGGAATCCGCCCAGCCAGCGCTGGTTGACGTAGTGCATGTTGGCGCGCTTCGCCTCTTCGGCGATGGACTCCTGGGCCTGCTTCTTGGTGCCGACGAAGAGGATCTGCCCGCCATCGGAGGCGAGGTCGCGCACGAAGGCGTAGGCCTCCTCGACCCGGACGAGCGTCTGCTGGAGATCGATGATGTGGATCCCGTTGCGCTCCATGAAGATGAACCGCTTCATCTTCGGGTTCCACCGCCGAGCCTGGTGCCCGAAGTGGACACCCGACTCCAAGAGCTGCTTCATCGTGACGACGGCCAACGCGTTCTCCCTTGATGCCTCCGCTTCGCGGCCACGACGCGCCCTGGCGGGCGCCGGCGCAGGGATCTCACGAAGCGTGCGAAGTATCGAGCCCGAATGACCCGATCCACGACCAACTGTAACAAGAACGGACACCGCTGGCACGCCCGGTGAGGTGTGCAGGAGGACCTCGCCGACCTCGCCGACCTCGCCGACCTCGCCGACCTCGCCCTGGTGCCGAGGGCCGCGAACTCTGCGCGTTCCGGGCGGTCGCGAAGCCCGGCCAGCGCCTGGTCCCCGGGACGGCACCGATCCGGAGGTCTGGAGCGCGCTCCGCCGGGCGTGCGGCCACGTGGCCGGCCGGACGCGTGCGGGTCGAACCCGCGGGCCTGGGCGGGATAAGAAAAAAGCCCGGGCCGAAGCCCGGGCTCTTTTCGTACGGCGAAGGCTCTAGGTCAGGTTGTTGCCGATGTTGCTGAAGATGTTCTGGAGCTGGCCGCGGAGGAAGATCATGGCGACGATGACGGCAATGGCAATAACAGCAATGATGAGAGCGTACTCAACCAGGCCCTGGCCTTCGTCGTCGCGGAAGAATGCGAGCATTTTGTGCCTCCTTTCATCCCAAGCTCGGCAGAGAGGCGTCTGCCGCCTAGGCGAAGTTTAGGAAGGCCCAACCGGTCTACAAGCCCCCCGGTCGGCCCATTACGGGTGCCGGAGTATCGACCGGTTATCGGCTGAGTTTGCGCCTAGCGGAAGTCAGGGTGACCGCGGGATCCGACCCGGGCCTTGAGCTCCTCGAGCGGGCTGGCGGGCCGTGGCGGGCGCAGGTGCGACACGTCGCCGAGGGTGCCTGCGATGGCGTCGCGCAGCTCGTCGATGGTGCAGCCGAAGAGCTCGCCGGACGTCTCGAATTCCGCCCGCAACCGGAGGAAGCCGAACTGGTTGTGCCGCGACACATCCATCCCGGCGCACAGCTCATCGAGCAACAGGAACAGCCGCTCGCGGTTCTCGCGCGGCACCGTCTCGAGCCAGGCCTGGACCCGCGCCGCGGAGGGCTGCTCCACGCCGCCATTATCCGCGTGCGCAGTGCTCCGCCACGATGACGCCGATCCCGTCGCTCGGGATCCGCTGGACGCGGACCGCCGGCAGGGACGCGAGGAACGTCGGCCCGTAGTCCTGGAGGATCACGCGCCGGTCGAGCAGCACGACCGCGCCGCGATCGGTCTTCGAGCGGATCAGCCGGCCGTACCCCTGACGCAGGCGCAGCGCCGCGAGCGGCAGCTGGTACTCGCGGAACGGATCGTCGTAGCGCTCGGAGCGGCCCTGGATGAGCGGGTCGTCCGGCACGGGGAACGGCAGCTTCGCGATCACCACGCACCGCAGCTGGTCGCCTGGCAGATCGACACCCTCCCAGAACGACTGCGTGCCGAGCAGGACCGACCCGCCCGCGGCGAATCGCTCGAGGATCGCGCGCCGCGAGCCGTCCACGCCCTGCGTGAGCACGGCGATGCCGGTCTCCTCGAGGCCCGCGAGCTGTGCAGCGACCTCGCGCATGGCGGCATGCGAGGTGAACAGCACGAGCGTGCGGCCGCCGAGCGCCCGCGCCACGTCACCGACGACGACCGCCGCCTCCTCGGCAAAGTGCAGGTCGTGCGGCAGCGCGATGTCCGACGGAACGATGAGCACGGCCTGGTTCTCGTGGTCGAATGGCGATCCGACCCGCAGCGTGCCGGCGATGTCGCTCACGCCGAGGCGATCCATCGTGAATGTCATCGTGCCCGCGACCCCGAGCGTCGCCGATGTCATGACCACGGAGCGGTGCCGGTCGATCAGCGTGCGCCGCAGGGCGTTGCCGACGTGCGCCGGCGCGACGAACAGCCCGATCCCGTCGTCACTCCGTTCGAGCCACGCGATCTCCCCTGGCTTCGGGCGGTGGATCCCGTGCTCGATCGCGCCCTGCTCCCCGATGAGCTCCTTCAGCGCGCTTTCGTGCTCGGTGAGCTCGTCTTCATCGCCGCCGCGCGCCGCCAGCCGGTCCCCCGCGGCGCGGATACCCCCGAGCGCGTCGGCCATCCGCTCGGCCGCGAGCTCGATCGGCAGCCAACGGTCGTCGCTCGCCCGGAAGCCGCCGGTTATGCGCAGGCGGTCCGTCCCCTCGGGGAGCAAGGTCGCGAGCGCATCGAAGGTCTCGCCCGCGGTGCCGCGCGCACGCGCGACCTCCTCCCGCAACGCCTGCGCCGCCTCGACCAGCCCCGGGTCATCCGCCTTGGAGGCGGTCACGACCAGCGGCGAATGCGCGATGCGATCCAGGTCGCGATGCGTCCGCCAGGTCTCCAGCTTGAACCCGAACGCGTCGGACGCGACGTCTTCCAGGCGATGGGCTTCGTCGACGACAACGTGGTCGGCCCCCGGAAGCAGGTTGCCGCCGCCGCGAGCGTCGTGCAGGAGCAACGCGTGATTCACGACGACGATGCCGGCGTCGGCGGCCGCCGTGCGCGCGCGCTCCAGGTAGCAGCCACCCCGCGTAGCGGCGCACCGCCGGCTCGTGCAGCTCTCATCGTCCGCGGACACGCGCGACCAGAGCGCGCTCTCACCGCCGAGGAGGTTCAGCTCGGCGCGGTCGCCGGTCGTCGTGGTCGTGCGCCAGATCAGGGTCTTCAGCGCGAGGCGTGCCTCCTCACGAGTCGCGACCTGCGTGCGGAACAGCTGCCAGCGCCGCGGGCAGAGGTAGTTGGAGCGGCCCTTGAGCACCGCGACCGGCACGTTCGTCCCAAGGGCGGCCTGCAGATCGGGGAGGTCCTTGCGCACGAGCTGGTCCTGGAGCGGCAGGGTGTGCGTGCTCACGATGACCCGCTCGCCGTCGAGCGTCCGGCCGAGCGCGGGCAGCAGGTACGCGATCGACTTCCCCACTCCGGTGCCGGCCTCGGCCATGAGCACGCCGCCGGTCGTCATCGTCCGCTCGATCTCGATCGCGAGCTGCCGCTGCTCGGGCCGGTCCTCGAAGCCGTCGACGGACCGCGCGAGCGGGCCATCCATCCCGAGCACGGTCGCGGCATCGAGCGCCGCGTGCGGCGTGGCCGTCGCGTGGCTCACCGGCTCGAGCGATGGGAGCAGCTCGCCGTCCCACGCGTGGCGGACCGATGCCGCGAGCGCGTCGGCGAAGAACCGCTCGGCGGCGGGGCCGATGACCGCGGCGTACGAGCGGGCCTCCTCGAGCAGGGGTGGGGCGAGTCCACGGGCCCGGGAGGCGAGCGTCCCGAGGACCGCCGCGCAGGTCAGCGCGTCGTCGAGCGCGCGGTGGGCGCTCTCCGGGACGATGCCCTCGTCCGCGGCGAGGCGCTGGAGCGCGTACGACGGCGCCGACGGCAGCAGCATCGACGCGAGGTCGGCGGTGTCGAGGCGGGCAGCGCCAGGCGCGAAGCCGTTCCGCTCGAGGAACGACAGATCGAAGCCGACGTTGTGTCCGACGAAGACCCCGTCGCCGGCGAACGCGGCGAACCGGGCGACCGCGTCCGCGGCCGACGGCGCGCCGGCAAGGTCGAGGTCGCGGATGCCGGTGAGGCGCGTGATCGTCGGGCCGATGTCGCGTCCCGGATCGACGAACGTGCTGAACATCTCGCCCGGCTCGGCGCCGTCCGCGGTCAGGCGGACGCGCACCGCGCCGATCTCGATGATCCGATCGGTCTCCGGATCGAATCCCGTCGTCTCCAGGTCGACCGCGATGAGGTCTTGCAGCCGGGTCGCCGATCTAGGCCGCGCCACCGCGGCACGCGTCTCGGGATACTACGTACCCCGTTCGTTCGGGCGCCCGTGACCGCAAGCGGTCACGGCTCGCTCTCCCTCACGGGTAGATGCCTCGCGTCAGCGTCGCTTCGGCCACGCGCGCGACCGCGACCATGTACGCGGCCGTCCGCATGTGCACTTTGTTCTTCAGCGACATCTGCAGCACGTCGTTGAACGACTTCACCATGACCTCTTTGAGCCGCGCGTTGATCGTGGCCTCCCGCCAGAACAGGTTCTGCAGGTCCTGGACCCACTCGAAGTACGAGACCGTCACGCCGCCGGCATTGCAGAGGATGTCCGGGATCATGAACACGCCCTTGTCGAAGAGGATCCGATCGGCCTCCGGGCTGGTCGGGCCGTTCGCGGCCTCCGCCACGAGCTTGGCCTTGATCCGCGGCGCGTTGTGCTCCCCGATCTGGTTCTCGATCGCGGCGGGGATGAGGATGTCGCAGTCGAGCTCGAGCAGCTCGCTGTTGCTCACCGTCTCGGATCCGGGGAAGCCGACGACGCTCCCGGTCTCGCGCTTGTACGCGTCGACCTTGTTCGGATCGATGCCCTTCGCGTTGTGGATGCCGCCCTGCGTGTCCGACAGGCCGACGACCGTCGCGCCGAGCTCGGCCATGAGCTTGGCCGAGAACGAGCCGGCGTTGCCGAAGCCCTGCACCACGACCCGGGCCCCTTCGAGGTCGAGCCCGAGGTGCTTCGACGCCTCGATGATCGTGTAGACGGCACCGCGCGCGGTGGCCTCGTTCCGGCCCTCGCTCCCGCCGATCGAGAGCGGCTTGCCCGTGACGACCGCCGGGACGGTGTGGCCCGCGTGCATCGAGTAGGTGTCCATGATCCAGGCCATCGTCTGGGCGTTCGTGTTCACGTCGGGCGCGGGTATGTCGCGCTCCGGTCCGATGAGCAGCGCGATCTCCGTCGTGTAGCGGCGGGTCAGCGTCTCGAGCTGCTGCATGGTCATGGTCTTTGGGTCGCAGATCACGGCTCCCTTCGCGCCGCCGTACGGGATGCCGACGACGGCGCACTTCCACGTCATCCACATCGCCAGCGCCTTGACCTCGCCGAGCGTCGCGGCGGGGTGATACCGGATCCCGCCCTTCCCCGGGCCGCGCGACGTGTTGTGCTGGACCCGGTAGCCGGTGAAGACCTTCACCGCGCCTTCCTGCATCCGCACCGGGAAGTGGACGGTGAGCTCGCGCTGGCATTCCCGAAGGATGCCGCGCATGTTCGGGTCGAGGTGGAGCTTGTCGGCCGCGGTGTCGAACTGCTCGATCGCGACCTCCCACGGATCGCGCTGGGTGTGATCGATGGTCGCTGCGGACCTCATGCGCCGGCTCTCCTTCTGTCGTTCATTTCAGCTTGGGCGGATTGAGCTTGTCGATGGACAGCCACGAGGCCGCTGTCTGGCCTGGCGAGTATGGGCTGTTCCAGTCCTTGAGGACGACGCGCTTGAAACCGAGGCCGGTCAGGGTCTCGCGCCAGGCGCGTAGTCCGCGGGTCACGTACGCGGTGAGCCGGACATTCATGCTCGGCGTCACGAGGCCTTCGAGGTGGCGCTTCCGCTCGAGCAGCGGCACGTTGAGCAATGGATCGCCGTCGACCTCGAGCAGGTCGAACGCACTGAAGATCTGGCGGCGCGGCGACTCGCGGGTGAAGGCGTTGCCCTGCGGATCGATCTCGAGATCGCGGTCGTCCTCCCAATTCGCGACGAGCACGCCGTCGAGGATCGCGGTCGTCGAATGCGTCTCGGCCTGGATCGCGTCGAACAGCTCGCGCGGCCCGTCCACCGGCCCGTCGTAGCCGACGAACGGAGGCCCGGCGTGACCGATGCGCACGAGGACCCGGGTCCCTTCCCAGGCCGGCTCGAGAATGTGGTTCGGCAGCTCGACCTGCTCCCGCACCGCCTTCGGTCGCTGGGGCGCCAGATCCAGGCCGAGGGCCGTCGACTCCACCGGTTCCGAGTATTTCACGCCCATTCCGGCCACTTGACAGTTCGAACACGCGTTCTATGATGCCCGAACGCCTGTTCGAGGGTCTCCAGAGGAGCGGCTACCGTCCGGTGGCCGAGGAGCGCTCGACGCAAGCGAAAACCGCTCTTCCGAGGTGCGACCGTGGCCATCGCCATCGCCTTTCCCCTCCCTTCGTCAGCGGGCGGCGCGCGAGCAGCCCTCCGCGCGCCGCTCCGCGACATCCCACCGCGCGTGTACTCGCCGTTCGGCCAACGCCGGTTGGCCCGGCCGATGGCGATCCGGCTCACGGAAGCGGACCGAGGGGATAGCGCGCCTCCTGGCCGGTCGCGCCGTCCCTTCGTCCGCCTCCGCGGGCGCCAGCTCTAGGCGGCGTTCAGCTAGGTCTTCGCCGGCGGCTCGGCCGCACTCCTCGCCATCGCGGCAAGGGGTGCGGCGAGCGCGCTGAACTCGGTCGGGATGACGAACTTCGTCGCCGGAGAGGCGCCGAGCGCCTTCAACGCCTCGAAGTACTGGAGCGTGATCGTCCGGGCATCGGCGCCCATCGCGGTCTCGTTGATCTTGCCGAGTGCCAGCGCGAAGCCCTCGGCCCGGAGGATCGCGGACTGACGGGCGCCTTCGGCCTGCAGGATGTTCGACTGCTTGTCGCCCTCGGCCACGAGGATCGCGGACGCCCGCTTCCCTTCCGCCTCGGTCACCGACGCGCGGCGGATCCGCTCGGCGGTCATCTGCCGGGTCATCGCCTCCTGGATCTCGCGCGGCGGGACGATCTCGCGGATCTCGACCCGGTTCACCTTCACGCCCCAGCGGTGGGTCTCGTCGTCCAGCTTGATCCGCAGCACCTCGTTCATCTGCTCGCGCTTGGCGAACGCGTCGTCGAGGACCAGGTCACCGATGACCGCGCGGAGCGTGGTCGACGCGATCTGCTGGACCTGCTGGCGGAAGTTCTGGACCTTGATCACCGAATCGGACGCCTCGACGACCTGCTGGAAGATGAGGAAGTCGATCGAGATCGTCGCGTTGTCCTTGGTGATGCAGGTCTGCTGCGGGATCTCGACGCTGAACTCACGCAGATCCACCGTCACCGAGCTCTGGATCGGAGGCGGGAGCAGCAGCACGAGCCCCGGTCCGCTCGTCTTCTGATAGCGGCCCAGGGCGAACACGACGAGCCGCTGGTACTCCGGGACGATGTGCACGACCGTCCGCAGGACCAGGAGCGCGACGACCAGCAGGAACGCGACGATCACGAGCTCGGTTGACATCAGCTTTCCCTTCTTCCGGAGGACGAGGCCTCCGGGCCGACGATAAGTCGCAACCCATCGACGCGCCGCACGCGGACCACGGCTCCCTGGGGGATCGGGCCACCTTCGCTCACGGCGCTCCACTCATCGCTCCCGGCGCGGACGATGCCGGTCGGCGCGAGGTCCGTCCTCGCCACCCCGAGAGACCCGACGAGCAGCGTGGCGCCACTGGCGACCGGCAGGCGCTGGAAACCGATGGCCAGCCGGACGACGATCACGAAGAACAGCGCGGCCGTGCCGACGATGAGAAGGAGCGTGACCGGGTCGGCGGTATTTCGCAGACCCGGGAATGTGGGCCGCCCCGGCGGGAACACGATGATCGCGCCGAGGAGCAGTGACGCGATGCCGCCGGCGAGGAGGAGCCCGTGGCTCACGACCTTGACCTCGGCGATGAACAGCACGAGCGCGAAGATCATGAGCGCGATGCCGGCGGCGTTCGCATCGAGCGTGCCGAACGAGAAGAGCGCGATCACGATCGCGATCACGCCGATGATCCCGGGAAAGATGAGCCCGGGGTTCGAGAGCTCGAAGATCAGGCCGTACGTGCCGATGGTGAACAGCAACAGCGCGATCTGCGGGTCGACGACGAAATGCAGGAACGTCTCGAACGGGCTCATCCCGTCGTCGTCGATCGCCGCTGCCTTCGTCACGAGCGTGACCGGCTGACCGTTCACCTGCACCGTCCTTCCGTCGATCTGCGCCAGGAGATCCGCGAGACCGGTCGCGACGAGATCTACGACCTTGAGTGGGACCGCCTGGTCGTCGCGGATGCTCACGCTGTTGCGGACCGCATCCTCGGCCCACTGCTCGTTGCGGCCCCGGGCCTTGGCGATCTTCGTGATCTGCGCGACGGCGTCGTTCTCCGCCTTGAGCCGGAGATCGCCCTGGATATCGCCGCCGGAGCTGTCGACCGGGTGCGCGGCCCCGATGTTCGTCGCCGGGGCCATGGCGGCGATCGCGCCGGCCATCGTGATGAACGTCCCGGCCGACGCGGCACGCGCGCCCGACGGCGCGACGTACGTCACCACCGGCAGCGGCGCGTTCAGGAAGTCGGTCGTGATCCGGTACGTCGAGTCGATGAGCCCGCCGGGGGTGTTGATCACGAAGACCACTGCCGGTGCGCCGGCGGCCTGGGCGTCCGAGATGACCCGCTCGACGTACCGCGCGGTGATGGGGTTGATCGCATCCTCGATGTGCCCCACGACCACCGGAGCGCCCGGCGCCGCGCGAGTCACCGGCACGAGGCGCGGACCGCTCGCGACACCGAGGTCCTTGGTCAGGTCCGTCCGGCCGAGCAGCGCGCCGGCCGCACCCAGCGTGATGAGTGCGATCGCGAGTGCGAGCTGGAAGGTGAACGTCCGCGTTGTCACCGGCTTCGATCGCGCCGCGAGGCGCGATGACGCGAAGGGGGTCTCACGCACCCGCTGCGTGTCGATCGCACGCGCGAGCGCCCGGCCGAGACCGTCCAGATCGCGCTCGTTCACGGCCGCAGGGCCCCGCGCACGAGCTGCCGCGCGGCCTGGGCCGCTCGGAGCTTCGCGAGCGCCTGCGAGAGCGTCGCGCCGACGGTGCCGCTGCGGATGGCGAAGGCCTTGGCGATCTCCTCGTACGAGAGGTCGTAGTAGTAGCGCGCGACGACGACGGCGCGCTGGCGCTCGGGGAGCTGCCGGAGCGCCGCGAGAAGGTCGGCGCGCTCGATCGCGAAGTCGATCTCGTCACGGCCCATCGGCAGCGTCTCGACGGCGACGACGGCCGGCCACCGGCGCCGGTCGCGGAACAGCACCCGCGTCGCGACGACCAGGAGCCATGCTCCGGGACGGTCGAGCGCCGCCAGGCCCTGCTTGAATGCGCGCACGAATGCCTCCTGGACCGCGTCCTCGGCGGCGCCCTCGTCTCCGGCGATCGCGGTGAGCGCGCGCAGCAGCCGGGGATATTCGTGCTCGTAGAGATCTTCCCAGGCGGCGTCCGCGCTCACGTCTTCCCTTCAACGAGCCGCCGGGCGCTGGCTTTCTTTAGCGCACCCGGCGTGGGCCCTGCTATCCGGTGTACCACCAGCGGCTAGGTTTGCGGACCGATGGCCTGGCTCGAGACGTCCGACTACTGGCTCGCGCGGCTGGTGCTCGAGCGCGGCATCGGCGCGATCTACCTGGTGGCATTCCTGGTCGCGCTCAACCAATTCAGGCCGCTACTCGGTGAGCGCGGGCTCCTGCCGGTGCCGAGCTTCGTCGCGTATGTGCCATTCCGGACCTCACCGAGCCTGTTCCACTGGCGCTACTCGGACCGGCTCCTGGTGGTCGTCGCATCGGTCGGGATCGTTCTCAGCCTCCTCGTCGTGGCGGGCCTACCTGACGGATGGCCGCTCGCGATCGAGATGCTCGTGTGGGCGGTGCTGTGGGCGCTGTACCTCTCGATCGTGAACGTCGGGCAGACCTTCTACAGCTTCGGGTGGGAGACGCTCCTCCTCGAGGCCGGCTTCCTCAGCATCTTTCTTGGGCCGGCGTGGACGTTCACGCCATTGCCGCTCGTGTACCTCGCCCGGTGGCTCGTGTTCCGCCTCGAGTTCGGAGCGGGGCTCATCAAGATGCGCGGTGACCCGTGCTGGCGCGATCTCACCTGCCTCTACTACCACCACGAGACCCAGCCGATGCCGAACCCGCTCAGCTGGTACTTCCATCGTCTGCCGCGCACGCTGCATCGCGTCGAGGTGCTCGGGAATCACTTCGCGCAGCTCGTCGTGCCGGTGTTCCTGTTCGCTCCGCAGCCGATCGCGACCGCGGCCGGGCTCATCATCGTCGCGACGCAGACGTGGCTCGTCCTCAGCGGGAACTTCTCCTGGCTGAATGTCGTCACGATCGTGCTCGCCTTCGCGGCATTCGACGACGCGGCGCTCGGGCGGGTGCTGCCGCTCGCGCGGCCGGCGCTCGAGGCCTCGCTCCCCCACGAGGTCCTGGTGATCCTGGTGACCCTGCTCGTCGTCGCGCTGAGCTACCGGCCCGCCAAGAACCTGCTGTCGTCCGGCCAGCTCATGAACTCGAGCTTCGACCCGCTCCATCTCGTCAACACCTATGGCGCGTTCGGCAGCGTGACGAAGCGCCGGTTCGAGGTGATCATCGAGGGCACCCTCGATCCGGACCCAACGACCACGAGCGAGTGGCGCGAATACGAGTTCAAGGCGAAGCCGGGCGACCCGCGACGGCGGCCGCCGCAATACGCGCCGTACCACCTGCGCCTTGACTGGCTCATGTGGTTCGCCGCGTTCTCATCGCCCCGTTACCACGAATGGTTCATGCCGCTGCTCGCCAAGCTCCTCGAAGGCGATCGCGCGATCCTCCACCTGCTGGCGCGCGATCCCTTCGCCGGGCAGCGGCCGCGCGTGGTCCGGGCCCAGCTGTGGCTCTACCGCTTCACGACGCCGGCCGAGCGGCGGGAGTCCGGCGCGTGGTGGCACCGCTCCTACGTTCGGCCCTACGTGCCGCCGGTCTCGCTCCCCGACGCGTAGTGCGGACCCTGCGTGGCCGCAGTGGGCAACGAGCCCGTGCTGCGCCATCCTCCCAAGCCCGGGCTGAGCGCCACCCGAACAGGTGGCACAACGCGACCGTCCGGCACGGCGTTAGTCGCACTGGATGGTCAGGGATGCCGCCTTCGCTCGCTTGTGCGCCACCCTGTTGGTCGCGGCCTCGCTACTGCTCGGCCCAGGCGCGCCAGACCCGGTGAGCGCCGCCGCGACATGCGCGAGCAGCACCGGCCCAGGGATCGCGCCACCCGCCGGTTACGCCGCCGGGATCGCCGGCTTCCACGCACAGTGGTACGGGCAGAGCGGCTACCCGACCCTGTGCCCCGGCACGCGGTCGACCGCGACGGTCGCGTACTACAACTCCGGCTCGCAGGGATGGGTCAGCGGCAAGCTCGGCGAGGTGGCCTACCTCGGGACGTGGGGTCCCGAGCCCGGCCAGGACCGCGCGAGCCCGCTGGGCGGCGACGGTGCGCTGGGCTCGCCCAATACCGGCTGGCCGCGCTACAACCGCATCGCGATGCAGCCGGCGCCGTACGTCGGACCCGGACAGATCGCGTGGTTCCAGTTCACGATCCAGGCTCCGCTCACTCCCGGTTACTACCGGCTCTACCTGCGGCCGCTCATCGAAGGCGCGACCTGGATGGAGGATGTCGGCGTCTTCTGGTCGGTCACGGTCCTCAACCCCGATGGGACACTGCCGCCGAAGCCGGTCGGGATCTACAGCCCGACGGGTTACAGCACGCAGAGCGTGCCGACTCCGGCCGGCACCTTCACGACGCACCTCATCAAGGAGCGGCTCGCGGATGTCACGGTGAAGACCGTCACGGCGAACGCGTCGTACTGCGCGAACAACTGCCCGGTGGAACCGCTCGATCAGTTCGCCACGGCCGACCACGCGTACGCGGCCATTCACGGCACGTATCTCTGCCCGCCGGACTACGCGGCGTGCGCCGGAAAGGTCAACTCGTACGACTACGCGGTGTGGAACAGCGACCTCGGCACCTGGATCAACAAGCCCGCGCTCATCGGTCAGAACGGGCTGCTCATCTTCAACGGCAAGACCCCGACGTACTACCGCCGCGCGTACGTCTACGGCCAGGGCCCCACGGCGAACCTGCCGATCACCGCGGGCATCACGATGTTCATGCTTCTCCTGCAGGGTGGCGCGATCCTCGACATCAGCGCCGAGCAGACCGTGAAGCAGCAGGAGCGCGAGATGAAGGGCTCGATCGGCACCGATGGCACCTACATCTATCTCGTGATCACCGAGAACGCGAGCCTCGTGGAGTCGCAGTACGTCCTCCAGGCGCTCGGCGTGCAGGATGCGCTCAACCTCGACGGCGGCGGCACCTCGGCGATGTGGATCAACGGTCAGTACACCGTCGGACCGGGCCGGCTCCTCCCGAACGCGATCCTGCTCACGAAGCCCTAAGCGCTACTCGAGCAGCCATCTCACCACGCCGAGCTGGCGTGAGGTCGCGGCGTCCTCGCCCGGCTCGAGGGGCAGCCCGAGCTGCGTGCCGCGGATGACCGCCCAGTCCCTGAGCCGTTGCCCGTCGAGCCCGGCCGACGTGAACTGGCGCATCCGCCGCTCGACGACCTCGCGGGTGACGACCAGATGCAGCGGATTCCAGAGCAGGGTCACGACGTCGAACTCGGGCTCCGCGATGAGCGGCTTCGGATCGATCGCGAGCCAGCGGCCGGCATGGCGGAGCAGGTTGTGATGGTGGTAGTCGCCGTGGACGAGGACGTCGTGGCGCGGCGCGATCTTGGCGAAGCGCGCCGCGGCGATGGCGAGGTACGGATGATCGGTCCGTTCGGTGAGCTCGCGGAGCCAGCGGGCCATCTCGTCGCCGGCCCGCCGGAACACCCGGTCGTCCCCTGGACGCCACAGCTCCCGGCCGGTCGCGAGCGCGGCGCGGATCGCCTCGAGATCGTCGATCGCCGAGGCATCGTGACCGGGGACGCAACGTTCGATGAGCATCGCGCGGCGGGAGCGGTCCTCCCGGAGGAGCCGGACCGCGCCGCGGCCGCGCCAGAACCGGAGCGCATCGGCTTCGTGGTCGGCCCAGTCGTCCTCGACCGGCGTGATCTTGAGGACGGCGTGGTCGCCGGCCGGCGCGGCGAACGAATAGCGCGCCCACTCGTACCGCGGCCCGAGCCGCACCTCCCAGTCCAGGGCGACCTCGTGCGCGACGCGATCGAGCGCCTTCGCCGGCTCCCACTGCCAGCCTGGTCCGTACCCGAGCGTCACTGCGGCTGGACCCGACCTTCGCGATCGGGCGGGTTCGCGGCATCGCCGTCGTCGACCAGGATCACGAACGTGCCATCCCAGTGCGGTCGCGGGTAGAGCCCGTCGTTCCGGTCGACGTCGTGGAGCTTCGCATCCGAGTTGAAGATGATCGACCCCTTGTACGCGTCGCGGAACCACCAGTCATCGGTGTACCACTCATCGATCCCGATGAGCTTCCCGGTCTGGAACTCAACCGAACGCGACTTGTCGGGCCGGTGCTTCGCCGTCAGCGGGTCGAGGTCGCCGCGCTGCGGGTCCTCGACCACGAGGCCGGTGATGGTCCCGTCGACCAGGCGCGGTCCGATCGCGCCGGTGTAGCCGGTGATGATCGGCGCGTGCTGACCGGCGAGCGACAGCGCGATCACGGGCTTCGCCGACCGCGCGAGCCAGTACACGGCCGCCCGCGTCGCGGCCTCACGGGTGGCAAAGCGGTAGTAGTGGTAGTGGTTCGCCGCGTCGAGCGCGGTCGTGACGGCCGCGATGGCGGCCGGATCGATCCCCGGGTCGGCGCTCCTGTTCAGCGGCACACCTTGCGCGAGGATGTCCCGCGCCGTCGCGACATCGCGACCCGTCGTGAAGGTCTGGATGATCCGCACGCTCGCGGCGGCGCACGCCACTGCTTCGCCGTTCGGATCCTCGAACTCCGTGAACCACGGCACGCCGCTCAGCCGGTCGCCCATCGTGCGGAGGGTGCCCGTGGCGACTCCTTCAGCGCCCGGCCCGGTCGTGCCGCGGAGCTCGATGCGGACCTCGGTCGCCGGTGGCAGCAACCAGTCGCACGCGTACCCGCCAGCCTGCCGGCCCGGATCGATCGTCACGGTGCACGGCAGGCCGGGGTCCGGGTCGATCGCGAACCGGACCCCGCGAAGCGGCAGGCTCGACGTCCACCGTCCTGCGATGTAGCGCTGGGCTTGGGCGCCGGCCCGCGACGGCTCCAACGCGATGACCGGTGGAGCGACCGGCGCGTCGGTGCCGAGAAGGCCAGCGCTCGCGGACGGCGAGATCGGCGGCGGCTCACCCGCGCAGGCGATCACCACGCACGCGCACAACGTCAGCGCGGAAAACGGTCTCATC
>DATJHW010000022.1:0-8289 GCA_035493615.1 Saccharimonadales bacterium (SeqCode) | reverse complement strand
CTCATCGCGAGCCTTCGGGCTCCCCGGCGCCCTTGTAAGCCGCGGGCGGCTGCGCCGGTCCCCATTCACTAAGCCGCTTCGCGGCTTCCAAGACCGTCGTCGCCGCTCGGTGTGAGCCCGCTCCCACCGGCCGGCTCCTAGGTCTTGTGGAGCTGAGGGGATTCGAACCCCTGACCTCTTGAGTGCGATTCAAGCGCTCTACCAACTGAGCTACAGCCCCGAGCGGGGGCGCTGGGCGGCCGGAAAATCGAGGAAATGCGCTCACCGAGAGTTGGAGTGTACGGCCTGGCGGGCACGGCCCCTGCATCCGCTCGCGCCGTGGCAGGTACCCGCGCCCTCTCCCGTGTCCCGTACCTCGGCCGGACCCACGCGCCCGCGGGCGCGCTCGTCAACGCGGTGCTGCGACTCGGGATCCTGGCGATGAGCGTCGACGCGATCGTGAACGGTGGCGATCAGCGCTACGCCGGCAAGTCGCTCGGCGCGCGCGACGTGATCATCTCGTTCGGATTCGCGATGCTGTTCCCGCTGTTCTGGAAGCTCCGTTACCGCAAGCGCCAGTGGAGCGAGTACCCGTGGTGGTACGACGACCTGTATCTCTCGATCTTCGTCGTCGACATGCTTGGCAACTCGCTCAACCTCTACAACACGTGGCTCGAGTGGGACCACATCCCGCATTCGCACGGTCCCGGGGCGCTCGCGGTGGTGCTCGCCGGCGCGTTCGGCTTCCCGATCCTCACCGGCATCGGTCTCGCGACGCTCCTCCACGTGATCCTGGAGATCCAGGAGTTCTACGGCGACGTCCTGCTCGGCACCCACAACGTGCGCGACCTGCAGGACCAGATGAACGACCTCCTGTCCGGGGTCATCGGGGTGATCGGCTATGGGCTCGTTTGGTGGCGCTGGTCCGCGTTACGCCGAAAGCGCGCGCGCCCGGTGAGACACCAGCGCATCTAGTCATCGCCGCGGCCGTGCGGCCGCGTCCGCAGACGCTCGCTATTCGATCTTGAGCACGACCGGCGCATCGCCCCAGAGCCGCTCGAGGTTGTACAGGTCGCGCTCCTCGGGGACGAACGCGTGCACGATCACGTCGCCGAGATCGATGAGGATCCACCGGCCCTCGCCATAGCCCTCCACGCCCACCGGCATGCGACCGGCAGCCTTGGCGCGCTCGACGATGCCATCGGAGATCGCCTGGACCTGCCGCTCGCCGCGTCCGCTGCACAGGATGAACAGGTCCGCGATCGTCGTGACCTCGGACACGTTCATGACGAGGACGTTCTCGGCCTTCTTGTCGGTCGCCGCCTCGACGACGAGGTCGGCGAGGGCGCGCGGGCTCAGGTCGTTCGCGACGTCGATCCCTCCGTGCGGTAGAGCCCGCGCGCCTCGAGGTATTTCCACGCCGGCTCCGGAACAAGGTATCGCAGCGACAGGCCGCGGGCGGCCCTCGCGCGCAGCTCGCGCGAGCTGATGTCGAGCCGCGGCGCGTCGAACACGATGGTCGGCGTATCGCCGACGCGCTCGGGCGCCCCAGGCCGCGCGGCGACGACGAGCGTCGCGAGCTTCGCGATCCGGCCGGGATCCTTCCATCGCGGAAAGTCCGCGATCGCGTCGCTGCCGAGGATCAGGAACAGCTCGTCGGTCCCGGACAGGCGCTCGAGCGTGTCGACCGTGTAGGACGGGCCCTCGCGATCGAGCTCGATCCGCGAGACGGCGAAGCGCGGCTCGCCCGCGACCGCGAGCTCGAGCATCCGCAGCCGATCGGCCTCGCCCGCGACCGGTCCGCGCTCCTTGAGCGGCGAGCGCCGCGCGAGCACGAAGAGGACCCGATCGAGCGGCACGGACTCGCACGCCGCGTTCGCGATCGCGAGGTGGCCGACGTGGACGGGGTCGAACGTGCCGCCGAAGACGCCGAGCCTCATGCCGTACCGCCCTCCGTCCACTCGAGCACCTTCGCGCCGATGCGGACGGTGTCGCCACCGCGCACGCCAAGCCGCCGCAACTCCTTCTCGACGCCGTTCTTCTGCAGCAGGAGCTGGAAGTACGCCGCGGCGTCGGGGCTCTCCCAGTCGATGCCCGTCGCGAGCCGCTCGACGCGGTCGCCGCTGACCCGGAACCCGTCGCGCTCCTTCGTGACGGTCCAGTCGCGCCCGCCGCCGGCGAACACGATCCGACGCTCGCCGGGTGCTCGATCTGCGATGACCTCGCGCGGCGCGCAGGCGGCGAAGATCCGTTTCAGCAGGTCGGATACGTGCTCGCCGGTGAGCGCCGAGACTGCGACCGCGTCGGGACCCAGGCGCTGCGCCACGGCTGGAGCGCGCTCCCGCGCCTCGAACAGGTCGAGCTTGTTGAGCGCGAAGAGCCGCCGCCGCTCCATGAGGCCCCGTCCGTACGCCGCGAGCTCGGTGTCCACGACGGCGATGTCCGCGATCGGGTCTTCGAGCGCGAGATCGACGACGTGCACGATGAGCCGGGTCCGCTCGATGTGCCGAAGGAACTCCTCGCCGAGCCCGGCGCCGGCGTGGGCGCCCTCGATGAGCCCGGGGATGTCCGCGATGACGAGCTCGCGATCCTCGAGCCGCGCGACGCCCAGATTCGGCGAGAGCGTCGTGAACGGATAGGCCGCGATCTTCGGCGTCGCGCGGGTGAGGGCCGCGAGGAGCGAGGACTTTCCCGCGTTCGGAAGGCCGACCAGGCCGACGTCGGCGATGAGCTTCAGCTCGAGATCCAGCTCGTGTGATTCGCCGGGCGAGCCATCCTCCGCGATGCGCGGGACCCGCCGGGTGCTCGAGACGAACCGCGCGTTCCCCTTGCCACCCTGGCCGCCGCGCGCGACGACGATCTCCTCATCCGGCGTCATCAGATCGGCGACGCGCTCGCCGGTCGCGCGATCGACGACGATCGTGCCCTCGGGAACGCGGACCACGAGGTCCGCGCCGGCACGGCCGCTCTTGTTCTTTCCACCGCCGGCCGCGCCGTCCTCGGCCTCCAGCTTGTTGCGGAACCGGAAATCCGAGAGCGTCGTCATGCCGCTGTCGACGCGGAGCACGACGCTGCCCCCGCGACCGCCGTCGCCACCGTCGGGACCGCCCCGCGGGACGTGCGCCTCGCGGCGGAACGAGATGACGCCGCGGCCGCCGTCACCGCCCTTGACGACCAGGCGGGCTCGATCGAGGAACACGGCCTACGCCGCCAGCCGAACGTGCGCGGCATCGGCACGCAGCCGCTCGAGCAGCCGGGACATACCGATCGTCGGAGCGGACGGCAGCGTCGCGAGCAGCGCATACGGATCGGCCGCGAGGCCGGTGAGGCGGATCTCGGTGCCCGGCGGCAGCTCGCCGAGGAGCGCGACGAGCGCGCCGGCCTCGCTCTCGCGGTCGCTGAGCCCAGGGAGCGACAGGAGCTCGACGGTGATCGCGCATCGTCGCGCGGCCGCTTCGCGCAGCGCGGCCCGCACGTCGGTCCAGCGGAATCCGATCGGGCGATGGACGCGCTCATAGGTGGGGCCGGCGGCCGAAGCAAGGCGCACGACGACGCGATCGATCCCCGCGTCGGCCGCCCGTCCGATCGCGGCCGCGGACGAGCCGCTCGTCCGGAGGACGATCGCGCCGGCCGGGCTCGCGTCGCGGATCAGCGCCGCGGCATCCGTGAGGTCGCGGATGATCTCGAGGGGCTCACCTTCGCAGGCGTGTCCGAATGACACGCTCGATCCGCCCGCGGCGAGGTGCGCGATCCCCACCGCCGCGGCATCGGCCGGCGTCACCCTGAACGCGCTCGGCTCGAGCGGCGCCCGCTCCTCATGGCGGCGGAGCGCGACGAGCGGCGCGGCCCCGTCGTTGGCCGGCGCGCCGAGCGGAAGGGCGCATTCACCCCGCCCGAGGAACGCGTTGCGTGCCGCGGCGCACCGGTAGTCCCGCGCGCAGCGGGCCAGCTGGCGCAGCAGCTTGTTCGAGGGCTCGGCGCCGAGCCGTCGCGTGATCGCCGGGCCCAGGTCCTGCGGCGCCGCGGCCGCCGGCGGCGCGAGCGGCACGGCGGCCACGACGAGCTCGCCCGCCGCGTCAGCGGCGACCGCCGAGTAGGGCAGCGGCTCGAGGAGCGCGGCGTCGCTCGCCGCGTCGATCGACGGCAGGCCGGTGCGCATGTACCCCGGTGGCAGGATGGCCGCGACCGCCCAGCGCGCCGGGCCAAGGGATCGCGGCTCGCCTCGCCGATCCACGCCCACCGCCGCGCGATCCGCGAGCGGGACGAGCTCGGTGCCGGCAGGGAGGGGGATCGCGCGTTCGAGCGGCCCGGGTACGCCGCCGTCGACCGCGGTCGCGCCGTAATCCGCGGACACGAAGACCCTGCTCGAACGATCGCTATGGACTGCCTGGTACACCCGCTCAGTATGGAAGCCGCGCGCGGGCCTCCTTAGGGCTGCAGGACCGCCAGCGGGTTCACGAACTGGCCGTTGATCTTGGTCTCCCAGTGGACGTGAGGCCCGGTCGTCACTCCGGTCAGCCCGATCGCCGCGACGATCTGTCCGGCGGTGACCGGGGTGCCGACCGCAAGGTACGCCGCGCTCAGGTGGTAGTAGCACTCCTCGAGGTTGCCGGCCTGCACGCAGATGTGCAGACCGCCGACGGCGACCCAGCCGTTCTGGGTGATGACGCCGTTCACCGAGGACGCGAGGCCCGTGCCGTACGGCGCGGCGATGTCGACGCCCGTGTGGCCGGCCCACATGTACTGGGTGATGATGCCGTTCACCGGCCACGCGAGGAACCCGCCGGCCTTCGCCTCGGGTGCGCTGATCGCCGGCCGCGTGATCACGGTGGCGACGGCCTGCGGCGGCTGGGGAAGCGTCGGGAGCACCGCGTTCTGGACGAAGATCCGCGCACCGGGGGCGAAGTTCTGCGGCTCGAGCCACAGGCGGTTGTAGTCCTGGATCACGGCCGGTGCGACCTTGAATCGCGTGGCCACGGACTCGACGGTGTCACCCTCTGCGACCGTGTAGAGCGCGCCATCGGCCGGCGGGATCACGATCGTCTGTCCGAGCTGGAGGTGGTACGGATCGGTGATCCCGTTCGCGAATGCGATCGACTCCGCCGTCAGCCCGTAGTAGTTCGCGATCGTCCAGAGCGTGTCGGCCGCCGAGAGCGTGTAGGTCCGTGACGCGTGTGCATCCTCGGTCACGACGGTGCGTGGATCGCGAGCGGCCGAGATCGCGAAGGCGCGCGCCTGCGGCGCGGCTCGGGCGACCAGTGTCGCGGTGTCGGCCGGTGCGAGCGTGGTCGATCCGATCGCCCCGGTGAAGTCCGCGGCCTGCGCGGCCGGCCGAGCCGCGGTGCCGCCGATGAACGGAAGCGCCATCACGACGGCCGCGACGAGCAGATTGATCAGCACGAACAGCGCGCGACGACCGAGGTGGCGGGTGCTGAGGCGCAGACGACGCTCGATGGTCTGGCGGGAATGCCGGGCGAGCTCCCCGAGCTGCATGCGCCCCGACGGCATGGCCGACGGCCAACTCTGCATCGCCCTCAAGACGGCTTACCTCCCCAGCTACGCGCGAGCCCGATAGCGGCGCCCGGTCCCGAAAACGAGCATGTACGCATTGCGTACTGACCGTTCGGGGACGGGCGCACCGTAAACCGGCTGCTCACGATGTGTCAACCGCACAACGGGGCCATGTCGTTACGGTGACCGGGACCATTGGGCACGCGATCGCTCGAATTCGTCGCGGTTTGCGGCGATGTTGGGCCGTTCGTACGCTACGTCGCGGTGCCCGACTACAACCTTTCCTATTTCTATGTCTTCGCCTTTTTCCTGGTGGGGGCCGGCTTCGTCACGGTACTGCTCGGCGTTTCGCGGCTGGTGGCCCCTCGAAAGCCCTCGCTCGAGAAGTCGCGCACGTACGAATCCGGCGAGGAACCGGTCGGGCAGGCTTGGGGCCGCTACCCCAGCCACTTCTACATCTTCGCCCTGCTGTTCGTGGTGTTCGACGTCGAGGTGATCTTCCTGTTCCCGTGGGCCGTGCTGTTCCGATCGCTCGGCTGGACCGGACTCGTGGAGATGGTCGTCTTCATCCTCATCCTGGTCGTCGGCCTGTTCTACGCGTGGCGCAAGCAGGTGCTGCGGTGGTACTGAGCTCGCCGAAAGCGTCCGCGGACCTCGGGCGTGTCGCGGCCGAGCTCGCGGCGAAGCTCGGTCGGCGCGCGCAGGTGTCGACGCTGCATGACATGGTCGTCGTCGACGTCGATCGCGACCACCTGGTCGAGGTGGCGACGCTCCTCCGCGACGATCCGCTGACCCGGTGCGATCTCTATTCGGTCAACGCGGGCGTCGACACAGGAGCCGAGCTTCGTTCCGTCACGTTCGTGCGCGGCACGACGACGCACGTGTTCGCGATGCTCCGGACGACGTGCCGCGAGACGGACCCGCACGTGCCGACGCTGTCGGGCGTATGGCCGGGCGCCAACTGGTGCGAGCGAGAGACGTACGACATGTTCGGCATCATCTTCGACGGTCACCCGGACCTGAGGCGGATCTTCCTCGAGGAATCGTTCCCCGGGCACCCGCTGCGGAAGAGCTTCCTCCCACCGCGCAGCGACGCGCGCGGAGGCTGAGGCCGTGCCCATCGGTCCCTTCGGCATCGATCCGACGATCTGGGCGGTGCTGCGGCTGGTCATCGCCGTCGCCCTCGCCGTGTTCCTCGTGCTCAACGGCGCGCTCGCCCAGATCTTCCTCGAACGCAAGATCCAGGCGGTCATGCAGGACCGGGTCGGTCCGTATCACACCGGTCCGTTCGGGCTGCTCCAGACGTTCGCCGACGCGATCAAGCTCCTGAGCAAGGAGGACATCCGGGCCAAGCTCACCGACGCGCCATTCTTCCTGGCCGCGCCGGCGATCGTATTCAGTCCGATGCTCGCGTCATTCGTGGTGCTCCCATTCGGCCCTGACTTCGTGGGAGCGAACCTCAATGTCGGCCTGCTGTACCTCACGACGCTCGGCTCGATGACCGTGCTCGGCGTGGTGATCGCGGGATGGGCCTCGAACAACAAGTACTCCCTGATGGGCGGACTGCGGTCCGCGGGTCAGCT
The DNA here is from genome assembly GCA_035493615.1 of Saccharimonadales bacterium (SeqCode). Lineage (GTDB taxonomy): Bacteria > Chloroflexota > Limnocylindria > P2-11E > P2-11E > UBA4735. The sequence continues at coordinate 1,216 of DATJHW010000022.1, read as the reverse complement.
CATCTCGTACGAGGTCCCGCAGATCCTCGGTCTCGTGACGGTCGTCCTCTACGTGGGCTCGCTCTCCATGGTCGACATCACGAACTCGCAGCCGGGACTCCTCGTGAACGTGCTCGTCCTGCCGTTCGCGTTCGTGACGTATCTCATCGCCGCGCTGGCCGAGACGAACCGCAACCCGTTCGACCTGCCCGAGGCCGAATCCGAGCTCGTCGCCGGCTTCCTCACCGAGTACTCCGGGATGCGCTGGGCCGTGTTCTTCCTCTCCGAGTACGGCGAGGTGACCGTCGTGTCCGCGATCATGGCGACGCTCTGGTTCGGCGGTTGGCACGGGCCCGGCGTCGACGCCGTGCCGATCCTCGGGGTCCTCTGGTTCACCCTGAAGACGTACGCCTTCGTGCTCCTGTTCATGTGGATCCGCGCGACGTTGCCGCGGCTGCGGATCGATCAGCTCATGGGGTTCTGCTGGAAGGTGCTCATCCCGCTCGCCCTGCTGAACATCCTCGCGTCGGCCGTGATCATCCTCGCGTTCGCCGATCCGCGCCTTCCGCTCGCCGTCGTGAACTGGCTGCTGCTGACGGGTTTGATCATCGGCCTGCCGTTCACGCAGCGCCGGCGCCTCCTGCGGTTCCGGTCGCGGACGCGCGACAGCGTGGGCCTGCGCGACGCCCGGTCCGGTCTCTCACCCTAGTCATGTTCGATTTCCTCGAGCCGTTCTTCTTCGGGCTCTTCGCCCTTGGGATCATCGGCGCCGGAGCGGCGGTCGTGACGCTGCGGCGCATCACCGCGCAGGCGTTGCTCATGGCCCTGACCTTCGCGTGCATGGCCGGGATGTTCCTGCTGCTCGGCGCGGAGACGATCGCGCTGTTCCAGGTCCTGATCTACGTCGGCGCGATCACGATCCTCATCCTCTTCGGCGTGATGTTCACGAAGGTCGACGACCGCGGCTACGGCCTCTTCTTCCAGCAGCAGACCCCGTGGGCCGCGGCGGTCGTGCTCGTGATCGCCGTTCCGGTGGCGTTCCTCGCCCTGTCGTTCCACGATCCGATCACGCCCTCGCCGAAGGGCGGTGACCTCATCCCGCTGGCGGCGAGCCTGTTCACCGATTACTCGTTCCCGTTCGAGGTCGCCTCGGTGCTGCTGCTCGCGGCGCTCGTCGGCGCGATCGTGCTCGTGAAGCGGGACGATCAGTGACCGTCCCGCTCGGGGCGTTCATCGC
>DATJHW010000021.1:0-2830 GCA_035493615.1 Saccharimonadales bacterium (SeqCode) | reverse complement strand
GCTAGCGCTGGCATCGGCCGTGCAACCCTGATCGGCACCAGAACAAGGGAGGCCGCAATGGAGCGTGAGGTCACCGAGAAGCGGACCACGATCAAGGACACGACCGTCCCGGCGGGTCAGACGACGAACGTGAACGTGCGGCCCGGCGGCGGCGCCGACGTGCAGGTCAACGACCCGAACGTCGGCGACGAGGTCGTCGAAGAGACGACCACGACGACTCGTCGCACGCCCTAGGCAAGGCGGTCCGGGCGCCCTCCCGATATCCTCGTCGCTGACGCAGCCATCGGGAGGGTGTCCGTGATCAGCTCCGCCGCGCGCGACCGCGTGAAGCTTGCCGTCGACCAGCTCGAGGAGGCTTTCCACCGCTACGACGAGCGCTCGAGCGCCGACAGCCTGGACAGCTACGAGGCCGCGCTGAACCGCGGCAAGGCGATGGCCTTTCAGGAGGCCGCGCACTACCTCAAGTCCGCGCTCCACGACATCGATGTGAAGAGCCTCTGACGGTGATCACCGCCGTCGTGCTCATCAGCGCGGACCGCAACGCGATCCCAACGCTTGGCGAGGCGCTCGCGGCGGTCGACGGCGTGTCCGAGGTCTACTCGGTCACCGGCCCGATGGACTTCATCGCGATGGTCCGTGCGCGCGAGCACGACGAGCTCGCCGACATCGTCACCCGCCGGATCGGCCAGGTCCCCGGTGTCGTCCGCACCGACACCCACGTCGCGTTCAAGATGTACTCGCGCCACGACCTCGAATCGCTGTTCTCCATCGGAGCCGATCAGCCCGCGAAACGCGCCTAGACTCGCGCCGATGCAGGCCGTCGTCATGGCCGGCGGCGAGGGGAGCCGCCTCAGACCGCTGACGATCAACCGTCCGAAGCCGATGGTGTCGATCGTCAACAAGCCGTGCCTCGGGCACATCTTCGACCTCCTCAAGCGGCACGGCATCGAGGACGCGTTCGTCACCCTGCAGTACCTCGCGTCGGTGATCCAGGACAGCTACGGCGACGGCGGCGCCGTCGGGATGCGGCTTCGCTACAGCGTCGAGGAGACGCCTCTCGGGACCGGCGGCTCGGTCCGCCAGATCGGCACCGCCCTCGACGACACCTTCCTGGTCATCTCGGGCGACGCGATGACCGACATCGACCTGTCGGCGGTCGTCGCGTTCCACAAGGAACGCAAGGCCGCGGTCACGCTGACCCTGATCCGGGTCGCGAACCCACTCGAGTACGGTGTGGTCATCACGCAAGCGGACGGCCGGATCTCGAAGTTCCTCGAGAAGCCGTCGTGGGGCGAGGTCTTCTCGGACACGATCAACACCGGGATCTACGTGATCGAGCCGCGGGTGCTGGAGCGCTACGCGATCGGTGAGAAGTTCGATTTCAGCAAGGATCTCTTCCCGCAGCTCCTCGCGGCCGGCGAGCCGCTCTACGGCTACGTCGCCGAGGGCTACTGGACCGACGTGGGGTCCATCGACGAGTACAGCCGCGCCAACGCCGACCTGCTTCAGGGGAAGATGACGAGCGAGCCGCTCGGTCGGGAGATCCTGCCCGGCGTCTTTGCCGGAGGCCACGTCGAGATCGAGCCGACGGCCAAGCTCACCGGACCGATCTACCTCGGCACGGGGGTGCGCATCGGGGGCGGCGCCGAGATCATCGGCCCGACCGTGCTGCGGGACGCGGTCACGGTCGACCAGTTCGCCTACGTCGAGAGCTCGATCGTCTGGCGCAACAGCTACATCGGTGAGCGCGCGGAGCTGCGCGGCGCGATCGTCGGCCGCCAGTGCGCGCTCAAGGCGCGGGTGATCCTCGAGGAGGGCTCGGTCGTCGGCGACCACTCCGTCATCAACGAAGGCGCCCGGGTGCGCGCCGAGGTCAAGATCTGGCCCGACAAGCAGGTCGAAGGCGGGGCGGTCGTCGGCTCGAGCCTCATCTGGGGCTCGCAGAGCCGGCGTTCGCTGTTCGGCCGCTTCGGCGTCACCGGTCTGGTGAACGTAGACCTCACCCCCGAGTTCGCGGCCCGGCTCGGCTCGGCGTACGCATCCGCGATCCCGACCGGGGCCACGGTCACGATGAATCGCGATCAGCACCGCTCCAGCCGCATGTTGAAGCGCGCGCTCATGGCCGGCATCGTCGGCGCCGGCGTGCACGTCGCCGACCTGACCCAGGCGCCGCTCCCGATCGGCCGGTTCCAGACCCGCCGCATGGGTGCAGCCGGCGGGGTCCACGTGCGGATCTCGCCGTTCGACGTGCGGGTCTGCGACATCAAGTTCTTCGACCGTCAGGCCCTCGACATGGACAAGGCCCAGGAGCGCAAGGTCGAGAACGTCTTCTTCCGCGAGGACTTCCGGCGCAGCTCGTACGACGACGTCGGGCGGATCATCGAGATCCCGCGCGTGGGCGAGGAGTACAGCGAGGCGTTCCTTCGCGAGGTCTCGCACAAGCGGGAGATCAGCGACGCCAAGTTCAAGATCGTCCTGAACTACTCGCATGGCACCGCGGCGCAGCACCTCCCGCAGCTCATGGAGGCGCTCGACGTCGACGTGATCGGCATCAACTCGGTCGTGTCGGAGAACATCGGCTCGCGCTCGCTCGAGGAGTTCCAGCAGCAGATGCGCGAGCTCGCCGCGATCACCGCGACGCTTCGCGCGAGCTTTGGGGTGACCCTGGACTCCGGCGGCGAGAAGGTCTTCGTGACCGACGATCGCGGCCGGATCATCGAGGATCGCCACTTCCTCACGGCGTTCGTGCGGCTCATCGCCAAAGCCGCGCCCGGCCTCGTCGCGGTGCCGGTGTTCGCGCCCGCGGTCATCGAGCGGCTGGTGACGGAGG
>DATJHW010000020.1:0-6921 GCA_035493615.1 Saccharimonadales bacterium (SeqCode) | reverse complement strand
CGGACTCCCTCGCAGTAGCTCGCAAGCGCGCCGGTCGCAAGCGCGGCATCGTCGGGCCGGAGAGCCAACGCAACACCGTCCAGGTACGCGGCGCCGTGCCCGACGATGAGGCCACGACCACCCTCGGGCAATCTGAGAGCGATCGCGCGCCAGAGGGCCGCCTGCTCCAACGCGAAGGCCGCGGCCGGGCCATCTTGCGCGATCAGGTGGGCGAGTCCAGCCCGCCCGGCGGCACCGTCGAACGCGTCGATCTGCGGAAACGTCTCCCCCGTCCCGTCCGGCCCGGCCAGACGCACCGCGACATCGTCCACAGCGAAGCCCATGGCGACGGCGGTCTCGATGCACCGGGCGAGCGGGCTGGTGACCACGAGGTCGAACGGCCCGATACCCGCGCCGACGCGCCGAGCGAGAGCCACGCCCCATCGGGTCAGGTGTTGGCTGGGCCGCTCCCGCTTGCTGTGGCGGCGCACTTCAAGCTCACGCATCCCTGTCCGCTCCCTGCCCACTCACTCCTGATCCGAAATCTCCGTACCTGAGCGTCCCAAGGTGCGCGCTTCGCTAGCGGCGGTGGCGCCGCCGTCTTCACGCCGGCTCCGCAAGCCTGCCGTTCTTCGATAGGTTCGGGTCGGTGCATGCCGCTAGGTTGAAACAGCAGGGCCGTCGCTTGCCGCCCTTCATCTTGGAGATCGTCACTTCGACCCGTCGCTTGCGCGTAACAGCGTTTCCGGTCGCATTGACCCAACGAACCCATTCCCAGCGTGCCATCGGCGTGATCTCTTTCCATAGGTCGTGGATCTTCGGGGGAGCAGCTGCCAGAGCTCTCTTGAGATCCTGCGGCACGCTCGGTTCCGGCCAGTCTTTGACCGGTTCGATCTCGAGCGTCGCGCGCTCACCCGTGCGTGCCGCAGCAGCTCGCTGTAGCTTCCGGTCGATCCTGATCCAGTGGCCGAAAACGCCGTCCGGCTCCACCACCGTCTCGAAGTGATAGCCATTGATCGTTCCGTGTACCGCCACCTGCCCCCGCGACGGCAGCTTCGCGCTCGCTCTCTCGGGCAGGCGCAGGACAGTCGATCTGTCGATCGTGTAGAGCGTGGCGTCAAATCTGATCGTCGGGACCCCTGTGCGCTGATTCATGATGGTCATCTGATTCTGCGCTCCTTGGGCTGCGGTCTCTCGACGCCGGCCCGACCGCTCGTTGGCGGGAGCATGGAGCCATCGTGCTGACCCACGACGTGTCGGTCGAGCGGACCACCGAGTGCGCGACGGCCGTGATCAGGGCGAACACGACCTGGACCGAGCTCCCGACCTTGTGGCGGGTCCTGCTCGACCCGGTCTGGGCATTCCTCCGTGCGACGCCCGGTCTCCGGACCGACGGCCACAACGTGATGCTCTATCGGCACAACGTCCCGGACGTGGAGCTGGCCGTCGAGGTCGGCGTACAGGACCGGGCCGTTCGAACCAGCGGGCCGCGTCGTCCCATCGATCCTGCCCGCGACCGAGGCCGCGACGACGCACGCGCGCACGACGGCGGACATCAGCGCAGCGCACGCGGCGGTGCATGCGGATCCATGCACCTGGCTCCTCGAACGCTAGGCTCGGACAGAGCGCTGGTCATCCAGATCGGAGGCGACGCCGTGCCGGACTCAAAGCGGATCGGGACCGAAGGGCAGAATGACATCCTGTTCCGTCGCCTCGTCGAGAGCGTCCAGGAATATGCGATCTTCCTGCTCGATCCCGACGGGCACGTGATGACGTGGAACCCGGGCGCGGAGCGCATCAAGGGCTACGAGGCCGCGGAGATCATCGGCCAGCACTTCGGCCGGTTCTATCCCGCGGGAACCTCGAAGGAGAAGCTCGACGGCGAGCTTCGATACGCCGTGGAACACGGCCACTTCGAGGAGGAGAACTGGCGCATCCGTAAAGACGGGACCGCGTTCTGGGCCAACGTCGTCATCACGCCGCTCTACCAGGATCAGCAGCTCGTCGGGTACATCAAGGTGACCCGCGACCTCACCGAACGGCTCCGTCACGAGCAGGAGCGCGCGGAGCTCGCCGCGAACGAAGCGCGCGCACGCGCGGAAGTGGCCGCACGGGACTCGTTCCTCTCCATCGCCGCGCACGAGCTGAAGACGCCGCTGACGTCGGCGAAGGCCGCCGTCCAGCTGCTCGAGCGCTCGTTCCGGCTACGGACCGACCTCGATGCGACGCAGGCAAGGTCCCTGCACCTCGTCGTTGAGCAGATCGAGAAGCTGGCGCGGCTCGTCAGCCGTCTGCTGGAGACCGTTCAGATCCAGGGCCAGAGGTTCGCGCTGTTCAAGGAGCGGACGGACGTTGCCGAGCTCGTTCGCTCGGCCGTCAGCCGGCTCGAGGGGCCTGCCGAACAGGTGATCGCGCTCACCGCGCCGATGTCGCTCATGGCGGACGTCGACCCACTGCGCGTCGAACAGGTGCTGACGAATCTGGTGGGGAACGCGATGAAGTTCAGCCCGAAAGGCGAGCCGATCTCGGTCGTGCTCGAGGAGCACCCGTCCGAGCTGCGACTGATCGTGTCTGACCGGGGCCCGGGCGTACCCGAGGGCCTCCGGGATCACCTGTTCGAACGGTTCTTTCAGGCGAACCCCGACCGGTCGGGCATGGGACTGGGATTGTTCATCACGAAAGAGATCGTCGATCGGCACGGAGGCTCGATCTCGGTCGACTTCCCACGGGGCGGCGGCTCGCGCTTCACGGTGTCTCTCCCGACTTGACGGCTTCCGGCCGGGTGATGGTCATCGACGACGATGAAGGGGTGCGTGAGGCACTCGGTCTGGCGCTCGCATCTGAGGGCTACGACGTGCAGTACGCACGGGATGGACGCGAGGGTCTCGAGATGCTCGCCGGCCGTCCCGCGGATCTCATCATCGTCGACATGCGGATGCCGGACGTCGATGGCGTGAACTTCTGCCGTTCGTATGCGGCAGACGGGGGCACCAGCCCCGTGATCCTGATGAGCGCCCGGACCGGTCGCGACATCGCCGCCGATGTGCCGGGCGTGGTCGAGACCGTCTCCAAGCCGTTCGATCTCGAGTATTTGCTCGAGCTGGTCGCGCGCCTGGCCCGCTGATCGCGGAGCAACCTGCCCTTCGGTCGAGTCAGGCGCTCCGCTCGACACCCTCGCGCGAATCCCATTGTTCGACGAAGAAGACGGCCTTCAACGCCGAGTACGGGACGATGTAGCGGCACAGAGATCGGGTCACCTGGTCCCACAGCATCACGTTGAGGCAGTTCCCGTCGTGCGCGAACACTTCGTCCTTGTAGCCGCGCATCACCTCGCCGTCGTTGAATCGCAGGACCAGCTTCGGAAGACCGACTTGCCCGCGTGGGTCTTCGGGCCGACCGGACCGGACGGCCGCAGCCGGGCTGAACTTGCAGTACTTGAGCGCACTGAACGGCACCCATGCGAGCCGATTGTTCCCACCGGACGGACGCATCGCGAAGCCCGGACGTGCCGAGGAGACATCGTCCGACTCGCCATCGATCACTTCACCGTCCAAGAAGAGCATGCGGAGACTCGCCATCGTGGCCACCAGACTCTCTGCGGACCCAGCGATCCGCGAACCAATGAGAGCCTCTGGGCCGCCTTGGCGGCTCCCGCATCCGGGGGAAAAGCAGGATGGACCGAGCATCATTTCGATCGGATCTCGGCCAGCCGGGCCTTCACGATCCGCCTGATGAGCCGCGCGGGCACCGGCTGGCCGGGCGTGAAGCGGATCGAGCCGCGACCGACCCCGAAGCCAAGCCGAACGGCTTCATCGAGCTCCGCCTTGCGCACCATGTGGATGGCGCAGTGCTTGGTGGCCGCGCTGAAGTAGATCACCCGCTGGCCGTCCTGTTTGTACGTCGGGATGCCGTAGCTGATGCTCTCGGTCGCCGTCGGCGCCGCGGCACGGATCGTCTTGCGTACGGACCGGAGGAGCGGACGGAACTCGGGGGCCACGCTCCGGAGGTACTCGTCGATCGACGCCGGCGCTTTGGTCATCGCTTCGGTTCGATGATGCCGAGGACGTTGTGGCTTGGATCGACGATCCAGGCAGCCCACGCAAACCCCATATCGGCGATCCCGTCGACGGTCCTCGGATCGGGCGCGTCGTACTCCTGGATCGGCACGCCACGCGCGCGAAGGTCGGCGAGCTCGGCGCGGAGGTCCGGCACGCGCCAGGCGAGCTGGGTCTGGGTGTCACGGGTTCCCGTGGTGCTGCGGCTCACCGTCAACACCGATCCGGCGCCACACTTGAACATGATCCGCTCGTCATCTTCGCGCACGATGTCGAGCCCGAGCGTGTCGTGATAGAACGCCCGGCTCGCGGCCATATCGGTCGACAGGACGATCGGGAACACGAGATGATCGCCGAGCATCCGCATCCTCCAGTGGTGAAGTCGGGCTGTTCGCGGCCGGCGGTCCATGGTGGCACGATTGCCACATCGACACGATCCGGGTCGACGTCTGGCTCTGGGTGGTCCGGCTGTACAAGACCCGTTCGGCTGCGACGGCCGCGTGCCGCGGCGGCCATGTTCGCGTGAACCGCTCACCCGCGAAGGCATCGACGCCGGTGAAGGTCGGCGACCGGGTCGAGGCGTTCGTCGAGCGCCCGCGCATCCTCGAGGTGGTCGCGCTGCGCGACAAGCGCGTCGGGGCGGCCGTGGCGGCGACCTGCTTCATCGACCACAGCCCGCCCGCGCCGGTCGTCAGGCGGGAGCCGCGGGTGTTCGTCCGCGAGCCGGGCGCGGGGCGCCCGACGAAGCGAGAGCGCCGCCAGATCGACCGGCTCCGGCGGCCCTAGTCCGCGGCGTTCTTGGGGCCGGTGGTAAGATAGTTGCAGATACAACTACCTGAGGAGACCAGCCGTGCCCGCCGTCACCGTCCAAGATCCACTCACCCTTCCCGCTATCGAGGCCGCGCCCGGCGCGCGGTTCCGCCACGTGCAGCGCGTCGTACGCGCGATCCAGACCTACGAGGGCGAGGGCTTTCCGGTGCGCCGGCCGTTCCCCGGCCTGGAGCACACCGTCGCCGATCCGTTCATCTTGCTCGACCAGATGGGCGAGGTGCAGTACGGCGTCGGCGAGGCGAAGGGCGCGCCCGACCATCCGCATCGCGGCTTCGAGACGGTCACCTACATGATCGACGGCGAGTTCGTGCACCGGGACTCCACCGGCGGCGGCGGGGTCATCGCGAACGGCGACACCCAGTGGATGACGGCGGGCGCGGGCATCGTGCACTCCGAGATGCCGCCCGAGAAGCTCGTGCGCTCCGGCGGCCTGTTCCACGGCGTACAGCTCTGGGTGAACCTGCCGGCCGCGCAGAAGTGGTCGCCTCCGCGGTACCAGGACATCGCCGCGAAGTCCGTGACACTGGTGCGCTCCCGCGACGGCGGGGCGCTCGTTCGGGTCATCGCCGGGGAGCTCGCCGGTCACGCGGGGCCCGGGGTCACGCAGACGCCGATCACGTACGCCCACGTGACCCTGGCGCCAGGCTCGACCCTGGAGCTTCCATGGCGCCCGGACTTCAACGCGCTCGTCTATGCGCTCGGGGGGTTCGGCTCCGTCGGGACCGAGCGCATCCCGCTCGAGTCGGGCCAGCTCGCCGTCCTCGGGGCCGGCGATGCGCTCCGCGTCGAGGGAAGCTCGCGCCAAGACAGCCGCAGCGGCACCTTCGACGTGCTGTTGCTGGGTGGCCGGCCGATCGGCGAGCCGGTCGTGCAGTACGGGCCGTTCGTCATGAACACGCGCGAGGAGATCCTCCAGGCGGTCGCCGACTATCAGGCCGGCCGCATGGGCTCGATCCCGGCCACGCACTTCGGCGCCGGACCGAAGGACCAGAACTAGCGGCTGGGGAGCCGATAATCCCACCGGTGCAGTGGAAGAAGACGCCGCCCGAGCTCGCCGCCACATTCGACAAGGCGGCGCCGAAGGATCCGAGGGTCGTGCGCAAGCCGATGTTCGGCTATCCCGCGCTGTTCCTCAACGGCAACATGTTCGCCGGCACCTTCCAGGACAAGGTCGTCGCACGGCTGGCGGAGGATGCCCGCGCCCGCGTGCTGAAGGCCGGAGCGAAGCCATTCGAGCCGATGCCGGGCCGGCCGATGAAGGAATACGTCGTGGTGCCCGCGACGGACGTGGCGAAGCCCGCGGCCCTCGCGAAGTGGATCGACCAGGCGCACGCCTATGCGAAGACGCTGCCTGAGAAGACGAAAGCGCCGAAGGAGACCACAAAGAAGACGACGACGAAGAAGCGCTAGGCGGTCTTGATGTCGCCCTTCGGCTCGAACTTCGCGCTCGCGGTGAACGACGTGCGGTTCGGGACCTCATCGACCTTTGTGATGCGATAGAAGACCGGCGCTCCTGATTGGCGGGTGAGCCGGATGAGGGAGCCGAGCTTGACCGGACCGGCGTTCACGATCTTGTTCGAAAGTGGACCACCGCTCAGTCGGATGACAGTCTCGATCGGCATCAAGAGTGAATGCTAAGGGCCGGGCTCTTGGAAGAGCCCGGCCCTTTGGCGATCGCTTTCGCGATTAGTACCGGCTAGCCGGTCGACGCGTCTCGAAGCAGCTGCTGCAGTAGACGGGCTTGTCGCCGCGCGGCTGGAATGGCACGCGGGCTTCCTTGCCGCAGGACGAGCAGGTCGCGGTGAAGAACTCACGCTCTCCGCCGTATCCGCCGCCGCCACGTGAGCTCCCGCCGTAGCTGGAGCCGCCGCCGCCCGACGCCTTACGCGCCGCACGGCAGTCGCTGCACCGGCCCGGCTGGTTCATGAGGCCGCGCTGCTGGTAGAACTCCTGCTCCCCCGCGGTGAACACGAACGGGTTCCCGCAGTCCTTACAGGTGAGAGTGATGTCGCTGAAGCTCATTTGGCTTCTCCTTTATTTGTTGGTCCTGACCCGA